>JBEIDW010000051.1:0-18571 GCA_040383265.1 Hyphomicrobiales bacterium
AGGGGAGGCATAAGAGGCAGCGCCCAGCACCATGATGTCACCGTGCTTCACGCCATAGTCCCACGTGTAGAACGCGGCTCCAACAGGCAGCAACCCGAGGGCCAGCACAGCAGCCCATTGCGTCGCATTTTCAGGCCACACGGTTGTTTCGAATAAAACATGGCAGATCGCGGAGAGCAGCGCCGTGATGAGGCAGAAACCGGCCACCACATCAGTTGAAACCTGCCCAAACCGGCGAGAGAGAACCGAATAACCGGACCAGATGAGCGAGCAGGCGAAGGCCAGCACATGACCCATCTTGACCCCGCCCGAAAGCGAAAAGCCCTGACCCCCTGTTATGATAACAGCCGCACCGATGAGGCCCAGCGCCACGCCAATGAGATGGTGCAGCTTTAGCCTTTCTCCTGGTAGAAAGGCCGAAAATACCACCAGAAACAACGGCCAGAGATAGGCGATGAGACTCACCTCCACCGGCGGAGCGGCGCGAATGGCGCTGAAATAGACCAGATGATAGCCGAACAATCCGCCGACCCCTACAAGCCAAACCTGCCAAGTCTGACGTAGTGAGGCAACGGCCCCTTTTCGGAACGGCCAGGTAACAGCACCCATGAGGCCGCCAACCAGAAAGGTCATTGCCGCCAACTGAAAGGGCGGAACCTTGCCGCTCGCCGCACTCATGAGGGCAAGCAGTGCCCACATGAGAACCGCGGTAAAGCCAATGAGCGTTGCAGTTGAACGTTGCATCAATTCGTTTTTCCCTGGTCACGATTCAACCAGCGGTCGCCAAAAATGGACATCAGCACCGCACCGATAATGATGGCGCCACCGACAAACGCAGACTGCGTCGGCATTTCTCCCACGCCCAGCCAACTCCAGAACGGGTTCAGCACCGCGTCAAGCATGACAATCAGGGTGAGCGTAACGGCCGGCACACTCCTCGCGCCCTTCGCATAAAAAATAAGGGGAATCGACAATTGAAGCGGCCCCATCAGCGCCAGCAGCAAGAGATTTTCAAACGATACCTGAAAGCCACCACCAGGGTGGCCAGCAAACAAGAAGCCGCACACCCCAGCCACCGCAAATGTGATGAAGCCGCCAGCACAAATCGCAGGCACCATGTCAAGACCGCGATAGCGGCGAAGCATGACCGTCTGCGCAGCGAATGAGAGTGGCACCAGAAGGGGCACAAGTATCCCGATCAGATTACCGGCGGAAACATTGTCCCAGGCAATGACGCCCACGCCAACGAGGGCCATGAAAGCGGCAAACCACGACGCAATCGTTGGCCGTTCCGAGGTGATCCAGGGACTCAGAAGCCCCGCGAAGATGGGAGACAAAGCCCCTATCACTGAGACAGTTGCAGTTCCGGCAAGTGTCAATGAGGTGACATAAAGCGTTGAGCCCGCCGTGAAGAATAAAGCGGTGGCGAGCAGGGCAAAAAGGGGAATTTCGCGGAATTTCCGGCCTGTATCACGGCCATAGACGGCAACGAGATAGGCCAGCAGAAACACTGACATCCAGAAGCCACGCCAGCAGTTGATCTGCCAACCATCAAGCCCCGGCATGAAGCGCACGAAAACACCGGCAAGGCTCCACCCCACCGTGGCCAACAGCACAAAGACAACGCCTGCTTCATATCCGGTTGATGCCCCGCGCATTCGGCTTCGACTGATTCGCTCCCATCCCTGATCGTATTTGCCCGGTGGCAGCGCCGCCTGCAACGCCAGAAGCGGAAAATGAAAAGGCCGGGCAAAGCCCGGCCTTATTCCGCAATCCCTGAAAGGATCAAGCGCGAAGCGACTTGTTCTCCGGATCATAGGGGCTTTCAGCAATAACTGTCGCCTTGAACAGTTTGCCAAGAATCTTGATCTCGAGCTCAGTGCCCAGCAAGGCATGTTCGGGATGCACCATGCCAAGGGCCAGCGACTTGTTTACACGGAAACCGAAGCCCCCGTTGGTAGCACGACCAACAAGCTTGCCGTCGCGGTAAAGAGGCTCAGAGCCACGGGCATCCGAGTCCTTATCCGTTACGCCGTGAACTTCCATAGTCACGAAGTTCCAGCTGAGGCCTTTCTCCTTGGCAGCGACCAATGCATCGCGGCCAATGAACTGACCCTTCGAAGGATGAACAAAACGGTCAAGAGCTGATTCATATGCGTTATACTCGATCGACAGTTCGCGCGGTACGAGCCGATAGCTCTTTTCGATCGACAGCGACGACATGGCCTTGATGCCATAAGGGCGAATGCCAAATTCTTTGCCTGCGTCCATAAGAAGATCGAAGAGTGCAATCTGCTGTTCGATCGGGTGGTGGAATTCCCAGCCGAGTTCGCCGACAAAGTTCACGCGCAGCGCATGCGCCGTGCACTGCCCCACACTGATCTCCTTGCCGAAAAGCCAGGGGAAGGCTTCGTTTGAGAGATCGGAATCGGTAAGCTTCTGGAGTACCTTGCGCGAGTTCGGGCCAGCAAGCACCAGCACGCCAAAACGCGTCGTGATGGCATTAAGGCGAACCGATCCATCCGTCGGGCAGAGCTTTCTCAGATAGTCATGGTCGTGACGCTCGTAAGCGCCGGCGGACACCAGATAAAAACGTCCCGGAGCCCATTCATACACTGTGAATTCCGAACGCACCCCGCCGCGCGGTGTCAACAGATGGCAGAGCGCGATACGGCCCATCTTCTTCGGAATCTTGTTGGCAAGAATGGACTCAAGCCATTCGCGTGCACCAGGACCCGACACCTCCATCTTGGCAAAGGCCGACATATCCTGGATCGCAACATTGTTCATCACGTTGCGGCACTCTTCGCCCACGAAACTGAAGTAGTTGGAGCGGCGGAACGACCATTTCTCGACGATCCGGCCATCCTCTGTGGCCGGAGCGTGGTTGTGGTTGGTCAGAACATCGGGGCTTGCGAGCTCTTCCTTGGTGAGCGCGTATCCTTTTGGCGCGAACCAGCCTGGACGTTCCCAGCCATAGACGGAACCGAACACTGCGCCCAGATCCTTCATGCGGTCATAGACCGGGGTGCGCTTCAGAGGACGCGCGGCGGCACGTTCCTCATCCGGATAATGCGGGGTGAAGACGTTGGCATAGGCCTCTTCATTCTTCTGTTTCAGGTAACCACGCGTCGCGTAGGGACCAAAGCGGCGGGGATCAACGCCCATCATGTCGATTGAGGGTTCACCTTCGACGATCCATTCGGCAAGCTGCCAACCGGCGCCACCGGATGCTGTGACGCCAAACGAATGGCCTTCGTTCAGCCAGAAGTTCTTCTTGTCCCAGGCTGGTCCGATAATGGGCGAGCCGTCCGGAGTGTAGGCAATAGCGCCATTATACACCTTCTTGATGCCAACCTCACCAAAGGCCGGAACACGCGCTATGGCTGTTTCGATGTGCGGAGCAAGCCGGTCCAGATCTTCCTGGAACAGTTCATATTCGCTCTGGTCCGAGGGGCCATCCACATAGCAACAGGGCGCGCCGTGCTCATAGGGGCCCAGCAGCAGGCCGCCATTTTCCTCGCGCATGTACCAGGAAGAATCGGCTTCGCGTAGCACGCCCATTTCCGGCAGGCCCTTGGCCTGGCGCTCCTTGATGAGAGGGTGCGGCTCAGTGACGATGTACTGGTGCTCGACGGGGATCACGGGGATGTCGAGGCCAACCATGGCGCCCGTCTTGCGGGCGAAATTGCCGGTCGCTGAGACGACATGTTCGCAGGTGATGTCACCTTGGTCGGTCTTCACGATCCACTCGCCATTGGGCTTTTGCTCGATGCCGGTGACGGTCGTATTGCGGTATATCTCAGCTCCACGCGCGCGGGCGCCTTTGGCCATGGCCTGGGTCAAATCGGCGGGCTGCACATAGCCGTCATCAGGATGCTGGATAGCGCCGATCAGTCCAGCGGTTTCGCACAGCGGCCAGATCTCCTTAACCTGTGCAGGGGTCAGCATATTCACCTTGACGCCGATGGTTTCAGCGACACCTGCGTAATACATGAATTCGTCCCAGCGATCCTTGGTTCGGGCGAGACGGATGTTTGACACTTTCTTCAAACCAACATGCTGGCCCGTTTCAGCTTCAAGCGAGTCATATAGCTTGACGGAATATTTGTGGATCTGACCAACCGAGTAAGAAAGGTTGAACAACGGCAAGAGGCCTGCGGCGTGCCAGGTAGAGCCGGAGGTTAGCTCCTTGCGTTCAATCAGAACGACGTCGCTCCAACCCTTCTTGGCCAGATGGTAGAGCGTACCAACGCCAACCACGCCACCGCCGATGACGACCACGCGCGCATGTGACTTCATGTGTCAATTCCTCAAGAGCCCGTTGAATTGAGCGCACATTAGTGAGGCAAATTCAACAGTCGTGAGGCGGAACGACCGGGGCAGGGCAGAATCCGACACTAGCCAGCAAATCCACCAGCCTTCAGGAAGGCCCGTTCCTCCGGGGTGGATACCCGGCCCAGCACGACGTTCCGGTGGGGAAATCGTCCAAAACGGACGATAATGTCCATATGCAGCCTCGCCCAGAACACCAGTCGATCAAGCCCCAGGCTCTCGAACAGGGCTACAGACCGATGCTGACATTCAAGGTTCTCCGCATGCTCAAACGGCATGAGCAGCCATTGCGCCCGGGGCGCCACAAGTTTCCGGTGATAGCCACGGCTGATCCACTCCTTGGCGAAGAACAGCGCCTTGGCATCCGCCGCAAAGGCAAGCGGGCTACCACGGTGGACGTTACGTGAAATCTGGTCCAACAGCAGCACCAGCCCCAGCGCCCCCTCCGGTGTATCGCCCCAATGGTCAAAGGCACCCTGCCGGGCTTCAGACAGCGCAGAACCAAAGCGGACGTTCAAGGCTCCATCAAATGCCGGGTCCTTGAAGAACCAGCGGTTTTCCCCGGCCTGTTCCCAAAAGGACACAACCTCTTCGGGCTTCATGACAGCCCCTTATGCTTCTCGATGAAGGTGGCCAGTGCTGATACGTCATCCCGGCTGAAAACGGGAACCGGCGCATCCAGAACGGGCCCATCGGCAGCCACAGCAATAATGGTCGGGTCATCTCCGGCAAGTTTCGGGTGAGATAACTCTAGGTTCCGCACTTCGATCTTATCATGGAAATCGCGCTTATAGCCTTCCACGATCACCAGATCACATGGTGCAAGCTTGGCGAGGATGTCCGCAAGGGGTGGTTCTTCCTCCGCCCGTGATTCATGGATGATCGCCCAGCGATGCCGCGAAACGACGGCCACTTCCGAAGCGCCTGCCTTGCGGTGCCGGAAACTGTCCCGACCCTCATGATCGATATCGAAGGAGTGATGCGCATGCTTCACGGTGGAGACGCGCCAGCCGCGCCCAGTAAGCTCAACCACCAGCTTCTCCACCAGCGTGGTCTTCCCCGCATTCTTAAACCCAGCAACGCCGATGACCTTGTTCATGCGCGAAACTCTGCCGCAATCCGGTTGGCCTCGGCAAGCTCCTCCACCGTGTTGACGTTGAAGAAGGGATCATAAGGCTGCACAGCCCACTCAACTATCGCCGCCTCTACCTCTCGTGCCCAATCCTGCAACCGGGGCAGATTTGGCCGGTCCAGCGCTTTTTGAAGCTGTTGGAGCAGAACCGGCCGCCAGAGCCCAGTGACGAAATGTGCTTGACCGCCAGAGGCTGCAATCGCCGCCAAGGCCTTGGCCTGGACCAGCCGTGCAGCAAGATTATCCGGCAGAAATGGGCAGTCTGAGGGAACCGTGAGGACAGCATCGAAGCCCTCCATATCCGCAAGACTCAAGGCGGTGTGAAGCCCGGCAAGTGGCGTGCCCAGATCGTCACGCCGGTCCGGGATAACGGCAAGGCCTGCTTCCCCGAATCGCCCGGCGTAACCATTCGCGTTGATTACCAGGGTTTCCGCCTGTGACCGAAGGCGGAGCATGGTTCTTTCAAGGATCGAATGATGTCCCACCTGCTCGAAAGCCTTCTCACGCCCCATGCGCGAGGATCGGCCACCGGCGATAATGACGGCAGCAATCCTCATGCGTGTGAATAAATGCGCTGCGGCGGAATCCAGACCGTGATGGAATCGCCAAGACGGACAATGCCCTCCGCCTCAACCCACGCGACGATGCCCCGCTTATGCATGGCTGCCTTCACAAAACCCATCTTCTGCTGGGGGTTGTAGCGCTGGATGATATCTGCCGGGTAACGGCAGGGGTGGTTTTCAATATCGACGACGATCATGGCGCCAGAGGAAAACTGCAGCCGGGATGATGGCGGCAGAAGCGTCAGGTCCGGAATGCCGCGCGCCACCAGATTGGCACCAACCCACTCAGGTTTCACCTCAGGAATTTCCATGCGTGCCGCCACCTCAGCCAGTTCTTCCGCTGAGAGGACGGAGAGTTGCCGGGCGTTCCTCACAGGCGTGCCGCGCTTGAACTGCTTCAGCATGCGGCTGTCGGACTTGCGGGTGAGGCCGCCATGGCAATCGCCCTCAACCCCGGAGAACAGGAGACGGACCTCTGGAACAGGTTGTTTTTCCAGTCCCGTATCCCGCTCCGGATTCGCAAGTAACTGTTCAACCGTGCCGTGGAAAGAGAGTTTGGTGAGGAGGTCTGGCAAGGGTGTATCTCCTGAGGGCGCAATGCTAAGCTTTACCCCAGCCATGTCTGAAAATCATTCTGAAATCACGCTGGATCTCTCAGGCCTCATCTGTCCGCTGCCGGTACTGAAGGCCAGGAAGCGCCTTTTGGCCATGCAGCCTGGGGAGGTTCTCAAGGTGATTGCCACGGACCCCATGTCCGCAATAGACATGCCTCACTTCTGCAACGAGCAGGGCCATACGCTTCTGGAACTAGCGAAAGACGGCGAGGCCCTCATATTCAGGATCAAACGGACATGAGTTTCGATTTCGGCGCCTTCAACAACTGGGGTGCACTCAAGAAGGTCGCGATCCGCGACGTGGAGTCGGCCTTCGTGAGCGATGCGAAGATCGATGCCGAGTGGAAAGACCTCAACTTTCATTCGAGACCAGACCTCGCCAATGCAAGGGCGGAATACAAGGCCGTAGAGCAGATTCTCGCTGCCGCAGGCGCGGAGGTAATCAAACTTCCGGCTGCCGAGGGGCTCACCCTCGACTCGATATATACGCATGATGCCCTCATCATCACGCCGCGGGGTCTGGTAAAGCCGCGCATGGGCAAGCCGCAGCGCCGCATGGAATCCTCCGTGAATGGTGCCGCCCTTGAAAAGCTCGGTTTCCCGATTGCGGGTGAAATCACCGGCGAAGGCAAGGTAGAAGGGGGTGACCTTGTCTGGGTAGACCGTTACACGCTGCTGGCCGGTGTCGGTTACCGCACCAACCTTGAAGGCCTGCGCCAGCTCGGCGAACTGGCAGGGCCTGACGTTGAAATCCTGTGGTTCGACATGCCGCACTACAAAGGCCGGTCTGACGTGTTCCACCTCATGTCATGCCTTTCGCCGCTCGACCATGACTTGGCTGTGGTCTATCCGCCGCTGATGGCGGCGCGTCAGATTGAGTTTCTTGAATCTCGCGGGATCAAGTTCGTGGAAGTACCTGCTGAGGAATTCGACACGATGGGTTGCAATGTTCTGGCGCTCGGGCCCCGACATGCACTGATGGTGGAAGGTAACCCTGAAACCGAGCGCCGCATGAAAGCCGCCGGCGTAAAAGTGGACGTCATCAAGGGTTATGACATCTGCCGCAAGGGCGAGGGCGGCCCCACCTGCATGACGCGGCCTCTGGTGCGCGGCTGATCTTCCGATACTGAAAATGGCCGGAAAACCCCAGCCATTTCTACTTAGGCCAGCAATTCCTGGATCTTCTTCGAGAAGCCCACGGTGACGCTGCCATCCTTGTGCTCGATCAGCGGACGGCGGATCAGCGAGGGATTCTCCACGGCGAGAGCGACTGCCTTGGCCTCCGTGAGGCTGGCCGTCTTTTCCGGCGGCAAGCCGCGCCAGGTGTAGCCGGCCCTGTTAATCATCTTCTCCCAGCCGCCCAACGCCTTGGACCAGGTCGCCACCTGATCCTTGGTGATGGGATTGTCCTTCACGTCTGAAAAGCTGTGCTTGATCTTGTGCTCGTCGAGCCAATCAACTGCCTTCTGGCAGGTGGAGCACTTCGAAAGTCCATACAGTTTGAGCGTCATGATGCCGTTTACCTGTTGAGCGAGAGCGTCTTGTCGGTGAAGGCGTCTGCCCCTCCGGTGAGCTGATCGGTAAAGGCACGGAAAAGTCCTTCGATCAATGGCTTCTCAATGTCTTTCACAATGAACACCAAGCGGGTGCGTTCGTCTCCATCCGGCCAGGCGGCAAGCCTGACTGGAGGATGAAATATGTGCTGCACACCATGAAGGACCACCGGGCGGGCGGGATCATCGGAAACTTTCACAATACCCTTCATGCGCAGCATGTTGGCGCCATGATAGGACTTGAGCAGTTCCATGAACATTTCCAGGCCTTGCGGACTGATAGCATTGGCCGCGGCAAAGCTGAACGACCTAATGTGATCGTCATGGCGTGACACATCATGGTGATGATGGTCATGATCATGGTGGTGGCCGTGCGCATCATCATGGACGTGATCATGGCGTCGGTTACGCCTTGCCCTCTTCTCGCCCGTCTCATAGGCCTCGGCAGCGAGCCAGCCCTGAACATCAGCTGTCTTCGTCTTGAGATCAAACAGGCCCATGGTAAAGAGGCGTTCAGCAGTTGCCTCATTACGGTGGGTGGTGAGCAGTCGCGCTGCGGGATTGAGCTTGCGCAGCCGACCGATGATGGCGAAGAGCGTTTCTTCCCCCTGCCGGCCGACCAGAAGATCGACCTTGGTGAGCACGATACGGTCTGCCACCGCCACCTGCTTCACCGCTTCCGGGTGTACGTCAAGCGTGGCCATGCCGTTGAAGGCATCGACAACTGTGATGACGCCTTCGAGGCGGCAGGCCTTGAGCAGGCCTGGCTCACTCATAACAGCATGAAGCACAGGTGCCGGATCGGCGAGACCCGTGGTTTCGATAACGATACGATTAAAGGCCTTGATCTCGCCGCGGCTACGCCTGGCCAGCAGGTCATGAATAGTGTCGATCAGATCGCCGCGAATGGTGCAACATAGGCAGCCGGACGCCAATTCGACGACATTTTCATCGGCACGCTCGACGAGAAGATGATCAATTCCCACATCGCCGAACTCATTGATGATGACCGCTGCATCAGCCAGGAACGGGTCCTTCAGGAGGAAATTCAGCAGTGTTGTCTTTCCGGCCCCAAGGAAGCCGGTGAGGATTGCGACGGGAATGGGAGCATGTGCCATGGGCTATTTCTTCCATTTTCCGATGAGACTCGATGCCACGAGAGCGGCAAGAACAAGCCCGCCTCCGGCATATTGGTTGATCTGCATGCGCTCATCGAGAATGACGGCCGCAACAGCCGTGGCGACAACTGGCTCTAGATTATAGAAGGGCGCCACAGTTGAGGCGGGTGCGAAACGCAGCGACAACATCTGGATCATGTAGGCGACGACATAGAGTGCCCCAAGCGCTGAGACAAACAACAGGCCAATACTCGTTGCCGGGCCGCCCGGCAGCATGTTGAGCGTTCCCGATCCCGCATAAAGAGCAATAATGAATATCGGCAGCAAAATAGCCATATGAACCAGGCTGCCGAACACGCTTGGCGACATGTACCGCGAGATAGAGCGCCCCGAAAAAAACTGCAATGCAGCACCCGCCGAACCGGCTGCCGCCAGCAATATGCCGCGAATGTCCAGTTGGTCAAAGCTTGGCCCAACGGCAATGGCAAGACCGCAGAAAGCCATGATGGCAATCAGTATCCGGAGGATACCGGGATTACGCCCCTCGACCAGCGGCGCCAGAACCATGATGAGCACAGGAAAGAGAAAGAAGATGATGACAGCAAGCCCCACAGGGATGAACTGCACCGATGCGAGATAGGCCACAGAAACGAAGAGCGTGGCAACCGATTGACCGATGAAGCTGGGCAGCGCCGCCCTTGGAATGGTGAGCTTTTGCCCTTGGGCGACTGCAATGACCGGGAAGACGCTGGCGATCACGAATGTCCGGAACAGGATGCTCTCGATCGGCGGAATGCCATTGTTGTAAGCAGCCCGCACGAAATTGGGAACAAGGCCGTACAGCGCCGCAGCCCCCAGCGCACAGGCAATCCCAAGTCCCGAACGATTTATCATGGCAATCAGTTCTTCTGCTTTTTCTTTTTCTGTGAAACCGGCTTCTTAGCCTTTACACCATCCGCGCCCTTGGCGGCAGAGGCTGCGGCAGGTGGTGCGGGATCAGGAACAAGGGCTGCAATTTTGGCAAACATCTCGGGCGAAATCACTTCGCAGGGCGCTTTCTCCGCCTTGTAACGCTCGCAGGCTGCCTCGCTGTCCTGCTCATTCAGGTTCCAGACTGCGGCGGCAAAGCCACGATTCTCCGGCAGGCGGACGATGCCAGGCGTTCCATCAAGGTCCATGCCGGATAGGCTCAGCATGCGGCCGCGCAAAGCCATATCGGCATTGACCGATGACTGGTAGTTTCCGAAGGAAATACCCCATCCACCAAGGTCCTTTGACCGCGCAATAGCGAGTGGCTTCTGCTTGCAAACCACCTTCGTCATGTCAGTGGGAACAATGGATCCAGTCTTTACATTAGGTATCGATGGAATTTTCGGTTGAGGCACCGATGGACGGGAGAAGCCATCGACCAACAACATTTCTGCAAGGTCAGCACGGTGCTTGCCGCTGTTGGCCCCGAAGATAACTGCGCCAAGCTGGCGGCCATCCCGGGTTGCGGTAGCAACGAGATTGAAACCGGAGTTGCAAACGAAGCCAGTTTTCATACCATCCGCTTCCGGCATCTGGCGGAGCAACGAATTACGATTTGCCAGCCGGCGTTTGCCGACCATGAGGAATTCCTGACTGAAGTAATGACCATATTCAGGAAACTGCCGCAACAGGGCAGAGGCAAGAATAGCAATATCACGCGCGGTGCTGACATGGCGATGGTCGAACAACCCGTTGGGGTTAACGAAGTTGCTGCCGGACATGCCAAGCTTTCCAGCCTGCGCATTCATTTCATCGGAAAAGCGGTCTATGCTACCAGAGGAAGCCTCGGCCAGCACGAAAGCCATATCATTGGCGGAGTACACCAGCAGGGCCTGGAGGGCAAAATCAACGCGCACCGACTGGCCAACGGGCACACCGATCTTGCTGGGCGGTTGGGCGTGAGCAAGTTCCGAAACGGGGATTTTCTGGTCCAGCTTGAGCTGGCCGGATTTCAGCTTTTGAAAAACCACATAGGCGGTCATCAACTTGGTGAGGGATGCCGGATACCAAGGGTCGCCAGCGCGGTCCTGCGAAATGACCTCCTCAGTTGCAGGATCGAACAGGAGCGAGGGTCCGGCAGCGGATGCAGGTGGAATTGCGCACAGCAAGAGCAGCGCCAGAACAACGATACGTTGGAATATTGGCAAGCTTGGACAATCCCCAGAACTGAAAGTAAAGCCAAGCCTCCCTGTCACCACAGGAATCGGTCCAATCTACGGCAGCAGCGCCTTGCCGATTGGTGCCCCTGGAGGGACTCGAACCCCCACGCCCTTGCGAGCAACAGATTTTGAGTCTGCCGCGTCTACCATTCCGCCACAGAGGCAAGCCAGACCCGCATAATTGCCCTCTCTTGCGCCGTCAACCGTAAAGGGCGAGAAGGACCCCATGATCCGGATCACCGATTCCCTGAGTATTGACGAGGATGAAATCGTCTGGAGCTTCTCCCGGGCCTCTGGGCCAGGCGGTCAGAACGTCAACAAGGTTTCAACCGCTGCCGAATTGCGCTTTGACGTGTCCCGGGCGTTTCTTCCCGAGGATCTCAAGATCAGGTTAGGGCCGCTCGCTGGGCGGCAACTGACACAGGAGGGCGTTCTCGTGATCACCGCCCAGGAAACCCGCTCGCAGGAGCGGAACCGCGAGATCGCCCTGAAGAAGCTGGTAGACCTGCTTCGCAAGGCCGCACATCGCCCGAAGCGGCGGATTGCCACCAAGCCCACTCGCGCCTCCAAGACGCGGCGGCTTGAATCCAAATCCAAGCGCTCGCACACAAAAAAGTTGCGCAGCGCTGGCCCGGATATGGACTGAAAACCCATGCTGAAACGGCTCTACGATTGGACACTGGCGCTGGCGGCCCGCAAGACGGCCGAGGTATGGCTCGCGGTCATCGCCTTCATCGAAAGCTCGTTCTTTCTCGTTCCGGCCGATGTTCTGTTCTTGCCCATGGCGCTGGCCAGACCCAGAAACGCTTACCGTTTCGCGCTGGTTGCGACAGCGGCATCAACTCTTGGCGGGATCGCCGGTTACTTTCTCGGCATGTTCGCCTTCGAGGCTGCGGCCCAACCGGTACTTGAGTTTTATGGCAAGCTCGATAATTTCGAGCACCTCCGCCAATGCACAGGAGAAGACACGCTGATGGTCTTGCTCGTGACATCTGGCCTCTCACATCTACCGCCGATCAAGGTTGTCACTATCCTTGCTGGGGTGGCGCAGGTCAGTTTCGGTTTCTTCGTGCTATCCTGCATTATTGCGCGTGGAGCGCGCTTCTTTGCACTGGCCTGGGCACTAAGGCGTTATGGTGAGCCTATCCGTTATTTCATCGAAAAGCGGTTGGGGCTCCTCGCTGCCATTGCGGCAGCGGTGCTCATTGCGCTTTATCTCGTTGTCAAATTCACTGGAATTGCTGGAAGCGTCACATCATGCTGAATACACTGACACCGCAGCGCGCCGCAGCCGTCATCTTGATAATTACGCTAGCGACCATCGCAGGGGCATTGATCTTTGAGTATATTGGCTACGCCCCATGTGATCTCTGCCTTAAGCAGCGCTGGGCCTATTATGCGGGCGTTCCGCTTGCAATCATAGTCGCAGTGCTCGCGCCCATCCATCAGGGGCTCGCGCGCGCCGGCCTTGGTGCCCTAGCATTGCTATGGTTCGCCAGCATGATTTTTGGCATTTATCATTCAGGCGTCGAGTGGAAGTGGTGGCCTGGCCCGGCCACCTGCGCAGCGCAGGCTGGTTTCTCAGGTGGGCTGCCGGACTTGTCCGCGCCCGTTGTCCTCTGTGATACGCCAGCGATCAGGATACTCGGTTTGTCGCTGGCGGGCTGGAATGCAGTGATATCGCTGACACTGGCGCTGATCGCGCTGGCAGGTGTGAAACGTCAGGGATCGAGTTCGGTATCCCAGTAGAGATAATCCTGCCAGCTATCATGAAGATAGTTTGGAGGAAAATAACGTCCATTACGGTGCAGTTGCGCAACTGAGGGCCGAATGGGCTTCTGGGCCGGATACATGTTGACCTGCTGCGGTAAATAACTGCCCTTCATAAGATTGCAGGGCGAGCAGGCGGCAACAACATTTTCCCACGTTGTCTGACCACCTTTCGATCGTGGGACAACGTGATCAAAGGTGAGATCATCATGATCTCCGCAATACTGGCAGGTGAAGCGGTCACGGAGAAATACATTGAATCGCGTGAAAGCGGGTGTTCGTGACGGCTTCACATAAGATTTGAGAGAAACAACGCTCGGCAAACGGAATTCGAACGTCGGGCTTCGCACCACCTTGTCATATTCGGACACGATGTTCACCCGGTCCAGGAAGACCGCCTTGATGGTGTCCTGCCAACTCCACAGAGACAAAGGATAGTAGCTCAACGGGCGGAAATCCGCGTTGAGAACCAGGGCAGGGCAGGCTTCCGGCGCAACCGGTGCGAATTGCAAGCACACCTCTCAGGCTAACGTTCTTCTGATTCTACTATATCTTGTGTGGCAATCCTGTGAAGGCCCATTTCAGCGCTGTGGCAACCCACGCAGGCCCCGATAATGGCTCCACAAGAGGAGCGCCGCCGCGCTGCGACAGGGCCGCCATGGCTCGGCCAACTGGGTGAGTTCGACCGCACTCGGCCGTCTGGGCAGGCCGAACAGGTGATGCGCCGCATGCTGCAGCGCAACATCGGCAGCGGGCCACGCATCGGCTATCCGATATACGGTCAGCAGATAGAGGTTGGCCGTCCAGGACCCGACACCGCGAATATCTGTGAGCCGCTCTGTCAGCTCCTGTTCGGTCAACTTTAGAACTGTATCTTGCGAGAAAGCTCCCGCTTGAAACGCCCGGGCTGCCGCATGAAAGGTTCTGGCCTTCGCACCTGAAAGGCCGAGCGCACGCAGTTCATTCTCGGAACAGGCGAGAATCTCGTTCGGCGTAAAACAGTTCAGATGAGCGATGATACAACTCCAGATCGCGTCGCCGGCTTTTAACGAGATGAGTTGATACGTGACGATGTGCAGAAGACTTTTCAGGCCCGGTTCCACTTGGCGGAGCGGCGGTAAACCATGATGTTCCATGATCAAGCCAAAGCGCGGCTCTGCCTTGACGAGGCAGGCGACCGCCTCTTCAAGATCATGCCGATGTTCCAGCCGCTTCATGACGCCTGTTTGACGTTTTGCTGAATTACCCGCAAGAGCACTTCCATGAGCCGCCCCGTATTCCGCTTTGCGCCAAGCCCCAATGGCCTGCTTCACATGGGTCATGCGTATTCCGCCTTGCTGAACGCGCGCATGGCGGAGAAAAACGGCGGCAAACTGTTGCTCCGCATCGAAGACACAGACGAAAGCCGCTGCAGGCGGGAATTCGTCTCCGCAATCTTCGAAGATCTCGCCTGGCTAGGGCTTCGCTGGGAAGAACCGGTCCGGATCCAGAGCGAGCATTTGCGAGACTATGGCGCCAATCTCTCCAGGTTGCGGGAGATGGAGGCCATCTATCCCTGTTTCTGTTCCCGAAAGCAGGCGACAGCGCATGCTCTCGCCTCCCACGATCCTGACGGCCAAGCACATTACGCTGGCGCCTGCCGAAGCCTGACGCGTGCTGAGGCCGAACGGCGGCTTTCCAAAGGAATGACTCATGGCTGGCGGGTGGATATGGAAAAAATGAACGATACGGCGGCTGCAGTGTGGGGTAATGCGATAATCGCCAAACCACATGTCGGCTCCAGCTATCACATCGCGGTGGTGACGGACGATGCAATCCAGGGCGTCACTCACGTGGTACGTGGCCAGGACATAGAAGCAGCAACGCCGCTCCACAAGCTACTGCAGCGGTTGCTCGGCTTGCCCACGCCGCACTACCTCCACCATGAGCTCATTATGGATGAGGCTGGCCAAAAAATGTCGAAGAGCTTGCAAAGCACCGCACTGCGTGAGCTTCGTCAAGATGGTGTGACGCCTGAGGACATCCGGCGACGTCTCGGTTTCGGCTGATCAGAAATCGCTGGTGATGCCTTTGGTTTCCCAGTCGCCAAAGCGGGTAGGTTCCGGTCCCGCGCGACCGTTCACTTCCTTCGGGAGATTCGGTGCTGAGCGGGTCTTGCGGCGTTCTTCCGCCTCGGCAAGCGCGCGCTGCGCTTCCGGCGGCAATTGCTTGCTCTTGCTGTCTGTTTCCATTGCTATCATATGAAGGCACGGGCAATGACTTTGCAAGGAGGAGTTTGCCGGATGAACACGATGCGGACAGGATTGCTGATGGCAGCCCTGATGGGGCTTTTCCTGGCGGCAGGCTATCTGCTGGACCGCCAGCAGGGCATGCTCATTGCCTTCTTTGTGGCAGCCGGCATGAATATCTTCGCCTACTGGAATGCAGACAAGATGGTGCTGCGGATGCATGGCGCTCGCCAAATTGGGCCTCAAGATGCACCCGAATTCTATGGCCTCATCGAGGATCTGTCCCGGAAGGCCAACCTTCCGATGCCCAAAGTTTACATCATGGACAATCCGCAGCCTAACGCCTTTGCCACCGGCCGCAATCCGGAGAATGCCGCGGTGGCTGCGACCACAGGTCTTCTCAATCTGCTCAACCGCGATGAGGTGGCAGGCGTGATGGCGCATGAACTGGCCCACATCAAGCACCGTGACACGCTGGTAATGACGATGACGGCGACCATCGCTGGCGCCATCTCCATGCTCGCAAATTTCGGTATGTTTTTTGGAGGCAACCGTGATCGCGGAAATCCGATGGGCGCGATTGGCACCATCTTGATGATCTTCCTTGCTCCCATGGCAGCAATGCTCGTGCAGATGGCAATCAGCCGTACACGCGAATATGGCGCGGACAGGGGTGGCGCTGAAATCTCCGGCCAGCCGCTGGCCTTGGCCTCTGCCCTCGCCAAGATATCAGGCATGGTTCACCGCATTGAGAACCGAACAGCGGAAGCCAATCCCGCATCAGCACCCATGTTCATCATCAACCCGCTCTCCGGCCAGCGGATGGATGGGCTATTCTCCACTCACCCGGATCCGCGCAACCGGATCGAAGCTCTTCATCACATGGCGCAGGACATGGGAGATTTCGACCGTAACAGCGGTCCGTGGGACCGTCAGCCTACCCAAGCGCCCGGTCCATGGGGGTGACGCCTGCCGATCAGGAGGTTCAAGGCCTCGAAGTTCGCCGCCTCGCGGCCGAGCTTTTCAGGTCTTGCCTCGACCGTAGGCTGACGGTCGAGGACGCCGTGGATGGAAGCACGCAGGCTGCCTCTCTCGAAACGCGGGATCGAGCGTTCCTCCTGACGCTCCTGCTCACGACGTTTCGTCACAAGGGCGAAATCGAAGCCGTTCTTGCGAGGCTCCTCGCAAAACCGCTGCCGAGAAAGTCGGGACAGGCGGCTGACATTCTGACGCTTGGCACGGCGCAACTGCTTTATCTTGGAATGGCGCCCCATGCGGTGATTGATCTGTCCGTGCGGGCCGCAAAGGCCGATCGCAATGCGCTGCACTTCTCGGGCCTCATCAATGCTGTGCTGCGCAAGGTATCTGCCGGCGGCAAAGGCCTACTAGACGATGTTGACGCTGGCCGCCTGAACACGCCCTCCTGGTTGTGGGACCGATGGTCCAAGACCTACGGTTCTGACACTGCACTCCGCATAGCCCGGGCCCATACTGAAAGGCCCTCACTTGATCTCAGTTTCAAAGATAATCCGTCGGAGTGGTTGAAGAGGCTCGGCGGAGCGCTCTTGCCAAATGGGCAAGCACGGCTTCCCGCTGAGCGCGTAGCTGTGCCAGACCTCCCTGGTTTCAAGGAAGGTGCTTGGTGGGTTCAGGACACGGCAGCGACGATTCCCGTGCGTCTCTTCGGAGATATCCGCGGGAAGACAGCGCTTGATCTTTGTGCTGCGCCGGGTGGAAAGACGCTGCAAATGGCGGCTCTCGGGGCGGAGGTAACAGCCGTCGACATATCCGAATCACGTTTGTGCAGGCTGCGTGACAATCTCCGGCGGACAGGTCTTGCTGCTGAGGTTAGAGTGATGGATGTGCTTTCAGCCGAGCTCACAGGCGAATGGGATGCAGTGCTGCTTGATGCGCCCTGCTCTGCCACCGGAACTATTCGTCGCCATCCGGAACTTCCCTATCTCAAGGGACCAAAGCAAATCCGGGAACTTGCAGGCCTTCAGCGCCTGATGCTGCTGAAGGCAGCGGGTTTGGTTCGCCCCGGTGGTATGCTGGTTTACTGCACCTGCTCGCTCGAGCCGGAGGAAGGCGAGACGCAGGTACGGAAGTTCTTGGCGGTTCACGAGGATTTTGAGGTTTTTCCGTGGGCTTCGACGGATATTCCTCGTGATGCGATTCAGCCCGAAGGCTGGGTCAGGACGTTCCCGTTCATGGCTATGGGCGATCAATCAGGTATGGATGGGTTTTTCGCAGTGGCAATGCGCCGCCGGTCGTAAGATTTGTTCTTATGTCTGAAAGTGCTATGCGGGCGACGATTTCGATGTTTCTGAGGGCACCATGACAGAAGCCGTACGCCGCGCGCTCCTTTCCGTTTCGGACAAGACAGGGCTCATACCTTTTGCGCAGAAACTAGTGGCTCTCGGTATCGAGTTGCTGTCGACGGGTGGAACGGCCAAGGCGCTGGAAGATGCCGGGCTTCCAGTAACAGAAGTTTCATCTGTCACGGATTTTCCCGAGATAATGGATGGCAGGGTCAAGACCTTGCATCCTATGATTCACGGCGGACTTCTCGGCGTGCTGACAGACAAAACCCACGTGGCCGCGATGAAGACCCACGGCATCAATCCCATCGGAATTCTCGTGGCAAACCTCTATCCGTTCGAGGCAACGGTCGCGCGGGGGGCCTCCTGGGCTGACATGATTGAGAACATTGATGTCGGTGGTCCTGCGATGATCCGCGCGGCAGCCAAAAACCATGACTTTGTGACTGTTATCGTTGATCCTGCTGATTATGGCGCCGTGATATCCGAACTTGATGACGGCGGTGGTCAGACAACGCTGGAGACGCGGCGGAGCTTGGCAGCAAAGGCGTTTTCGCGGACTGCGAGCTATGACGCTGCCATCAGCCATTGGTTCAATAGTCAGTCGGGGGAGCCCTTCGGCGCATTTTTTGCTACGGGCGGCGCGAAGCTGCAGGCCTTGCGCTATGGCGAAAATCCGCACCAGGCCGCGGCTTTCTACACCTCTCCCGGCAAGAGATTTGGCATCACGGCAGCTCGGCAGGTTCAG
>JBEIDW010000052.1:0-18473 GCA_040383265.1 Hyphomicrobiales bacterium
GACGGCGGTGAACCCGGGCGAGGGCGCCTTCTATGGCCCCAAGTTCGAATATGTGCTGCGCGATGCAATCGGCCGTGACTGGCAGTGTGGCACCACGCAGGTGGACTTCAACCTGCCGGAGCGTTTCGGCGCCTTCTATATCGGTGCTGACGGCGAGAAGAAGGTGCCGGTGATGATCCACCGCGCCATCTGCGGTTCGATGGAACGTTATCTCGGTATCCTGATCGAGCATTTTGCTGGTCACTTCCCGCTGTGGCTTGCGCCGACGCAGGTTGTCGTTGCCACCATCACCTCCGACAGCGATGCCTATGCGCTCGAGGTGCGGGACATGCTCAGGAAGGCGGGATTGCGCGCCGAGGCAGACCTTCGCAACGAGAAGATCAACTACAAGGTCCGAGAGCACTCCGTGCAGAAGGTTCCGGTCATCATGGTGGTCGGCAAGCGCGAGATGGAAGAGCGCGCGGTGAACCTCCGCCGCCTTGGCTCGCAGGACCAGACGCCGATGAGCCTCGATGAGGCGCTGGCAGCCCTCAAGGACGAGGCAACGCCGCCGGACCTGAAACGGGATTGAGGCAGTGCCCTCATCCGTCGCGTACCGTTACACCTTTTCCCACCTGAGGGTGGGAGAAGGTGTAACTCAACGTTCTTCGCTCTCCCGCACAGCGCGCGGGAGACGGTGCCCGAAGGGCGGATGAGGGCCTTTACGCCCACTGAACCGAATGCCGGCACGGTTCGTACTATCGTTTATGTCGAACACACACATCATTGTTGGCGCCACGGGTGGCGTCGGCTCCGCTCTCGCCCGCAGGCTTGCGGCTGGGGGTGGCAAAGTCCACGCCATTGGCCGGGATGCTGCAAAGCTCCAGGCCTTGGCCGCTGAAACCGGGTGCTCTCATGCGGTGGCCGACGTCTCTGACCGCGCCGCACTGGAAACTGCGGTGAAGGCCGCGGGGCCGGACGTGGCGGGCCTTGCCTACTGCGTCGGCACCATCAACCTTAAGCCTGTCTCCCGCATCACGGATGAAGACGTGCAGCGGGATTTCATGCTCAATGCGCTGGGCGCGCTGCGCGCGGTTCAGGCGGCGCTTCCGGCATTGAAGGCACATGGCGGAACGTCGAGCATCGTGTTGTTCTCCACCGTCGCGGTGGCGCAGGGCTTTGCTTCCCATGCCTCGATCGGCCTGTCGAAAGGCGCAGTGGAGGGGTTGATGCTGTCGCTCGCCGCTGAACTCGCCCCCAAGGTGCGGGTCAACTGTGTGGCGCCGTCTCTCACCAAAACACCGCTGGCTGCCGCGCTGACCTCCAGCGAGCAGATGGCAACTGCCATTGCAGCACTCCATCCGTTGCAGCGGCTGGGAGAGGCTGATGACGTGGCGGCCGCTGCGGCCTTCCTGCTTTCGGGTGACGCCTCGTGGATCACGGGGCAGGTGATCGGCGTCGATGGCGGCCGCTCGATGTTGCGCACCAAGGGCTAGTTTGCGTGCCGCGCATGCGCAAGAAGGCCGAGCTTCCAAGCAAGCCGTGCGAGGCTTGCGGCAAGCCCTTCAGCTGGCGCAAGAAATGGGAACGTGACTGGGAGCAGGTGAAGGTCTGCTCTGACCGATGCCGTGCCGCGTTGAAAGCGCGCAAGCCATGACCACGCTCCGCATCGTGCTTGGCGACCAGCTGACGCGCGGCCTGTCGTCTCTGCGCGATCATGCAGCGGGAGATGTGGTGCTGATGATGGAGGTGGTGGAAGAAGCCACCTATGTGAAGCACCACAAGCAGAAGCTGACGCTGATCTTTTCCGCCATGCGCCATTTCGCGGAAGAACTGCGCCGCGAGGGGATCAACGTTGATTATGTGACCCTGGATGACCCCGCGAATACGAGCTCCTTCACCTCGGAAGTGCAGCGCGCCATTCAGCGGCACAAACCCGCACAAGTCATCGTGACCGAGCCTGGCGAGTGGCGCGTTCTGGAGATGATGAGAGGCTGGGGCGTTGAAATCCTTAACGATGACCGGTTCTTCGCCACCCCGGCAAGCTTCGCTCTGTGGGCCAAAGGCCGCAAGGAACTCCGCATGGAGTTCTTCTACCGCGAGATGCGCCGCGCCACGGGCCTTCTCATGGCGGAGGGCGAACCAGAAGGCGGGCAGTGGAATTTCGATCACGACAACCGCAAGGCCCTGCCGAAAAATGTCACGCCACCAAAGCGCCAGCGCTTCGAGCCGGATCACATCACGCGTGAGGTGATGGCGATGGTGGAGGTTCGTTTTGCCCATCACTTCGGCGATCTGGAACCCTTCGGCTGGGTGGTGACGCGCGATGACGCGCTGGAGGCGCTGGACCATTTCATCACGGCCTGCCTGCCCAATTTCGGTGACTATCAGGATGCGATGAAGCAGGGGAACGCTTTCCTGTATCATTCGATCATCTCGCCCTATCTCAACATCGGCCTGCTGACCCCGCGTGAAGTGTGCACGGCGGCGGAGGAAGCATGGAAGGCGGGGGCGGCTCCCCTCAATGCGGTCGAAGGATTCATCCGCCAGATTCTTGGCTGGCGCGAATATGTCCGCGGCCTCTACTGGCTGAAGATGCCGGACTATGCGCAAACCAACGCGCTGGAGGCGGCGCGCCCGCTGCCCGGTTTCTTCTGGTCGGGCGAAACCGCGATGAACTGTCTGCGCCAGGCGATCGGCGATACCCGGCGGCACGCCTATGCCCACCATATTCAGCGCCTTATGGTAACCGGCAACTTTGCCCTGCTGGCCGGGCTCGACCCGAAGCAGGTCGAGGAGTGGTATCTCCTCGTCTACGCCGATGCGTTTGAATGGGTGGAACTGCCCAATACCCACGGCATGGCGCTGTTTGCCGATGGCGGCATCATGGCGTCAAAACCCTATGCCGCGTCGGGCGCCTATATCAACCGCATGTCGGACTATTGCACAGGATGTGCCTACAGGCCGGACGTCAAGCTGGGGCCCACGGCCTGCCCGTTCAATTACCTTTATTGGGATTTCCTGATGCGGAATGAGACCCAGTTGAAGAAGAACCCTCGCATGGCCATGCCCTACCGCACCCTGGAAAAAATGGAAGCGGCGCGCAGAGCGGAGATTTCAAGCGATGCCAGGGTGTTTCTTGACAGTCTGTCTTAGAGCACGACCTGCACCTCTCCTTCGCCTGGCGTGACCGGGCAATTTCCCCCTTCCACAAAGCAAGCCCCAATCACGTCGGGGCATGAAAATGCCGAGGATTGGAGTTTGATTCTTGCTATGTCGAAGACAGACAAACGTCGATACTGACTGTGGTGATCCTGGCACGGCCGCGCGACCTTAGCGGCCTCGATCACAGGCGCTTCGTAGTGTCTCCGTCGAGGCGATGCGATTACAATCCGTATACAGAAAAGATCCCGCACATTCTGCTGGGCGACGAACCGGCGGGTGGCTCGCGCCACAAGCGGTCGACTGTCTCATCTTATTCAAAACAAAGTAACGAGGCCGCCAAGGATGGCTGGAAGCATGCCCGCTACGGGGCGGTGCCGCGGGTCCATAAGGAAACCATTCCGCTTTCCGGCGTCTGACAGGTCTTGAAAGTTATCCACCATCCATCCCATATGATGGAAAAAAGCGCAGGCGGCAGGGGGCGGGATGGACTGGCTTGGCCAATCAAATTTTCTGGTGGCGCTGAGTGTTTGCGCGGCGGCGGCCCTGTCGACCGTCCTGGGTAGCCTGTTCGTCATTTTCTCGCGGGAACCAAGCCCGAGGCTTCTGGCGTTCGGCCTGGCCTTTGCGGGCGGCGCCATGGTTTATGTGTCGCTGGTGGAGATTTTCTGGAAGGCGGAGCAGGGCTTCGCCCAACTCCACGATCCGAAGTCAGCTTACATATACGCGACGCTCGCCTTCTTTGCCGGGGCGCTTTTACTTATCCTGCTGGATCGTTCAATTCCCAATCCGCATGGCGCAATATCCGCCAGCAACGGTGATCAGACGCATATCAAGCGCGTCGGGCTGCTGGCGGCCTTCGCCATAACGGCTCATAATCTTCCCGAAGGCCTCGCCACATTTCTTGCGACGCTCGAAAACCCGGTTGTTGGCATTCCATTGGCAGCTGCCATCGCCATTCACAATATTCCGGAGGGCGTGTCGATCGCCATTCCCGTCTATTACGCCACAGGCAGTAAGAAGAAGGCCTTGATCGCGACCTGTCTTTCAGCGCTGGCAGAACCGGTCGGAGCCTTGCTCGGCTATGCGGTGCTGGCGCCTTTCCTGAATGCCAATGTCTTCGCCGTGGTGTTCGGCATGATCGCAGGTGCCATGGTGTTCCTCGCCCTGGACGAACTGCTTCCAACCGCCAAACGCTACGCGCGTGGCCATGAGACGGTCTATGGCATCGTTACGGGCATGGCGGCGCTGGCGGCAAGCCTCATTCTGTTCAAGTAGGCGCTCAGTTGCCGAGAATGATGTCGCGGGACTGACCCGGGGCGATTGTGAAGGCCGCAGTCAGGCGGTCACTCCCGATTTTGGCTGTGACGGTATAGTCGCCGGGGATCAGGATGACGGCCGTATCTTGTCCATCGCGCGATGCAACGGCGATGCCGTGCCTGTCCTCAACCGACCATGACACCTCCGCTGAAGGGGGGCCGGCCAGTGACAGCCGGGCGATACCCACCTTGTGGCGGATGTCCAGCGTGATCAGCCGTCCGGCCCTCACCTCGACATCGGCCACGGCCTTGGCGTTGCTGTCGCCCACCTGGCTTTCGACCCGGTAGCGGCCTTCCGGCAAGGGGAGAATGTCCCCGGCCGTGGCAGTGACCGCCATGCGGCGGTTCGGCTGGCCTTCCTGAAGCGTGTAGACGCGGAGATTGGCGCCGCCTGCGGGAAGAGACGCGCCACCAGCGCGCGGCACGATGCGCAGACCCCCCGCATTCAGAGCAAAATCCACACGCAGGCGGGTTGCTTCCGGCAGGCTTACAAGGCGGGTAAGCCGCCCTGCGCCATACTGAACATCGACGATATAATCCCCAGGCGGCGTCACCACATCTGCGATGGCGGAATCCCCGGCGTAAACGTCCTGACCGTCTGCTGTTCGGATGGTCCAGGTGATACCACGCGTAACTGGGTGAGTGGTTCCAGTCAGATGGGCTGAAAACTCCAGCCCCTCGCGGCCTGGGCTGACCGTTTCAATGGCGAGGCTCAGGGGGCCATCTTCGGCATGGGCAGGGCTTTGCGCACTGGGCAATATGGCCAGCGCCCAGAAAAAAACCGCCATCGCAGTCCTGCCGGCTAAGCCGCGGCTGTGATGGCGGTAAGGCTGTGCACGAAGTTGGCGAACGTGCAAAGCTTTCGTCCCCTTTACGCATTACCCCAACCTTCCGGTCGGTGAGCGAAGAGAACCACGGGGGAGGGGTTTGCTCAATCCACATCTTAATGAATGGTTAA
Source organism: Hyphomicrobiales bacterium (assembly GCA_040383265.1). Classification (GTDB taxonomy): domain Bacteria; phylum Pseudomonadota; class Alphaproteobacteria; order Rhizobiales; family Aestuariivirgaceae; genus Aestuariivirga. Next base: position 5,419 of record JBEIDW010000052.1, read on the forward strand.
CGGCACTGAGCCGCGAGCCTGCCATTGCGTTTTGGACTGAGCGCCGCCAGATTGCAGGGCATCATGCAGACATTCAACGACATCTCATCCGGTCTCTCCCTGTTAAAGTCCCGCAAGTCGGCCTCCGCCAAGGCCATGACAAGCCCCGGCCCCACGCCGGATCAACTGTCTGAAATCCTCAGTGTTGCCGTGCGGGTGCCGGACCATGGCAAGCTCGCGCCCTGGCGCTTCATCCTGTGGGAAGGCGAGGCCCGCGCGGCCTTCGGCGAGGTGATGAAGGCGCGCTGGCAGGAACTCCATCCGGACCATGGCGAACAGTCGCTGGAATTTGCACGGGCGCTCTTCCTGCGCGCGCCCGCCATTCTCGGTGTTGTGTCCACCGCGGCGGAGCACCCGAAGATCCCGGTGTGGGAACAGCAGCTATCGGCGGGTGCTGTCTGCATGAACATTCTTCTGGCCGCGACAGCCCTGGGCCTCGGCTGCCAGTGGAACACGGATTGGGTGGCCTATGACTCCGGAATCGCAGCCGCCATGGGGCTTGGCCCCCATGAGAAGCTGGCGGGCCTCATCTATCTCGGCACGCCTGCCGTACCTTACGAGGACAGGCCACGCCCAGACCCGCAATCGCTTCTGATCCGCTGGGGGAGCGCATGATGATCAAGGGTATCCTGTTCGACAAGGATGGCACGCTGATCGACGTCAATGCGACGTGGATCCCGATCTACCGCCAGGCCTTCATGGACCTCTTCGCAACGGACCTGGCAGGCGCCGAGGAGCGCATGGGCCTGCTCGGCTATGACAAGGCATCCGACAAGCTGATCGCGGGCTCCATCCTCGCAGGCGGCACCACGCGCCAGATGGTGGATGTGCTATGGCCGGGCCTTGCGGAAGAAGACGCTGCCGCGAAAGTTTACAGGCTGGACCATGGTTACCGTGACCTGGTGAGCCGCCATCTTGTTCCCCTCATGCCGCTGGAGCCCATACTGTCTGATCTGCGATCCATGGGGCTGAGACTGGGTGTTGCCACCAATGACGTGCACCTCTCGGCCCGGGCCCACATGACGCAAGTTGGGGTGATCGAGCATTTCGAGGACATCATTGGCGCTGACACGGTTCCGGTGCCGAAGCCCTCCGGCAACATGATCCGCCGCTTCGCCGAAATAACCGGGCTTGATCCGTCAGCCATTGCCATGGTTGGCGATAACCACCACGACATGGAGGAGGCGCGCAACGGTGGAGCAGGGCTCGCCATTGCGGTGCTGAGCGGTAATGCCGCGCATGACGACATCGCCCATCTTGCTGACTACACGCTCGACAGCGTGGCGGAGCTTCCAGCCCTTCTGAGGCGCCTGTGATGTTTTATGATGCGGTCAGGAACGAGCACGGCTTTGCCGTTGATCCCTTCAAGGCTATCGTCGCGCCGCGCCCCATCGGCTGGATTTCGACGCTCTCTTCCGCAGGCATCGCGAACCTCGCGCCCTTCAGCTACTTCAACGCCTTTGCGCAGGAGCCCCACTATGTGGCCTTCGGCATCGGGCCGCCGAAGGATTCACTGGTGAATGTAATGGCAACGCGGGAATTTGCTGTGAACGTCGCCACCTGGGACCTGCGCGAGAAGATGAATGCCACAGCCGCCCATGTGGCGCCCGAGGTAGATGAATTCGATCTCGCCGGCCTCGCCAAGGCGCCCTGCCGTCTGATCAAGGCGCCGCGCGTGGCGGAAAGCCCGGCCTGCCTCGAATGCCGTCTCCATCAGGTGGTGCCACTGCCCGACGATGCCGGAACGGCGGAGCACCACATGGTAATCGGCCGTGTGGTCGGCATCCACATTGATGACCGCTACATCAAAGAGGGCCGCGTCGATACGGCCGCCATGAAAATCATCGCCCGGCTTGGCTACAGCGAATATGCCACCGTCAGCGAGGCTTGGCGGATGCGCCGTCCGGAGTAGCTTTCGGGCCGCCGAGTCGGCGGCAGCCACTGCGGGAGGGGTCAGCGCCGCATTTTGGCCATGGTGGATAATTCTGTTCATAACCTGTTTTATTCATCTGCTTCAACGTCTTATATCTTGTGGAAAAGCTGTGGATAACGCCGTTAACGCGTCATTAACCAGCCGGGCGCAGGACTCGATACAGGCAGTGAACGGCGGTTGAGCCATGGCGCTGGAGAGGTTTGTAGACATGACCAGGTGTCTGCTCATTGATGACGATGGCAGGGGGCGTCAGTATCTCGCGCAGATGCTGACAGGGCTCGGCCTCGAAATGACACTCACGGCGGGCACTGATGAGGCCGTCCGTTTCTGCAATGACAATGCGCCTGATGTCGTCATGCTCTCAGCCCGCGCACGCGGTGTGGTGCCACGGGATTTGGTAAAGCGCCTCCGGATGAGCGGGCGGGGCAAGCCGCCTGTCGTATTCCTCTATGCCGAGACGCCTGATGCCGAGATGTTTGGCCAGACGATACTCGAAGGTGCCGCCGACGTGTTGATGATGCCGCTGGACCGTGACTTGCTGCTCTTCAAGTTGAAGCAGGCGGGTCTCCCTGTCTGACGGTCTCACCCTCGCAAGGGCTTTGGCGCACCGGCGCCTGACATGCTTCGGTTAGGCGCATGATCAATTTCTCACTCTGGGTCCTCCTCCTCAGTGTTGCCATGCTCTGCCTGGGTCATGGCCTGAGCGGTTCGCTCGTCAGCCTCAGCGCTAATCAGGCGGCGTTCGGAACCGACGTCACGGGTTTCGTCATGGCTGGTTATTCAGCTGGGCTGATACTGGCCAGCATTGCCGCGCCGCGGCTGATCAAGAGTGTCGGCCATGTGCGGACCTTCGCCGGGCTCGCCTCTACCGTTTCCACCGCCGTGCTGCTGTTTCCGTTGTGGGTTGATCCGGTGTTCTGGTTCCTGCTGCGCGTCATCACTGGCCTTTGCGTGTCCGGCATGTTCATCGTTTGTGAAAGCTGGCTGAACAGCGCGTCTTCGAACCGCAACCGCGGGCAGATGCTCTCGCTCTACATGATCGTTACCTATGGCGCCCTGGGCGTAGGCCAACTGTTGCTGAACGTTACGGATGATTCCGGCTTCGTGCGTTTCATCATCGTGTCGTGCCTGCTCTCGATGGCGCTGGTGCCGCTGATCCTCGTGCCATCGGAGGCGCCGAGCGTCGAAGGCGCGGGCCATGTTTCAATCGGGGAAATCTGGCGCGCTTCACCGCTTGCCGTGATCGGTGTGCTGGCCTGCGGGCTGGGGCAGAGTGCCTTCTTTGCCTTGGGCGTGGTATTCGGCCTCGCCAAGGGGCTGCCGCTTGTCTCCGTCTCGATCATGATGGCGCTGCCGCCACTGGGCGTTATCCTCTCGCAATATCCGATCGGCTGGATTTCGGACCGGTTCGACCGCCGGACGATCATCATGTTGTTGAGCTTCGCGGCGGCTCTCGTGGCGGCCATCACCCTCGCGGGCGGCAATTATCTGTCGCGGTTCCTGCTCATTTCGCTGGTGACGGCCTTCGGCGTCATCTCGCTGCCGGTTTATTCGCTGGTCATCGCGCACGCCAACGACCATCTCCGCAAGGATCAGGTTCTGGGCGCGTCCGCCAAGTTGATCCTGCTCTATGGGCTTGGCTCGATTTTTGGGCCGCTGCTGGTGGGCTATGCCATGAAGAAGATCGGCGGCGATGGCTTCCTCATCTACATGATTTTGGTCAACGCCGCGCTGGGTGCCTTCGCGCTGTGGCGCCGTCACCGCAGCCCGGAAAACCTCAAGGCGCAGGGCAAGGAAGTAATGACGGTCAGTCCCGTTACCACGCCGGCCAGCGCCCCTGTTCTGCAGGACTGACACGATGGATGGTATCCGCCTTCCTAACGCATAAGGTGAACGAAAAATTAAACCTTAGGTGGGAGGCTGCCCCCAGGAAAGCGCGAGTCTCATGCAGCATCACAGCCACACCGAATCATCATTTGGCCTCGACACAACGGTCTTTGACGGCCTGATCGCCGATGGAAACGTGGACCAGCGCCGCCAGCTGGCGGTGCAGATCGCCCAGTTCCTCGGCCGGGAGGATGCGCCGCAGGCCGAACGCGATCAGGTGGTGCCAGTGGCTCTGCAACTAGCCGGTGATGAAGAGATTTCCGTTCGTCATGCGCTTGCCTCCTGCCTCGTCGGCGTCGACAGGCTGAATGCGGATGTTCTGTTCACAATCATCTCCGATGACGATGAAATTGCCCTTCCGTTCCTGTCGGAAACGATGGCGCTCAACGCCTGGCACATGCTGGCCGTGCTGCGCGTTGGCGATGAGGCGCGTCAGGCCACCGTGGCGCTTCGTCCCGATCTCTCTCCGGAGTCCATGGCGTTTATCACCTCATCGCTCAGCCTCGCCGTCAATGGCGTCTTGCTGGAAAACCGGGAGGTTACAATCCAGGTGGAGGCCTTCCACACCCTGTTCGAGCGTTTCAGCGGGTCGCAGGAAATGGTCAGCCTGATGCTGGACCGGGCAGACATGCCGCCGGCGCTGCGCGTGCTGCAGGCGAGGCTTTCGGCAAAGCGCTTGCAGGTGCTTCTGGCCGAGCGGGGATGGCTTCCCGCCAATGACGCTGCTGAACTTGTGACCGATGCGGAAGAGAACGCCGTCCTGAAGATCCTGATGGATGCCCCGGATGCGGACTTGCCCGATACCGTGCGCTTCGTGATCGACCGTGAGCTTCTCACCCCGGCCATCATCCTGCGTGCCGCCTGCCTTGGGGCGATGGAGGTTGTGGCAGAAGCTGTTGCCTATCTGGCCGACATGCCGGTGACGCGCGCCCGCGAGCAGATGTTTGGCAAGGCCTCGGGCAGCTTCCGCAGCCTTCATGCCAAGGCGGGCTTGCCGGGCAACAGTTACTGGACGCTTCAGGCCGCCTGCGACGTGGCGCGCGAGGAAACCGAAAGCGGCATCCTCCTGACGCCCGATGATTTCGGCCGTAAACTCATTGAAATCCTGCTGACGCGCTACGAGGCCATTCCCATGGCCGAGCAGCCGCGTAACCTCGATGTGCTGAGCCGCTTCGCCGGCGAACGCACCGCCATGCTGGCCAAGCGTCTGAAAGCCGACATCCTCCGCGCGGCGTGATTGCCGCGGGTGGATTGGCTGACACCTTCAGTAAACGGAACTTGAACTGGCTTGATCGGGCTACCCTGTGTGCCGGCAGATGGGCCGCTGCCTTGCAGCGCGTCAGAACCTGAACTGCTCCCTGAGCACCCGTTCCGCCAGGCTGTGGCCGGGGTCGAACAGGATCCGGGCGGATGTTGACTGGTCCTGCGCCACCTCGACCTGGCGCACATGGCGGACCTCAACGTGGTCGGCGACCGCCGCCACCGGGCGCTTCTCGCCTTCGAGGATGGTTATCTTCACCTTGGCCTGATGCGGCAGGATGGCGCCGCGCCAGCCGCGTGGGCGGAAGGCGCTGATCGGCGTCAGAGCCAGCAGCTCGGAGTTGATCGGCAGGATCGGCCCATGCGCCGAGAGGTTATAAGCCGTACTGCCGGCGGGTGTGGCCACCAGCACACCATCGCAGATCAGTTCCTCAAGGCGGGGCTTGCCGTCGATCGCGATCATCAGCTTCGCCGCCTGGTGGCGCTGGCGCAGCAGGGAGACTTCGTTGAAGGCGATGGCGCGGTGCGTCTTGCCCGCCTCGTCAACCGCCGTCATGCTCAAGGGGTGAATGGTGGTGAGTTCGGCAGCGTTCAGCCGCTCGGTCAGCCGGTCCTCGGCATAGTCATTCATCAGGAACCCGACGGTGCCGCGGTTCATGCCGTAGATCGGAATGCCGGTGGACACAAAGCGGTGCAGCGCCTGAAGCATGTGGCCGTCGCCGCCCAAGGCCACCACGCAATCGGCCCGTTCCGGGTCGGCATTGCCATAGATCGTGGACAGGCGCTGGGCTGCCTCGCGGGCTTCGGGTGCTTCCGACGCCAGGAAGGCGATCGCGTTGAATTTCATGCCGGTTTCTTCGCGTTGACAGGCTCATTCATTGCCTACATTGAAGGCAGCCCTCTTGGCAACCCCAGCGGCGGAGCCCCCGAGATCCAGATGCGTGACATCGTAATGTGTTCAACCTGCAAGTTTTCAGCCACCGACAAGACCGGCCCCGATGGCCGCACGGGTGGCGAAACGCTCATTGCCCATATGCGCGATGCCGTTGCCGCACGCGGGGCGCAGGTGAATGTGGTCACTCAGGCTTGCCTGTGGAACTGCAAGCGCCATTGCAGCGTGGCGCTGCGCGATGACGCGCGCTTCACCTATTTCACCGGCGACCATGAGCCCTCGCGCGAGCAGGCCGAGGCCATTCTCGACTGGTTCACCGCGCATGGCGAAACTGATACCGGCGAAGTGCCGTTCCGGCAATGGCCGGACAGGATGCGCGGCCACTTCATCGCCCGTATCCCATCGGTGAAGCCGTGAAGCGGGTGAGCCTGGTGCTTGGTGGGGCGCGTTCCGGCAAGAGCCGCTTTGCCGAAGGCCTGGCCAGGGGCTTCGACGGATTCAAGACCTATGTCGCCACCGCTGAACCCTTCGATGGCGAAATGCGCCAGCGCATTGCGAAGCACCGGGAGCAGCGGGCAGGCGATGGTTGGGAGACCATCGAGGCCCCGCTCGATCCGGCATCTGCCATCCGCGCTGCGCGGGGGTTGGTCTTGCTCGATTGCGTCACCGTGTGGCTCGGCAATCTGATGCATCATGAGAGGGACATCCCGGTGGCGGTGGGTGATCTTTCCGCAGCACTTCGGGAGAGCGCGGCGCAGATCATTCTGGTGTCGAACGAGGTTGGGCTTTCCATCGTGCCGGAAAATGCCATGGCGCGGCGCTTCCGCGATGAGCAGGGCATTGCCAACCAGCGCCTCGCCGAAACGGCGGATGCCGTTTATTTCGTGGCTGCCGGGCTGCCGCTGAAGCTCAAAGGATGATGCTGAACACCAGAAGCCCTGCGAACAGCAGCCACATGGATTTGGAGAACAGCTTTACTCCGCGCAGAATGTCGGCGCGGTCCATCTGGTCCCGGCCTTCTCCCATATAGGGCAGGTCCACCGTTTCCCCCCCATAGCTGCGCGGGCCGCCAAAGCGCAGGCCAAGGGCTGCCGCCATGGCGGACTCCGGCCAGCCGGCATTGGGCGACTGGTGCTTCGGCGCATCGCGCCGCATGATGGCGACAACGCTTGAAAATTGCGCGGGCTGCGCGGCAGCGAACAGCAGTCCGGTGAGGCGCGAGGCGGGAAGGTTCACGAGATCATCGAGCCTGGCGGAGGCCCAGCCGAAGTGCAGATATTTTTCCGACTTGTGGCCGATCATCGAATCCGCCGTGTTGATCGCCTTGTAGACCACGAGGCCGGGAAGCCCGAGCAGCGCATACCAGAGCACCGGCGCCACGATGCCATCAGACGAATTCTCGGCGAGGCTTTCAAGGGCGGCCTTGGAGATGCCGGACTCATCCAGTTGAGCAGGGTCGCGCCCGACGATCATGCTGACGGCCTTGCGGGCCTCGGGAAGGGAGCGGCCCAGCGCGTCATAAACCGCCATCACATGGTCGCGCATGGATTTCTGGGCAATGAAGGCGGTGGCGATCAACGCCTCCACCAGCCAGCCGAACGGCAGGTGCCAGGAGAGCCGCCCGATGATGAAGGCGGGAATGAACGCCACTGCCATGAGAATGGCGAGTGCGATGGCCCCGCGCAGCCGGCCCTCCCGTTCGGGAACACCCGGGAGATTCAATTGAGCATCCAGAATGTCGATCAGCTTTCCAAACCAGACAACAGGGTGGCTGATGCGCGTGAACACACCCTTCGGGTAGCCAATGAAGCGTTCCACCAGCATGGCTGTGGCCGCGCGGCCAAAAACCAGAACGGGCCATTCCATTAGACGTCTCCTGCGAGGCTGAGCAATCGGTCAAGGTCAAGGTGGGTTTCAAGATGGGCAGCCAGCGCGTCGAGCGTCCGCTCGATCTGGTCCTCGAAGCGAAGCGTTCCGGCTTTCGCGCCGAGTGCGGCAAGGAAAGCGCTGCGGAACTGGTCAGAGCCGAAGCAACCGTGAAGGTAGGTGCCCATGACCTGGCCGGACGGGCTGATGGCGCCATCGGGACGGCCATCGAGGAGGGCGAAAGGCCTGGCGCAGGCGGGGCCATGCGTCGTGCCAAGATGGATTTCGTAGCCCTCAATCGCCGTGCCGGTGGGGGCGTGGGTGCCGCTGGCACGCGTCAGCGTCTTGTCGGTCAGCAGAGTCGTGTCAACGTCGAGAAGGCCAAGGCCCTCTATGTGACCCGGCGGTCCTTCCAGCCCCTCCGGGTCGCTCACCGTGCGTCCCAGCATCTGGTAGCCGCCACATAGGCCCAGCACCAGGCCGCCCCGGCGCACATGGGCCTTCAGGTCGATGTCCCAGCCCGCGTGCCGCAGAGCTGCGAGGTCCGCCATGGTCGATTTGGAGCCGGGAATGATGACGAGCCGCGCATCAGCCGGAATGGGTTCGCCCGGCTGCACGAAGCCGAGGTTCACATTGGGTTCGAGGCGGAGCGGGTCGAGATCATCGAAATTGGCAATGCGCGGCAAGCGGAGGACAGATATTTTCATTCCATCAGAATGACTTGCAAGAGTTTCCTCCAAAGCCACTGCATCTTCGGCCGGAAGCATCCTGGCCTCAGCGAAGTGCGGGATGATGCCGAGGCAGGGGGTCCCGGTGCGGTTCTCAAGAAAGCTCTGACCCTCCGAGAAAAGTTCAGGATCGCCATGAAACTTATTGATTAAAAACACTTTTAGGCGCGCGCGATCTTCTTCGGGCAGAATATCGAAGGTTCCCGCGATGGACGCAATGACGCCACCCCGGTGAATGTCCCCGATCAGCACGGCGGGAAGATCGGCAGCGGCGGCGAAGCCCATATTGGCGAGATCGCCATTGCGCAGGTTGATCTCGCCGGGGCTTCCCGCACCCTCGACAAGCACCAGGTCGGCCTCTGCCGCCAGCCTGCGGAAGCTGTCCAGAATGGCGGGCATGAACTGCATCCGATTCCGGAAATAGTCCCTGGCCGTCATGCTGGCCTGACGCTGGCCCTGGACAATCACCTGGGCACCGGTGGTGGTCTCGGGCTTCAGCAGAACCGGGTTCATGTGGACTGTGCAGTCCACCTTCGCAGCCCGCGCCTGCAGCGCCTGCGCCCGGCCGATCTCGCCGCCGTCCACCGTCACGGCGGCATTGTTGGACATGTTCTGCGGCTTGAACGGCCGCACCTTCAGGCCGCGGTTGGTGAAGGCGCGCGCCAGCCCCGCTACGATCAGCGACTTGCCGACGTCGGAGCCCGTGCCCATGAACATGATGGCCCGCGTCATGCCGCCTCGCTGATGATGTGGGCGTAGGATCCCATCACGCGGCCGCGTCTCAGCCCCATGGGAGGAAGCGCGCTGCCCGCGGCATCTCTGGCCTCGAACAGCCGATCCGCGGCACCTTCCCGCGCGATGGTGGAATAATGGAATTCATGGGCGTTGAGCGGCCTAGACCACGGCGTTCCGGGCAGGGCTTTGAGGCGGCGGTAGCCCAGATGCAACTTGCGGCTGGCGAAGCTGGTGGAGAGGGGGAGGAGGCCCGCCATGGCATGGGCCTGTCCTTGCCCATCGGTGAGGCTTTCGCCCAGCACCATGAAGCCGCCGCACTCGCCATAGATCAGGCCCGGATGGACCCGAAGGCCCCGAAGGAAGTCGATGTTGGCGGCAAGCTTTCCGGCATGGAGTTCGGGATAGCCACCGGGCAGGAATACGGCATCGGCCGTGTCCCCGGGTGCTTCATCAGCCAGTGGCGAAAAGAAGGAGAGGGTTGCCCCGGCCTTGCGCCAGCCGTCGAGCAGGTGCGGGTAGGCGAAGCTGAAGGCTTCATCGCGCGCGATGGCGATGTTCTGCGCTAGGGGCGCAAGCGCCACGCGGCGGTGGGTGGAGCAGGCGGGTTTAGTGGCCAGTGGCAGGATGGCATCCGCCAGCCCGGCCTCGGTCACGCGTTTGGCTGCTCCTTCGATGAAACTCTCCAGCGCCGCATTCTCCCGCGCCTGTACAAGGCCGAGATGGCGGGAGGGGAGGCCCAATGCTTCCTCCTGCCGCAATGCGCCCAGCACGTTGTGATGGCCCAGCGCCTCACGCAGCAGGATCTCGTGGCGCTCGCTCGCCACCCGGTTCAGGACGATGCCGGCGACTGCGACATCCGGGCGGTAGGTGGCAAAGCCATGCGCCACGGCGGCTGCGGATTGCGCCTGATGGCGGCAATCGAGGGTCAGGAGAACCGGGATTTTCAGCAGGCTGACGAGATCAGCCGTTGAACCTTTCATCCCGCGCGGGCCATCGAACAGGCCCATGACCCCTTCGATGATAATGAGATCGGCCATCTGATCTAAATCGTCGAGCAGGGCGCTAATCTGGCCCTCGCTCATCGCCCACGGGTCCAGATTGTAACAGGGCAGGCCGGTTGCCGCCTCGTGGAAGCATGGATCGATGTAGTCGGGACCCACCTTCGCGGAGGCGACGCGTAACCCCTTGTTCCGCAGCGCGCGCAGTAGGCCCAGCGTGACAAGTGTCTTGCCACTTCCGGAGGACGTGGCGGAGACAGCGATGGCCTTAGCCAATCGGGTTCTCCCGCAGCGGGCCCTTGTACCAGTCCAGCAGCGAGCGCCAGTCGGAAGCGCGGCCAACCACCACAATGGCAGGGGTGGGCGGCTCATGCGCGGCGACGAAGGTCCCGGCCTCGCCAAGCGTTGTTTCAACGGCCTTCTGGTGAGGCATTGAAGCGTTGGAGACGAGGGTGACGGGATCATCCGCGGCGCGGCCACCGGTCATCAAGGCCTCGGCAATCTCTCCGAGGTGCTTCACCGCCATATACATGACGATGACGGGTGAGGCCTTGGCGACCGCACCCCAGTTGACATTCGCCGGCATGTTGCCAGTCGCGTCATGGCCAGTGAGGAAGATGACCGAGTGATTGGTGTCCCTGTGGGTGGCTGGCATGCCGGCATAGGCCAGCCCGCCGATACCCGCGGTAATGCCGGGAACAATGCGGAATGGAACGGCGGCGTGGGCCAGGTGCTGGCACTCCTCGCCGCCACGGCCAAACATGAACGGGTCGCCACCTTTCAGGCGCAGCACGCGCTTTCCGGACTGGGCCAGTTCGATCAGGCGGAGTGTGATGTCTTTCTGCGTTGGCGAGGGCTTGCCACCGCGCTTTCCGGCATATTCGAGCTCGGCGCCGACTTTTACCCAGCGGAGGATGTCCGGGTTCACCAGCGCGTCGTAAACCACCACGTCGCAGGTCTGCAGCGCATGGTAGCAGAGAAGTGACATCAACCCCGGCGCGCCGGGGCCAGCACCCACCAGCCATACCCAGCCCGGCTCGAATGTGGGGAACGTCTCGGCATCCAGGCGGGCGAAGCCCGTCTGCTGCTCGACCGAGCTCACCCAGTCACCGATCCTTTTCGTTGGTCCAAGTCCCATGGCCGCCTTATACAGTGGGGTGATGCGAAGTGAGAAGCCCGAAGGCGAGTTAAGGCGCGGCTGGACGACCGGCGCATGCGCAACCGCGGCAGTGAAAGCTGCTTTTGCGGCATTGCGCCATGGCAGCTTTCCGGATCCGGTCACCATAAGCCTTCCGAAAGGCGAAACACCTGCCTTTCCGCTGGCGCTCGAAGAAATAGGCGAAGGCTGGGCGCGGGCTGGAATCATCAAGGATGCTGGCGATGACCCCGACGTCACCCACGGCTGCATGGTGGTTGCGACCGTTCGTGAGGGCGGGGAAGGCATCCGCTTCCGCGCCGGCCCCGGAGTGGGCCTGGTGACGCGGGCCGGGCTTCCCATTCCGCCGGGCGAGCCTGCCATCAACCCGGTTCCCCGCCAGATGATGCGCGATGTGATCGCTGAACTGGGCGGGGCGGATGTTGAGATCGAAATTTCCATTCCCGGCGGCGAGGCGCTGGCGGAAAAAACCTGGAACCCGCGGCTTGGCATTCTGGGTGGCCTGTCGATCCTTGGCACAACAGGCATCGTCAACCCGTTCTCCTGCGCGGCGTGGATTGCCTCCATTCACCGTGGCGTGGATGTGGCGCGCGCCATGGGGCTTGCCCATGTGGCGGGCTGCACGGGTTCGACTTCGGAAGATGCGGTGCGGGCGCATTATGGCCTGCCGATCGAAGCCATGCTGGACATGGGAGACTTTGCCGGTGGCCTGCTGAAATATCTCCGCACGCACCCGGTGGCGCGGGTCACCATCGGCGGCGGGTTCGGCAAGATGACGAAGCTGGCGCAGGGTGCGCTGGACCTGCACTCCGGCCGCTCGCAGGTGGAGTTCGACTGGCTGGCGAACATGTGCCCGGAACTGCCGCGCGAGAAGGTGCTGGCCGCCAACACGGCGCAGGAGGTGCTGGAGATGGCGGAGGGCCTGAACCTCGCGCAACGCGTGGCCGAAGCCGCGCTCACCACTGTTCGCACCACCCTGAAGGATGCACCGGTGAGTCCCGATGTGATCGTCGTCTCACGCAAGGGAGAGATCATCGCTTATGCCGGGTAAGCGCGTTCTCATTCTTGGCGGTACGCGAGATGCGCGGCAGATTGCGGCTTCGCTGGTGGCCGAGGGGTATGCAGTTACGACCTCGCTTGCAGGCGTAACGGAGAAGCCGCTTCTGCCCCCGGGCGAGGTACGGCGTGGGGGCTTCGGTGGCGTTGAGGGGCTGGCCGCCTACCTTTCAGCAGAGCGGATCGCGGTGGTCGTGGACGCCACCCACCCATTCGCGGCACAGATGTCTGCCCAGGCCCATGAGGCCTGTGGGCTCAAACATGTGCCACTGTTCCGTTTCGAGCGTCCGGCGTGGACGCCGACCGCAGGCGACGTCTGGGGCGAGGCCAAGGATATGGCTGAGGCTGTTGATCTGCTGCCATCGGGTGCGCGCGCGCTTGTCACCATCGGCCGGAAAGAAATTGCTGCGTTTTTTTTGCGCCCCGACATAACAGGCGTTGCGCGAATGATCGAGGCGCCGCCGCAGGAGGCTCCGCCCGGGTGGGTGGTTCTGCTGGAGCGCCC
>JBEIDW010000053.1:0-18422 GCA_040383265.1 Hyphomicrobiales bacterium
CGCCACATGGACGTGATCGAGATGGATGCCGCCTCCAACACCGGCGTCGACAATATGCGCGAGATCATCGACAGCGTGCGCTACGCCCCCGTTCAGGCGCGCTACAAGGTCTATATCATCGATGAAGTTCACATGCTCTCGAAGAGCGCCTTCAACGCCTTGCTGAAGACGCTGGAAGAGCCGCCGCCGCATGTGAAGTTTATCTTTGCCACGACCGAGATCAACAAGGTTCCCGTCACCATCCTGTCGCGCTGCCAGCGCTTTGACCTGAAGCGGCTGGATGCGGCATTGCTTGCCTCGCACTATGGCAAGATCGCCGAACAGGAACGGGTGGAAGCGGAAGCCGATGCCCTGGCCATGATCGCGCGCGCTGCCGAAGGCTCGGTGCGTGATGGTCTCTCGCTGCTTGATCAGGCCATTGCCTATGGCGAAGGCAAGGTCAAGGCGGCGGATGTCTCTTCCATGCTGGGCGTCATGGACCGTTCACGGATCATCGACCTGTTCGAAGTGGTGATGGCGGGCGATGCCAAGGGAGCGATCGCGGAAATCGAGAGCCAATACCAGAGTGGCGGCGATCCTGCCACGCTGCTGGCGGATCTGGCTGACTATGTCCACTGGGTCACGCGCCTCAAGGTCGTCAAGGACGGTGCGCTTGCCGATACCTCGCGCACCGAGGCGGAAAAGACCCGGGGCGCGGCGCATGCGCAGACATGCGGCATGTCGCATCTGACGCGCGCCTGGTCGATCCTCCTGAAGGGCATCCGCGAGGCGGAGCTTCATGCTGATCCGCTGATGGCTGCTGAAATGGTGCTGATCCGCCTCGCCTATGCCGCGGATCTTCCGGGTGCGGAGGAGTTGGCGAAGATCGCCAGGCAGGCTCAGCCGCCGGCTGGCGAACGTGTGGTGCCGCTGAGCGCGCGCGAATTGCTGCGCCAAGGCCCGGAGGGCGCGGGCGATGCCCAGGCGGCAGTGGCGGTGAAGCCGCAGGCTGTCACCCCGCGCGAGCCTTCGCCCACTGATACACGCGCTTTTTCAAGCTTCAGGGATTTGCTGTTGCTGGCGACCGAGAAGCGCGACATCAAGCTGAAGTCTGATCTCGAAAGCCTCGTCCGCCCCATCCGGGTCAGCCCTGGCCAGTTTGAACTGGCTTTGGAGCCTGGCGCGCACCCGGGCCTTCCCGGCGAAATCGCCCGCAAGCTCGAGGCTTTCACCGGCATGCGCTGGATGGTGATGGTGGCGAAGGAGGGCGGCGACAAGCCCATCGCCCGCCAGCGCCAGGAAAGCCGCGACAGCCTGTTCATGCTGGCGCGCGAACACCCCGATGTGCAGGCGGTATTGAAGCGATTCCCTGGGGCTGACATCATTGATGTCAAAGAACCAGATAAGTCCCTGTCCACCCCCATGATGAGTGAGAGCGATGAAGAATCTCGGCGAGATGATGAAGCAGGTTCAGGCCATGCAGAGCCGCATGACGGAGATGCAGGCGAAGCTTGAGGAATTAACCGTCACCGGCCAGTCCGGCGGTGGCCTCGTGAAGGTTACCCTCTCGGGCAAGGGCGCAATGACTGGCCTCGTGATTGATCCTTCGCTCATGAAACCGGAGGAGAAGGACATCCTCGAAGACCTGATCGTCGCCGCGCATACCGATGCCAAGGCCAAGTCCGAAGCCATGATGGCGGAGGAGATGAAGGCTGTGACCGGCGGCATGGCCCTGCCACCGGGATTCAAGCTGCCGTTCTGATATGTCGCGGCGCACCACCGGCCCCGAAATTGAAAGGCTGATCCAGCTTCTTGCAAAACTGCCGGGGCTTGGGCCCCGCTCGGCCCGGCGTGCCGCGCTTTACCTCATCAAGAACCGCGAGCGCCTGTTGTCGCCCCTGTCTGCCGCGATGGTGGAAGCGCATGAGAAGGTGACCGTGTGCGGCACCTGCGGCAATGTCGATACGGTGGACCCCTGTACGCTGTGCACTGACCACCGGCGAGACCAGACCATCCTGTGCGTTGTCGAAGACGTGGGCGACCTCTGGGCGCTGGAACGCGCGGGCGCGTGGAGCGGCCTCTACCATGTGCTCGGCGGCACGCTGTCCGCCATCGAAGGCATCAGGCCAGAAGATCTCGCCATCGTGCCTTTGCTGGAGCGCG
The DNA here is from genome assembly GCA_040383265.1 of Hyphomicrobiales bacterium. Classification (GTDB taxonomy): domain Bacteria; phylum Pseudomonadota; class Alphaproteobacteria; order Rhizobiales; family Aestuariivirgaceae; genus Aestuariivirga. The sequence goes on from JBEIDW010000053.1 coordinate 2,143, forward strand.
CCGGAAATGGCGCTGTGAAGGAAGTGGTGCTGGCCTTGAATGCAACAGTCGAGGGCCAGACCACCGCGCATTACATCACGGAGCGGCTGAAGGTGCTTGGCATCGCCGCCTCGCGCCTCGCTCATGGCGTGCCGGTGGGCGGCGAATTGGATTATCTCGATGAAGGCACGCTCACACAGGCCATCCGCGCACGGCGGCCACTCTAGGCTCACGATCGCGCTCCCTCTCGGGCGTCACCCTGGCCTTCGCGGGGGTGTGCGAGCCTTTTCTAACTCCGCTCCACCAGCTTCGGCCTGGCCACGTCCGCTGCCACCTCGCCTTGCTCCAGGTCCAGGCTCTCGATGCGTGCGCCGCGCCGCGTGATTTTCTCGGCAGAGACGCCGAGCTTTTCCAGGTCGCCCGCCGCTGCGCCAAAGTGCTTCTGCAGATCGCCCACGCGGTCCTTCAAGCGGTCCACATCCTCGAGAAGCCGCGTGACTTCCACCTTGATGAGGCCCGCCTGTTCACGCATGCGGGTATCCTTGAAGATGGCTTGCAGTGTCTGCACCAGCAGCATCAGCACATTGGGAGAGGCGATGATGACATGGGCGCGGTGCGCCTTCTGGATCACGTCTTCGAATTTCTCATAAAGCTCCGCATAGACGGATTCGGACGGCACGAACATGATCGCCGTCTCATGCGTCTCGCCGCTTAATCGGTATTTCTCAGAGATGTCCTTCACATGCTTCAGCACGTCGGCGCGCAGCCGCGTTTCGGCGTTGCGGGTGTCGGCCTCACCGCTTGATGCCTTGAGCGCGTTGAAGGCTTCGAGTGGAAACTTGGCGTCGATGACGAGTTTCACCTGTGAGTCCGGTAGGGAGATCAGGCAGTCGGGCCTGGTGCCGTTACTCAGGGTTCCCTGAAACGCATAGGCTCCGGCGTGCAGCCCATCGCGTATGATGGCTTCCATGCGCGCCTGACCGTAGGCGCCACGGGCCTGCTTGTTGGAGAGAATGTCCTTGAGGCTCAGCATCTCGCCCGAAAGGGCCGTGATGTTCTTCTGTGCCGCGTCGATGACGGCAAGGCGCTCATGCAGCGCCTTGAGCGACTGGCCGGTGCGCTCTGCCTGATCGATGAGGTTCAGGCCAAGGCGTTCGGAGACCTGATCGAGGCGTTCGTCGAGGGTGGAAACAAGCTGCATCTGGCTGCCCTGTGTATGTTCCACGAGGCTTTTCAGCGCGCCCGACAGCTCGGCGATGCGGAATTCGAGTTCGGCTGTGCGGCGTTGGGTGGCGTTGGCCTCCGCGCCGCGGCTGGCTTGCGCCCGCCAGGAGAGGATGACGGCCGTGATCAGCAGCAGCAGCGCGAAAACGGCTGCGACGGTGAGGATGTCGAGGAGGGTGACGGGCGCGCCGCCGATCTGGAGGAGGATGCGGTCAAGGTCCATGCGCAAAAGCCTAGACCGATTCGCCTTACGAAATGTAAGTGGCCCGTCCGTACCGGCAGGGTACGAACGGGCCGATGGCCTTCACGACTCGGGACGGCGACAGGAGCCATGCTGGCCAAGCGCGATGGGTGTGGCGTGCCTGAACGCCAAGGACGAAAAACAGTTCCGGAGGAATTTGCGGAAATACCGAAGCCGCCTGCCCTTGAAATTGATCATGCCCCCGAAAACTGGCGGCAACAGGGGGGCCAAAAGGCAATATGGCGGCGGACTGAGAATCCGGCCGCCAAACTGTTACAGAGTGATCTTACTTCAGGCGCTTGGGAGCCGCCTGAGACAGGGTGCGGGCGGTGGTGTCCTGACGCTCGGTCAGGAACAGGGAGAAGCCGCGGGTCAGGCCGTCAGCGAAATCGCGCATGGCGGAGAAAACGATCATGGGGTGCCTCACTCAATTCAAAAATGCCGTTTGCTTGGGTGAGCCCTATATGATGGGAAATTGTGAACACATTGCAGCAGCGAGACGCAGTTGCAGCAAACCCAGCTATGCAGAAAACGCATAACGAAACTGGTCAGTCGCCCGTACCATTGCATCTGCAATTCCCGGTTCGGAGCCCGTATGCCCGGCATCGGGTACCATCACGAACTCCGCCTCTGGCCAGGCCTTGTGCAGGTCCCATGCGGTCATCGCCGGGGTGACGACATCATAGCGGCCTTGGATGATACAGCCGGGAATGCCTTTCAGCCGGTGAGCATCGGCCAGCAACTGCCCATCCTGCCGGAAAAAACCTTTGTTGATGAAATAGTGACACTCGATTCTTGCGAAGGCGATGGCGAAGTGGTCCTGCCCGAAGTCCGCGACGCGCTTCTCATCCGGCATCAGCGAAAGGGTGGCCCCCTCCCACTGGCTCCAGGCGCGGGCACAGCGCAGTTGCTCCGCCGGATCATCGCCGGTCAGGCGGCGGTAGTAGGCGGAAAGAAGATCATGGCGTTCGGCTGGCGGAATGGGCGCGATGAAGCCTGCCCAGTAATCAGGGAACAACGCGTCGGCGCCCTGCTGGTAGAACCAGCGGACCTCGCTGTCCCGGAGGGTGAAGATGCCGCGCAGGATCAACTCCGTTACCCGTTCGGGGTAAGTTTCCGCATAGGCCAGCGCCAAGGTAGAGCCCCAGGAACCGCCCACCACCTGCCAGCGTTCGATGTTCAAATGGCGGCGCAGTGTCTCGATGTCGTCCACAAGGTTCCATGTGGTGTTCTCGTGAAGCTCGGCATGCGGCGTTGATTGTCCGCAGCCGCGCTGGTCGAACAGGATGATGCGGTAGGCAGCAGGGTCATGCATCTGGCGCAGGAAAGAGGATATGCCGCCGCCTGGCCCACCATGCAGCACGAGGGCTGGCTTTCCCGCCGGGTTGCCGCAGTCCTCGTAATGGATCTCATGGAGCGGTGACACCCGCAATCTGCCATGGCTGAAAGGGTGAAGAGCGGGATAGAATGTTCGCCGCTGACACATTTGTGGGGCATCCATTTGCTAGCAAGGCTTTGCTTTTGCCAGAAATTGGCGAGTCTTATAAGTGGTCTGACGCCGCCGCTGGCGGTGCGCATGACAATGGGGGATATCCATGTGGAATGAATTCAAGTCTTTCGCGTTCAAGGGCAATGCTTTCGATCTCGCGGTCGGTGTCATCATCGGCGTGGCCTTTGGCAACATTGTGAATGGGATTGTCAATCTGCTGTTCATGCCCGTGATCGGCGCCGTGATCGGCGGATTGAACTTCGATGATTATTTCTTGCCGCTCTCCTCGAGTGTCACCGCTACAACGCTGGTGGAAGCCCAGACGCAGGGCGCAGTGTTTGCCTACGGCGCGTTCTTCTCGGTGGTGCTGAACTTTCTGATCGTTGCCTTCGTGCTGTTCCAGCTGGTCAAGGCCGCCAACCGTTTCAAAAAAGCAGAGCCGCCGCAGGCGCCGGCCGCTCCGACCAAGAGCGAGGAACTGCTGGCCGAAATCCGTGACGCCTTGAAGTCCCGGTGAAGTCCCGCCATGCAAGCCCGGGTGCTGGACACCCGGGCTTGTTTTTGGCTTAAACACGTGATGAACCCTGATCAGATTCTCGCCGCCATCACGCCGCAAGCCCGCAATGAGCCTGACAGCGGCATCGTGAAAGCCGCCATGTATGGCTTCACCGTTCCGGGCGTCATTCCACTGTGGTCGGGCGAGGGCACGTTGAAGACGCCGGACTTCATCGCAAGGCCCGCCATCGAGGCGCTTCTGCGGGGTGAAACCTTCTACACATGGCAGCGCGGCATTCCCGATCTGCGTGAGGCGCTTGCGCGCTATCATCAGCGCAACTTCAGCCGCCACTTTGATGCGGAGAATTTCTTCGTCACGTCAGGCGGCATGCAGGCCATCCAGACCATCGTGCAGATGGTGGCAGGCGAGGGCGATGAGATCGTCATCCCCACCCCGGCCTGGCCCAATTATGGCGGCACGCTGCGCATTCATGGTGCGCGGCCTGTTGAGGTGCCCATGGATTTTCGCAACGCGCGCTGGACGCTGGACCTCGACCGGCTGTTCGATTCAGTGACAGGGCGCACGAAAGGCATCTCCTTCAACTCGCCCTCCAATCCTGTTGGCTGGACGGCAACGCGCGATGAGCTGATCGCGGTCCGTGATTTTTGCCGCAAGCGCGGCATCTGGATTCTGGGAGATGAGGTCTACACCCGCTTCTATTACGGCGATGACGGCGAAACCCGCGCGCCCTCCTTCCTCGACATCTGCGAGGATGAAGAGCGGTTGCTGCTTGCCAACACCTTCTCCAAGAATTGGGCGATGACCGGCTGGCGCGTTGGCTGGCTGCAGGCCCCGAAGGCTTTGGGCCCGGCGATTGAGCGTATCATCCAGGTCAATTCCAGCGGTACACCCGCCTTCCTGCAGCGCGGTTGCGTGGCTGCGCTGGACGAGGGCGACGGTTTTCTGGCGGAGCAGGTGGCCAATGCCCGTGCCTGCCGCGATCTGGCGGCGGATGCTCTGCGTGATGTGCTGGGTGTGCGTTTTGAGGTGCCGCAGGGTGCGTTCTATCTGTTCTTCGGCATTGACGGCATGACGGATTCCGCCGCCACCGTGCATCGCCTGATCGATGAGGCGAAGGTCGGCTTTGCGCCAGGCAGCACTTTCGGGGCCGGTGGCGAAGGCTATCTCCGCATGTGCTACTTGAAAGACCCTGCCGTTCTGACGGAGGCACTGGGCCGCTTCCGGGGGTGGATGCTGGCGCGGCACTGACCTGGCTTGTGCCCGGTTTACTGGCTCGCAGATGCACAATCAGCATGCAGTGTGCCCGGCACAGCTGTCAGGCCTAATTCATATAATCTATGTTTTTCTGATGGTTAAAAGGCATCAGCAGCTTGGCACGGCTATTGCTAGGCATGTTGCGGCGCAAACGTCTTCTTGGGTCCTCCCATTCTCAAGTCAAGAGTACTCGTGGCGTCCTGGTGCGGTCACTCCGCGACCAGTTGGGGTGGATGGCGTCTGGTTGCTGCCATCCACCCCTCTTTTTCTTTCCAAAAGTTAAGCTAGCTATGCCTTGCTCCGCAGCCAGGGCTTTCTACATATCACTTCAGGGTCCGGGCCCCTCTGGCAGGCAGGCAGTCTGCGATGTCGGACTCTTCCACCTTGCCGGCGCTGAGCGCCCAATCTGGGAGATGATGTCAGCCATGTCAGATGCCACAACCACGGCCCGCCCTTATCCATTTGAGTCCACTCTATCGCCTGAAGCGACGATGTGCAGGCTGCAGTGGCTCGCCTGGTTTACCGACTCCGCAGTCCGCATTCCCGGCACCTCGCGCAGCATCGGCGCCGACAGCGTGTTGAGCCTCATTCCCGGCGTTGGCTCCTTCTTGGGCTCCGGGCTGTCGCTTTACCTTGTGGCCGAAGCGCTCCGTCATGGCGCGCCGCCCCGCCTTCTCACACGCATGGGATTGAACATCGCCGCCGATACGGCAGTGGGCGTCATTCCTGTTGCCGGATTCTTCTTCGACATGTTTTACAAGGCCAACCAGCGCAACCTTGCCCTCTTGCGCGCCCACTTGCAGGAAATCAATCAATGAAGACCATCATCTGGATCATAACCGCCGCTGTCATCGGCCTCTGGTCGCTTGTCGCGTGGTTTGCCCATGGACTGGTTGGCGTGGCAGGTAGCCTGATCTCCGCCAATGCAGATATCGTTCCGGTTGATCCGCTGCTGGTGGAATGGGCCTCATGGCTCGCCTCAGCTGGGACGGGCATTGGCGAATGGCTTGTCGTGATTGTCTGGGCTGTTGTCTCGCTCGTGCTTCTCGCGGCGGGCTTTGCCGTCACGCGCCTGCTTCCGCGGTTCAGTTCACGCTATTCGGCAACTCTTCCTCACGCTTCGCGATGAAGTCGCGCAGGCCCTCGGCGATTCCTTCGTCCATCTTCGGCGGCTCATAGGCGTTCAGCATGGCACGGGCCTTGTCACGGCCGCGTGTATCATGGTCTTTCGCCCCCTCGGCAGCCCATTGTTCGTAGGAGTTGAAGTCCATGAGGGTGGGCGTGAAGAAAGCCTTCTCGAAATGATCGAGCGTATGCTGGGTGCCGAGAAAATGGCCCTGCGGCCCCACTTCGCGCACGGCCGCCATGGCGTCCTTGAAGTCGGCGAAGGAGGGGCCTTGCGCATATTTGTACCAGCCCGCCACCTGTTCGGCATCGGTCACGAACTTGGAGTAACCGCAGGTCAGGCCCGCTTCGAGCCAGCCCGCCGAATGCCAGATGTAATTGGCGCCTGACAGGATCGCCGCATGCATCAGCATGTTGGATTCATAACCCGCCTGGGCATCGTTGAGCTTGGAGCCGACATGGAAGCCGGAAGTGCGCCACGGCAGGCGGTATTTGCGCGCCAGCTGCCCCATCAGGAACATCATCTGTGCAGCTTCCGCCGTGCCGCCCATGGGTGCTCCTGACTTCATGTCCACCGCCACCATGAACTGCCCATAAATCTGCGGTGACCCGGCCCGGATCAGCTGCGTGAAGGCAACGCCCGCCAGGGCCTCCGCATTGACCTGCGCCACCGAGCCCACGGCGGAGGCAGGCGTGGAGGCTCCGCACAGCGCGAAGGGCGCGAGAATCAGCGGCTGATTATGGCGGGCATAGACACGCATCGCATCCAGCATGGTTGAGTCCCATACCAGCGGTGAGTTGCAGTTGGTGATGGAGACAACGACCGTATTGTCCTTCACGTAGTCATCGCCGAACACGATGCCGGCCATCTTCATCACGTCCTCGGCGCGTTCCTTGGCGGTGACGATGCCCATGAAGGGCTTGTCCGAGTATGTCAGCGCCGAATGAATGATGTGCAGGTGGCGCTTCGGCACCGGAATTTCCATCGGCTCGCAGCAGATCGAACTCGTCGAGTGCATGCTGGGCGACATGTAGGCAAGCTTGTGAAAGTTGTTGAGGTCTTCCAGTGAGCCATAGCGGCGGTTGTTCTCGAGGTCGCGCACATAAGGAGCACCATACATGGGAATGAAGATGGTGTTCCTCCCACCCACCTTTACCGTTCGCTCCGGGTTGCGGGCGTTCAGGGTGAATTCGGCGGGCACCTTGGCAACAAGTTCCATCAGCAAGGCGCGGTCAATCCGGACGCGGGTACCCTTCACATCCGCACCCGCCGCCTTCCACATCACGATCGCCTCGTCATCGCGGAATTCGCAGCCCACCTCTTCGAGGATCCTCAGCGATTCCTCGTGGATCAGTTCCACCGCTTCGTCGGGCACGATGTTGTAGACGGGGATCTCGCGCACCAGTGTGGGGAAGGAGGCCATGGGGGCGGAGCGCATGGCCCTGCGCCCTTCGCGCCCGCCGCCACGGCGGGCCTGAGCCGAAGAAGCGGCGGTGCCGGGTGTGCTGGTGTCGGTCATGGCGGTCCTCTCCTGCGTGAACGGCCGCATATCAACGCTCTGGCCAAGATGTTGCAAGCGAGTGATTTGCGCCACTCGATTGAGATTTTCTCAACTGTTATGGGCGAGCAGCCAGTCCCTCAGGATTTCTGCTTCGGAAGAGAGCGGCTGGCGCCTGGGCCAGGTGAGATAGAAAGACTGGGGTGCCGTGATCTCAAGCGGGATGATCTTCGCCAACCGCTTCTGTGCGATCAGCGGCCTCACCAGGCTCGCCCAGCCCAGCGCCACGCCCTGCCCAGCCTGCGCGGCCTGCAACGCCACCACATAGCTGTTGAAGCGGCGCATGGTGAGCTTGCGGTGCGGTGCGCCTGCCGCTTTCAGGAAGTCCGTCCAAGTCGTCCACGTCCAGTCCACCCCTTCGACGGAGAGCAGGGGCAGGGCGGCAAGATCCTGCGCGCGGGTCACCGTGTGGCGCTTGTGGAAGGCGGGCGAGGCGACGGCCATGATCCGGTCGCCGAACAGCAGGGCCGCGTGTTCTTCCGGCCAGTCGCCGCCACCATAGCGGATGCGGAGGTCGACATCCGAACGCTGCAACTCCTGTGCCCTGTCCGAAATGATGTGGTCGATCACGATATCCTGGTGCGCCGTCCAGAAATCACCCAGCCTCGGCATCAGCCAGAGTTGCGCGAAGGCCATGGTGGTGCCGATGGACACGGCCCTCGGGCTTCCCATCTGCCCAACCTGCCGGATGGTGCCCGATACCCGCTCGAAAGCGTCCTTCAGGCTCTGGAACACAGCATGGCCTTCGGGCGTCAGTTCAAGGGTGCGGTGCAGGCGCAGGAACAAGGGGCGGCCGATTTCTTCCTCCAGCTGCTTCACCTGCTTCGAGACTGCGCCGGGGGTTACATTCAGTTCGGTGGCGGCGCGCGTCAGGCTCAAATGCTGGGCAGCCGCCTCGAAGGCAGCAAGCGCGTTGAGTGAGGGAAGATCGTAGTAACGGCGGGCCATGGCTTCACGTCGCCTATCACATCGGAACGCTGTGATCCAATCTCAAGGCTCCGGCGGCCGGGCCCAACACAAAAGCGGCCGGCAAGTGCCGGCCGCTTCGTTGTGCAGTTGCTGCGGGCTGGCCTCAGCGATAGGGATAGCCGGCCTTCTCCATGGTCTCGGCATATTTCTTGAAAGCCGCGACGACTTTGGCCGAGCGCGGGCTCGATGCCGCCACTTCGTCCCAGAAGCCGTTCGAATCCGACACGACCTGCGCCCACTCGTTCGCCGGCAGCGAGGTGAGTTCCATCTTGTTGCCTTCAACGCGAAGCTTGGCTTCGCCGCCCCAGTACCAGACGGCCCGATAGTAATGGGACTGGTCGATGGTGATGAGGAACAACTCCCTCAGGTGCGGCGGAATCTTGTTCCAGCTTGTGGTGTTGGCGAAGTAGCTGCCGAACCATGCACCAGTGACGCTGTTGGTCAGCGCATAGTTGCACACGTCGGCCCAGCCCACTTCATAGGCTTCGGTGAAGCCGCACCAGGCGACACCGTCAAGCTCGCCGGTCTGCAGTGCAACTTCGACATTGTCCCATGGCACGGTTACCGGCACCAAGCCGTACTTGGACAGGAACTTTCCGGCCGTCGGAACGCCGAACACGCGCTTGCCGCTCATGTCAGCAAGGCTGCGGATTGGCTCCTTGGTGAAGATGTGAAGCGGATCCCATGCGCCGCAGGACAGCCAGGTCACATTCTCGACCTCGCCATAGGCTTCTTCCCAGATTTCCTTCAGGCCATAGTAGCGGAACAGGGCCGGCACATCGAGGCTGTAGCGCGTGGCGAAGGGGAAGTAGCCGCCGAATACCGAGATGTCGACCGGCGAGGCCATGGTGGCCTCGTCTGACTGAACCGCATCAAGCGTGCCATTCTGGAGGGCGCGGAACAGTTCGGCTGTCGGCACCAACTGGTCGGCGTAGTAGAGTTCGATCTCCATTTCACCATTGGCGGCGGCATTGAAGGCATCGATCTGTGGCTTGATGACATGCGCGCCAAGCGGGGCGCCCGAATAGGTCTGCAGGCGCCACTTGATGGGCGCCTGGGCGCGCACGATGGCGGGTGCCGCCACCGTGGAGGCGGCAAGCACCGCTGTGCCTGCGCCAATGTTTCTCAACATCGAGCGGCGGCTGGCAAGGATTTTTTCGGCGGCAGGATCGTTCTTCTTGATCGTCATGTCGTCAGTCTCCTCTTTCGTCGTGATGATCGTTCCTTTGGGCAGTCCTATTCGTCAAGTTATTTTTGGTAAACATACTGGGGAAGCCAGAGCGCCAGCTGCGGGAACACCGCCACCAGAACAATGACCGCCACCATCATGATCACGAAGGGCCAGATCGACCTGTAGATGTCGATCAGCGTCACTTCCTTGGGCGCCAGCGAGCGCATGAGGAAGAGATTGTATCCAAACGGCGGCGTGATGTAGGCAATCTGGCAGGTGATCGTGTACAGCACGCCGAACCAGATCAGGTCAAAGCCGAGGCTCTTCACCAGCGGAATATAGAGCGGCGCCACGATCACCAGCATCGCCGTGTCATCGAGGAAGATGCCGAGGATGATGAAGGTGGCCATCATCAGTGCCAGGATCATCCAGGGCTCGAGCTGCATGTCGCCGACGAAGAAGGTTTCCAGCGCGCGGGCCGCGCCCAACCCGTCAAACACCGCGCCGAAGGCGAGGGCCGCGAGGATGAGCCACAGGAACATGGCTGACACTTCGAGGGTCTGGCGGGATGTCTTGACAAGGAGCGGCCAGTTCAGGCGGCGCTTGAACGCTGCCGCCAGGGTGGCCGCCGTCGCGCCCACAGCAGAGCTTTCGACAAGGCTGGTGTAACCGAACACGAACAGCCCGGTCATGAAGAAGAAGATGAGGAACGGAATGATGCCGGCCCTGAGAAGCCGCAGCTTCTCGGAAAACGGCATGTTGAGCTCTTCATCCTGCACCGTCGGGGCGAGTGACGGGTTCAGGCGGCAGCGCACCACGATATAGAGAATGAAGATGGCGGCCATCAAAAGGCCCGGAATGACGCCCGCCAGCCACAATTGACCCACCGGCTGCCGCGCAATCATGCCATAGAGAACCAGCACCACGCTGGGCGGTATCAGAATGCCAAGCGAAGATCCGCCCTGCACCACGCCGGTGATCATCACCTTGTCATAGCCGCGCCGCAGCATCTCGGGCAGGGCTATGGTCGCGCCGATGGCCATGCCGGCCACCGACAGGCCGTTCATCGCCGAAATCACCACCATCAGGAAGATCGTGCCGATGGCCAGCCCGCCGCGCAGGCCACCGAACCAGACGTGCAGCATCCGGTACAGGTCTTCGGCGATACCCGATTCCGACAGGATGTAGCCCATGTAAATGAACAGGGGCAGCGTCAGCATCGGGAACCAGTTGAACAGCTTGAACACCTGGCTGAACGGCATTTCGATGGCGCCATCGCCATAGAGCAGAAGGGCAGCACCTGAGGCGACGAAACCGATCGCGGTAAATACGCGCTGGCCGGTCAGCAGCATGATCATCATCATGCCGAACATCGACAGCGCGATCAGTTCATAACTCATGTGATCGGTTTCCCGTTGATCGCATAGGCATGCTTGAAGCCCAGCGACACCGCCTGCAGGACCATGAGGACGAGGCAAGCCACCATCAGCGCCTTGATCGGTATCATCGACGGGTTCCAGATGGAAAACCGCGTCTCATTCGTGGCGATGGCGTATTGCAGGCTGGAGATGCTGCCGATCAGCAGCACGATGAGATAGAACAGCAGGCATCCGATCGTGATCAGGTCAAGCCAGTGCTGGCCGCGGCGCGACAGGTGGCTGTAGATCAGGTCCATACGCACATGATTTTCGTTCTTGAGCGTCATGGGACCACCCATGAAGTAATAAGCGGCAAGGGTGAACTGGGCGACTTCGATGCACCAGTGGAGCGGCATGCGGATGACGTTGCGGGTGATGGCGTCGAGCAGCAGCACGCCGATCATCACGACGATCAGCGCCATGGCGACAGCGCCGACACGGTCGGAAATCGCATCAACCCATTTCACATAGGTCTTGATCACCGGCGCTCCTGATGGCCGGACGCATGGCGGCAAAAACCCTGCCGAACACCGATTGCCGAAGCACAGCCCTCGAACTGCGTGGGGCCGTCTCGGTTCCAGTCGCCTGCAGGCATGCCTCGCGCGTCGGCATTCCTCCCAAGTTTTTCTTTTTTCTGTATGAAAGATTACAGAGGAGGTACTAGCTTGGCAATAGAGTTTCATGATTGGATGACTTGGCCCTCTCGTTACGGAAGGCGGATGGCACGGTGAAAAACCAGTTCGAGATTGCCATTATCGGTGGTGGCGTTGTGGGCCTTGCCATGCTGCGGCGCTTCGCCATGGCAGGTGTTGGGTGCGTTCTGCTGGAGCGCGGCGCCGATATCCTGAGTGGAGCTTCAAAGGGCAATAGCGCGCTGCTTCACACCGGTTTCGATGCGCCCGCAGCAAGTCTCGAACTTGCCTGCATGCAGGCTGGCTATGCCGAGTATCTGGAGATTCACGAGCGGCTGAACCTGCCGCTGGTGAAGAGTTCCGCCCTCGTCGTGGGCTGGTCGGCTGAAGAATGCGCCAAGCTTGACGGTATTGTGACAAAGGCACACGCCAATGGCGTCAGCGATGTCCGGGCGGTGGACCGCGCTGAGCTGCTGCGGCTGGAGCCGCACCTTTCGCCCGCAGCAAAGACCGCCGTGCTGGTGCCGGGTGAACACATCATCGATGCTTGGTCAGCACCTCTCGCCTATGCCCACCAGGCACTCGCCCACGGCGCGGTGATCCTGCGCAATGCCGAGGTGACGGGCGGCGAGTTCTCCCGCGGTGAATGGCGGCTTGCCAGCAAGTCAGGCCCGATCACCGCGCGCCTCGTGATCAATGCGGCGGGAAACTTTGGCGATCTCGTCGAGGCCATCGCCAGGCCATCGCCGTTCACCATCACGCCGCGCCGTGGCCAGTTCGTGGTGTTCGACAAGCCAGCGGCGAAACTTGTCCACGCCATCATCCTGCCCGTTCCGACCGAGCGAACCAAGGGTGTTGTGCTGTTTCGCACCGCCTTCGGCAATCTCGCCATCGGCCCCACTGCCGAAGACGTGCAGGAGCGTGAGATCGCCGCGACGGATACCGGGACGCTGGAACGCCTGAAGGCGCGCGCATTGGAGATGCTGCCGCCGCTTGCGGGCATTGGCGTCAATGCCGTCTATGCCGGCTTGCGGCCCGCGACCGAGCACAAGGATTATGTGATCGAGGCGCTTCCCGATCGTAACTGGATCACCGTGGGCGGCATCCGCTCCACCGGCCTCACGGCCAGCCTCGGCATCGCGCAGCATGTACAACGGATCTATGCTGAGCGTTTTGGCAAGCTGGCAGATACGCTTGATCCCATCTGGACCCCGGTTCCCAATCTCACGGAGGATCGCCCGCGCCCCTATATGAGCGGCGGCGAGATCATCTGCCATTGCGAATGGGTGACAAGGGCCGAGATTGCGGCGGCGCTGGACGGCCCGCTGCCTGCTGGCGACCTTGGTGGCCTCAAGCGCCGCACACGTGCGATGATGGGACGCTGCCAGGGCTTCAACTGCTCCGCCCATGTCGAGGCGCTGTTCCGGGAGAAGACACGTGGAGCGGCGTGACATCGTCATCATCGGCGGCGGTCCGGCGGGCCTTGCCGCAGCGCAGCGCTTCCGGGAACTCGGCATGTCTGCAACCGTCCTGGAGCGGGAGCAGAAGGCGGGCGGCGTGCCGCGTCACTGCGGTCACCTCGGTTTTGGCTGGCAGAGCCACCGCCGCATCTGGACCGGCCCGCGTTTCGCCGCTCAACTGCGCGCCGATGCGGCCGACCTCGATGTGCGCACTGGCCACACTGTGCTCGACATTGATGGCGATGTGTTGCGCATTCAAAATGCAAGCGGAATAAGCGAAATCGCGGCGGGCAGGATCATCCTCGCCACCGGCACGCGTGAGACGCCCCGCGCGCCGCGCCTTGTCGGCGGCGCGCGGCCGCGTGGCGTCACGACAACGGGTGCGTTGCAGGCCCATGTCTATCTCCAGCGCTTCCGGCCCTTCGAGCGGCCCGTCATCATCGGCAGCGAGTGGGTTTCCTTTTCAGCCATCCTCACCTGCCGCCATGCCGGCATTCGCCCCGTGGCGATGATCGAAGCAAAGGACCGCATCACCGCGCCGCGGCCCGGCGATCTTGTGGCGAAGCTGGTGTTCGGCGTGCCCGTCTGGACGCGCACCCGGCTCATCGCTGTCGAAGGCCGTGACCAGGTCGAGGCGGTGGAGATCGAGCGCGATGGCCGCCGCCAGCGTGTTGCCTGTGATGGCGTGATCTTCACGGGCGACTTCGTGCCGGAGGCGTCACTGCTGGCGGGCAAGCCCAAGGTGGTGCTCGCCGGAAATGTCCATGGCGAACTCAAGACCTCTGGCGAGTGCTGGCGCGAGGGCCGGGCCGTCGCAGGGAAGATTGCACAAGGCATGTCATGAAAGTTGTCGCGGTTGACCAAGGCACCACGGGCACCAAGTCCTTCACGCTCGATGCAGAGGGATGCTTCACGCCAGCCGCCAGTTTCGAGCACCGGCAGATCTATCCTGAGCCGGGCTTCGTCGAGCATGATCCGGACGAATTGCTCAGCCACGTCACGGAGGCCATTGCGGCCGCCGGAGACATAGATGCCATCGGCATCGACAATCAGGGCGAGACCGTCATTGCCTGGGACGGGGCAACCGGGCGGCCTATTCACAATGCCATCGTCTGGCAGGATTCGCGCACCGCGCAGGTGACGGCGAAACTGAAGGCTGAAGGCAAGGAGGAGGTAACGCTCAAGAAGGCAGGCCTGCCGCTTGATCCCTATTTCTCCGCCGCCAAGCTCCGTTGGTTCATCGATCATGTGCCGGAGGCCAAGGGACTTCTGAAAGAGAAGCGGCTGCGTCTCGGCACCTCCGAAGCCTTTCTGCTGTCGCGGCTCACGGGCCAATTCGCAACAGATGTCACCACGGCGTCGCGCACGAGCCTCATGTCGCTCGACACGTTCCAGTGGGATCAGGAATTATGTGATCTCTTTGGCGTTCCCGCAGAGTGCCTGCCGGAGATTTGCGCCTCCACTGGCCCCTTCGGTGAGCATAGGGGCGTTCCCGTGACCGCCAGCCTCGTTGACCAGCAGGCAGCGTTGTTCGGCCACGGCTGCGCCAGGCCCGGCGATACCAAGATCACCTTCGGAACCGGTGCCTTCGCGCTCTCGGTCGCGGGGGCGGCGCGCGTCGATGGTGGGCGGTTCGGCATTCTGCCGACTGTGGCGTGGAAGCAGGGGGCCCTGCCGCCCGCATTTGCCATCGAGGGCGGGGTCTACAATGCGGCGTCCGCCATCAATTGGGCGAGAGGCCTCGGATTATTTTCGGATTACGCGGAGATTGGCCAGTTCGCCGCAGCGCCCGCCATTCAGCGTGGCCTTGCCTTCGTGCCGGCCCTCTCAGGCCTTGCCTGTCCGCATTGGGACCGTTCAGCGGCGGGGTTGTGGATTGGGCTTGGCCTCGACACAACGAAAGGCGACCTGATGCAGAGTGTCATTGAAGGCGTGGCGTTGCGGACGGCGGAGGTGATCAGCGCCATGGCGGAACTGCTGCCGGTGGGCGAAGCGCTGTCGGTCGATGGCGGCATGGCGAAGAATCCCTACCTCCTCCAGTTCCTCGCGGATGTCACCGGGCGCACCATCACCGTTCCATCCTCCACCGACCTCACGGCACTGGGAACCGCCCGCATGGCGATGCGGGGGCTGGGCCATCGCGATCTGCCCGATCTGCCAAAGCCCGAAACAGTGGTGAGGCCGGTGGGGACTTATGGCCCCGAGGCGCGCAGCCGCTTCGCCACAGCGTTAACGCGCGCCCGGGGCTGGAAGGCGGGCTAGGCCGCCAGGGACTGCGCCGCTGCGCGGCGGCCACAGCCGATGACGAGTCCCTCCGCCCCATCGAGCGCGCCGGGACTGAGGTCCAGCCCGAGAAAGCGCGCGCGGTCAACCGGGCCTGGCAGATGCAGGTCCGCCACCGGCCCATGGGTGAAGCCGAAGCGTTCATAGTAGGGCGCATCACCCACCAGGATGATGCCTGCATGGCCCAGTGCCTTTGCCTCGGCCAGGGCGTGGCGCATCAGCGCCGCACCGATGCCCTTGCCCTGTGCCTTGCACTCAACGCACAAGGGTCCGAGCAGCAGAGCAGGCCCGGCGGAACCGGCGAACACATCCCACAGGCGCAGCGTACCGATGAGCCTGTCCTTCGCATCCACAGCGGTGAAGGCGAGGCCTTGCGCGGGCAGGCGGCCCTCACGCAGGCGCTCGGATGTCTTGGTGAAGCGGCGCTTGCCAAAGGCGCGGTCCAGCAGGCGCTCACGCGGTGCAATGTCAGCACTCATTTCAGGGCGGATGGTGATCATGTCGAACAAACCTTCCTGTCATCCCGGCGCTTCACGCCGGAATCCAAAGAGTTGGATGGTCCCCCGGGCTTTCGGTCCGGGGGCGACTGGAGTGTGGGAACGGGCGTCAGCCCGTCAGATGATGTAGGCCTTGAGCGGCGAGAAGCCGTTGAAGGCCACTGCGGCATAGGTCGTCGTGTAGGCGCCGGTGGCCTCGATCAGCACCTCATCGCCGACCGTGAGTGTCACGGGCAGGTCATACGGCACCTTCTCGTAGAGCACGTCGGCTGAGTCACACGTCGGGCCGGCGATCACGCAGGGTGCCTTCGCATCGCCATCCTTCGCCGTCACGATGGGGTAGCGGATCGCCTCGTCCATCGTCTCGGCGAGGCCGCCGAACTTGCCGATGTCGAGATAGACCCAGCGGTGATTGTCGTTGGCGTGCTTCTTCGAGATCAGCACGACTTCGGCCTTCACCAC
>JBEIDW010000054.1:0-17867 GCA_040383265.1 Hyphomicrobiales bacterium
CTCGATCAGCACCTAATCGCCGACCGTGAGCGTCACGGGCAGGTCATACGTCACATTCTCGTAGCGCACGTCGGCTGAGTCACACGTCGGGCAGGCGATCACGCAGGGTGCATTCGCATCGCCATCCTTCGCCGTCACGATCGGGTAGCGGATCGCTTCGTCCATCGTCTCAGCGAGGCCGCCGAACTTGCCGATGTCGAGGTAGACCCAGCGGTGGTTGTCGTTGGCGTGCTTCTTCGAGATCAGCACGACCTCCGCCTTCACCACGCCCGCATTGCCCACCATGCCGCGGCCCGGCTCGATGATCGTTTCGGGGATCGCGTTGCCGAAATGCTTGGTCAGCCCCTCATGGATGGCGTTGGCATAGGCCCCCGTGCCCGGCACCTCTTTCAGGTACTTGGTCGGGAAGCCGCCGCCGAGATTCACCATCTTGAGGGTGATTCCGCGGGCCTGCATCGCGTCGAAGATCGCCTTCGACTCAGCCAGTGCCGAATCCCAGGCCTCGAGCCTCGTCTGCTGCGAGCCGACGTGGAAGGAGATGCCATAGGCTTCGAGCCCCAGCGCATGGGCGTGCATCAGCACATCCACCGCCATGGCGGGCTCGCAGCCGAACTTGCGCGACAGCGGCCACTCGGCGCCCGCGCCATCGGTGAGGATGCGGCAGAACACACTGGCACCCGGCGCGGCGCGTGCCACCTTCTCCACTTCCTCGTCCGAATCGACGGCGTAGAGCTTCACGCCCAGCTGGTGGGCGCGCGCAATGTCGCGCTCCTTCTTGATGGTGTTGCCGAAGGAGATTCGGTCGGGCGTGGCGCCGGCGGCAAGGGCCATCTCGATTTCCGGCACCGAGGCCGTGTCGAAGCAGGATCCCATGTCAGCAAGAAGCTTCAGCACCTCTGGCGCGGGGTTGGCCTTCACCGCATAGAAGATGCGGGTGTCCGGCATGGCGCGGGTGAAGGCGCGGTAGTTCTCGGCGATGACCTCGAGATCGACCACGAGGCAGGGCCCATCGGGACGGGTGTCGCGGAGGAAATCAAGGATGCGGGCGGTGGCTGCCATGGGGGTATCTCCCGAAATCAAGAAATGCGTTGCCAATGTCGGCAGGATGACGGCCGCCCCACGCGATGGAGACGTGGGTACGCATTCGTCCTGACTGACGTTTCGCCTTGGCTTGATCGGGCAATCCCAATCGCACATGGGGCAAGGATAGTGGTGCCTCTCAGTAACCCCGGCCTTTGGAGGAGCCGGCAGAGACCAAAAAGCCCGCACCGTCGTTGCTTTGGGGAAATCCTTGAGGCACGTGCGACTCTGGGCGCGCGGTATATGTTTCCGTTCGCTGTCACATGCAAGTGTTTTTAGAACGCCGGGCGAAATTTTTTCTGCGCTGTGGCGGCAGCGCCTGTCAGCCGAACATCTTCCACCCGGCGAACAGCCGCGTGCCGGCCGTGAGCGCGCAGAGTGCGGCATAGACAAAGGCGAGTTCCACGAAGTGGCCGGGCCACAGGCACATGGCGAGGAAGCACAGGATCGTCTCTGTGCCCTCTGTGAGGCCGCCGAGATAGTAGAAGGACTTTGACGGGTAGGCAGTGCTCTTGAGGCCGCGCTTCTCCGCCATCACGGCGAAGGCGAGGAAGCTCGTGCCGGTGGCAAGGAACGCCGCGAGCAGCGTTGCCGCCGCCATGGCATTCGCTTGCGGATCGGCCACCGCGAAGGCCAGCGGAATGGCGCCGTAGAAGACGAAGTCCAGCGAGATGTCGAGAAAGGCGCCCCGCTCGGTTGGGCCGGAGAGGCGGGCCAGCGCTCCGTCGATTCCATCGAGCGCGCGGTTGATGAGCAGCGGCAGGATGGCAAGGCCGGTGAAGCCCGCCGCTATCATGACGGCGGCGATCATGCCGAACCCGAACCCTGCAACCGTTGCCTGATCGGCAGTGACACCACGGTGTGAGAGGATGGCAGCGGCCTTGTCGTTCAGCGGCTTCACGAGATTGAGTGTCAGGCGGTCAAGCATCTTTCACCTCTCCGCCTTTCAGCCGCAGGATGCGGCCATGGTCCGGTGCATCGCCGCGGTCATGGGTGACCATCAGGCAGGGAATGTTGCGGGCGCGGATGTGACGGAATACGAAGTCACGCATCTGGGCGCGCAGGTCCGCATCAAGTTTGTTGAAGGGCTCGTCCAGCAGCATGGCGCGGGGGTTCGCCAGAAGCGCGCGCATCAGCGCCACGCGCGCCCGCTGTCCGCCCGAGAGCGTGTGCGGCGGCCTTTCTGAGAAGCCCGCAAGATCTGCTTCAGCCAGTGCCGCCTGCATCATCTTCAGCCGCTCAGGCCCTGGTCCCCGCGCCATGCCGAACAGCAGGTTTTCGCCCACGGTGAGGTGGGGAAAGAGCAGGTCATCCTGAAACAGGCGGCCAATGTGGCGGGCTTCGGGTGGCACGTCATTGAGCGCCGCGCCCCCAAGGCGCACTGTGCCTGATGCAGAAAACGGTGCTTCGAGATCACCCGCGATGAACGACAGCAAGGTGGACTTTCCCGCGCCACTCTGCCCCATCAGCGTCACGATCTCGCCCGGCTTGATGCTGAGCGAGACCGGATGGATGAGCATCCCGCCACCGAGACGGATCGATACATCGGTGAGGCTCAGCGCCATCTCGGCCTCCCCACAATGCCTGCAAGCAGGAAGGCCGCCAGCGGCGGCAGGGTGAGTGCCAGCGCATACGCTGCGGTGAGCGGTCTGCTGCCGCCGGAAGACAGCGTCACCGCCTCCATTGGCAGTGTGGCGAAGCGGCCTGCTGCAATGAGCTGCGCGGGCACATACTGCACGATGGAGACGGCAAAGCCGATGGCGGAGGCGGTGAGGAGTGGCGCTTTCAGCAGCGGCAGTTTCACCCGGATCAGAGCGGACGCTGGCGAGGCGTGAAGCGCCCGCGCGGCTTTCATGTAGCGGCCATCAAAGCCGCGGTAGGGGCCGGAGAGCACAATCATCACATAGGCCAGCGCAAGGCTCAGATGGGCAAGGAACAGCCCTGCCAGTTTACCGCCAAGCCCCACGTCGAGGAACAATCGATATTGACCGCCAGCCACTGCAAGTTGCGGCACGGCCAGCGAGAGAAGTGCCAGCCACAAGAGCCACCGGTCCCGCGCCTCAGGCTGGGTTTCCAGCCACAGCACGGCAATCAGGATGGAAACAGCGGATACAGCCAATGACAGGCCGAGGCTGAGCAGCAGCGGCGCGGGTGAGGCGGCCAGCGTTGCCCAAGCCGTGCCGCCGGTGAGGGGAGGCAGAATGCCCGGCCACGGCCAGCGTGGCGCGGCGGACAGCGGCAGCAGAAGGAAGATCGACAACAGGAGCAAGGCGGAGATGATCACCGCAATGATACCAGCCCCGATCCGCGGTGCTGGCAAGGCGGATGGCCCCGCAGTCAGGAACCGGCGTTGCATGTCTCGGCTGGCGTGCAGCAGGCCATGAACAGTTAGTATTGCCATGGCGAGAATGGCCGTCAGCAGAAGCGTTGCGGCAAGCCCCATGCGGTTTGCGGCAGGCTCCACGTCATTGAGGGCGTGCCAGGCTACCACGGCGAAGGTCGGCGGTTGGGTCGGCCCTAACACCAGAGCCATGTCCACCACCGTTGCGCCATAGACGAACACAATGACCAACGGCCATCGGAGCTGCGCCAGAAGCTGCGGCATGATGATGCGCAGGAAGATCGAGCCCTTGCCATGGCCGAGGCTGGCTGCGGCACGGGCGTGCTGGTCCATCAGCCGGGCCGCATCGCCACGGAATAGCGCGGCGAAGGCGGCGGTGAGAAGGAAGGGGATTTCCTTCACCGCCAGCGCTGCCGTCAGCGACAGGCCCCAGGGATCCTGCACGGTGATCCATGCCGGAGGCGAAGCATCGCCACTGGCAAGACGGGCGAGAAGCCCCGAGGGCATGATGAGGAAACCGAAGCCGATGGCAAAGGCGAGATGCGGTACGGCAAGCCCTGCTGCTGCACAGGCCTGTAGCCGGTGCCAGAGCGCGGTTCCCTGAAAGCCCGCCAGAATGATCAGTGTCAGGAGCAATGCGGTGAGCGTCGCGGCCAGCCCTGTGAACATCGATAGGAACAGAGCCGGAAAGAGCTGTGGATGCGCCAGCAGCGCCCGCCATGCCTGCGTGTCGCTGGCGGAGGCCGCAGTTATCGCAAGCGAGAGCAGCAGCGGCAGCGCCCACAGCAGCACCAGCGGCAGGGCTCCGGCCAGCGGTGTCAGGCGCCGAAGCGTTCGAGCCATGCCGCCTCGATCAATGGCACCCAGCTGCCATGTGGCTCCGGAATGGCGTCTGCCGGGAATCTCACTCCGCCCGGCACATCGCCTGACTTGAACAGCGCCTGCTCTGCAGGCGGGAGCTTCTTTACATCAAGTACTGTTGGGTCTCCCCAAATGTCCAAATCCGCCTTCCGGGCCTGCGCCTCCGCTGACATCAGGAAATTCGCCACGACCTGCGCCGCCGCTCCGGCCTGCGCGTTGATGGGGATTGCCACGAAATGCGTGTTGCCAATCGTGCCACCACTGTTCTGCCAGGCAAAGGTGGTGGCGGGAAGCTCGCCCGAGGCCACGAGGTTCGCAGGCTCATTGGGGTTGAAGGTCAGTGCCATCAGCAATTCGCCATCGGCCAACATCTGCTTCTGCTGGGCCTGGCTTGGTGGGAACTGCTTGCCCTCCCGCCAGAGATGCGGGTGCAGCGCATCGAGATAGTCAAACATCGGTTTTGCGGCGTCGGTGAATCCCGCCTTGTCGGTCGGCCTGTCCAGCAGCGCCTTGTCCCTGATCGTTTCGACCAGCACCTGCTTCACAAAGGTCGTGCCGTGAAAGTCGGGCGGGGCCGGATAGGTGATGCGGCCAGGCTGCGTCTTCGCCAGTTGCAACAGGTCCATCATCGAGAGTGGTGGCGTGGCAAGCTTCTGGCCATCGCCGAAGAAGGTGAGCTGCGCCATGCCCCAGGGAGCCTCGAACCCGTCAGTTGGTTCCGCGAAGTCGATGATTGTTGTCGGCTTGCCCGAGACATCGACAAGCGCGAAGTTGGGCAGGCGTCCGGCAAACGGCCCGAAGAGCAGCTTCTCCTGCTTCATCACGCGGAAGTTCTCGCCATTGATCCAGATGAGATCCACGCTGCCGGGCTTTCCCGCTGTCACTTCGTCGCGGACCCGGCGCACGGCTTCGCCGGTGTCCTGCAGCTTCACGTGTTCGAGCGTGATTCCATGGCGCTCTTTCAAAACCTCGGCTACCCAGGCGATATAGGCGTTGATCTGCGGAGAACCGGCCCAGGCGTTGAAATAGACAGTTTGCCCCTTCGCTTGCGCTTCGATGGCGGCCCAATCCTCCTCCGCGCGGGCAGCGCCGATGAAGGGTGCAAGTGCGGCGAGGCTCGCCAAGGCCCTGCGGGTCAGGCTGAAAGTCATGTCAAATCACTCCGTCTTCAAGCCTCATAAGCGGATTGAAGGCCAGGTGCTAGCGGGACGGCGACCAGTCTTGCGCCGTGACGTTCAATTTTCCGAGAAGCGCAAAGTGATTGGCTTTGACGGTGTAAGCAGCGCTCCAGCCTTCGCCCGGCCAGCGCACGCGGACCTCGGCCGTCTCCGCCGTGCCCAGCCCGAAGTGAATCCAGCCCGCTTGCCCGGATACGTGGCCGCCACCCACGGTCACTTCGCGCCGCATCGTCGCCTCACGCGTTTTCACCTCCACCATGGCGCCAACCGCGTTGACGTTGGGCGATGTCTGGCTGAGGCGTAGTCCGACCCAGTTCCCGGCATTGGCCGTGGTATTGCGCCAGAGCTGCGCGCGGCTGTTGCGGTTCACCACCAGAAGGTCGATCAGCCCATCGAGGTTGAAATCCGCCATCGCGCCGCCCCGCGCGGTCTCGGTGGAGGCCACGCCCGCCTTGTGCGCCATCTCGATGAACGTGCCGTCCGGACCCTGCACCAGAAGATTGTTCGGGTCCTTCATCGCGAAGTCCGGCATTTCGGATACATTGCCCTTGGCGATGAACAGGTCCACCCGGCCATCATTGTTCACGTCCTGGAATTCCGTGTGCCAGGCGGTGGAGGGCCTGAGGTCATCCCCCATGAATGGCCGGTGTGCTGTAACGCCCTTGGGCCAGCCGACATCCTTGTAGGAGGGCCTCGGCGTCGAGCCGTCCTTCGGCGGCGCGTCGAGCGTCTGCAGCTTATTGTCGGCCATGCTGGTGATGGCATATTCCTGATAGCCGTCGCCGTCGAGGTCATAGCCCGCAAGGCCCATGCCCCAGAGGCGCAGATAACGCCAGCCTTCTGCCCTTGTGTAGAGGCGCGGCGGCTTGCCGGGCTCCATGCGCCACAGCTGTTCCTCGCCACCCTCGTAGTATTCGCGGTCATTGGCCATACGAAGGTCCGCCACGCCGGAATTGCTCCAGTCGGTGAACAACATGGAGAGCGGGCAATAGCTGGGCGTGAGGGGCAAGGGCGCGTCATAGCCCGTTCCCGCATTCTTTGGGCGGTGCAGCCAGTTCGGCGTGCAGGAGCCCCACGGTTCCATTTCCTCATTGCGGTCGATGTAGTTGCCAACAGCAAGGCTGGGCCACGAGGATCCCATCTCCCATGTTGCGGCAAAGGCGGCGGACCATGCGTCTCCGCCATCAAATCCCCAGGCTTCATTGGCGCGGCCAAAGCGGCATTGGCCTTCGCCGCGCATCACGTGGTTCTCGCCCACCCGCAGCACGACGACATCCATGATGCCGTCGCTGTCGATGTCTATCGGATAAGCGCCCGTGACGCCCTTGAACTCCAGTCCGCTTGGCTGCTTCTCGAAGCGGAGGGGGCCACCTGTCACGCTTCGGTTTACAAAGAAGCTGGCGGCATTCTCGCCGCCCGCCAGCAACACGTCCTCGAAGCCGTCGCCATTGCAGTCGAACACGGCTGCGCCGCCGCCCACCATGTATTCCCACTCACCCCGGTAGACGCTGTCGATGCCGGAACCCTGAGTGTCTTCTGTATACTGAGGAACAAGGGGCGTGCCCGCCCCCGAAGCTGTGCCTGCGCTCATGGGCAGGATGACGCCAATCAGGGCGCGGAGGGCGGCCTTCATGCCGCGTTCCGCGTTTTGAGGGCCACCGCATGCCGGCCAATGCAGCGGCCCTGCTCGAGCCCGCGGTCAATGGCCGCGCGGAAGTGGATGCCGCCATAGAGACGCGACATGCCGGCCTCTTCGGCTGCCGCCTCGAAGCTTGCAAAGCTGCGCGGCGCGAATCCATCGCGCACATGCGTATTGTCGGTGAAGGCGAAGTTTTGGCCAAAGGCGGCGGTCAGCACCACGGCGGCGGCGCCTGACTGCACGCTGTGTCCGCTGGGATACTCGGGGAAGGGCGGTGTGATGAGCAGCGGCTCGAACTTGGGATCAATCACCTTGCGGATGTAAGTGACTGGCCGCAGGAGGTCATACTCGTACTTGGCATGCCAGCAGCCGATAAAGGCATCTGCCAGCGCAACGCCGAGCCGCATCAGCACATCGGCTGTCTTGGTGGCGTCAGCCTTCTCCAGGTCCAGTATATCCAGCGCGATGAATACCCAGTGGCCGGGCGGCGTGGGCGAGAGCATGGGATCGTCTGACCAGAAGCGGGCGATCACTTCCTGTTCCTTGGTCAGGCTTCGGACCGTATCATAGACTTCCCTGGCTTCGCGGTAGAAGTCAGAGTTGGGGTCTTGGCTGTAGGCGGGTGGCGGCGCAATGGCGCAGGCTGCCCCGTCCGGCATGGCGAAACTGCGGTTACGGCCCCACCCGGGCAGGAGCGGAGCCTGCTGCTGGCGGATGGCGCTGGTGGGCGCCCAGTGGCCGGGCGCTGGGTTAAGCGCGTAGTCCATGGGGAAGCCCATGTTTTCGATCACCGCACCGCCGTCGCTTTCGGACCACCTGAGGATCGCCGCCGTCAATGCTTCGCCATAGGCAAGGCTGCGTTCGGCGACATCATCCGTAACGCTGGTCATTGCTTCTGTCTTCAGCTTCTTCTCCGTCGCCGCAATGACGCGTTGCCCAGTAGGCCCGGTGTTGCCGAAGAAAGCATTCACGGCGCCGGCCATGACGCAGTGAATGATCACCGCATCGGAATAGGTTTCTCCCGGCTTGCGGGCTGGAAGCGATGCCAGCCCGTTGAGCTGACCTTCGAGCGAGGCGAGGCCGGCGGAAGAACTCGCCACCGCCTGATAGGCGGCAACGCCCAGATAGGCGAAGGAGCGGCTGGCCACGGGTGGCGAATAGGTGGCCGTGTGGCGCACCAACTGCAGCACCAGCCGGTACCACTGACGCAAGACATCCCCGGCCCTGTTCTCTGCTGCCGTGGTTGCGCGCGCATGACCGGTCAGGAACAATGCCGCAGCGGCCTTCAGTGCCAAACGCCGTGTTATCCTCATGCGATGTTCTCAAGTTCACGGTTTCGCTTCACCAGTGGGCCATGGGCGAAGAATTCGCGGTCCACCTGGCGCAGCGCCCGGTCAATGGTTCCCTTGATGATCATGTCGGTGTGGATCGGCACCACTTCGATTTCGACGTTGCGCCGGAGTTCGTCAACCACGCCGTCCTCGATCGCGCGGCGAAGATGCGGCTCGATCAACTCCATGGCGCGTGTGCCGGGGCCTGTCAGCACGATGCGCGAGGGTGAGAGAATAGCGATAAGCCGCGCCATGCCGAAGCCCAGCGCCTCACCAGCCTTGGCATAGGCCCCGCTGGCATGGGCCTCGCCGCGCCGCGCTGCCGCCTCAAGGACCAGCATGTCTTCCTCGGGAACTGCGGCAAAGGAGGGCACCTGGGTTTCCGCCTCGCCGGACGCCCAGCGCAGCAGGCTGTAATCTGCGGCATAAGCCTCTACACAGCCGCGCCGCCCGCAACGGCACAAGGGTCCGCGCGGCAAATGGTTCATGTGGCCGAACTCCGCCGCAGCACCCGTTGGACCGTGATAGACCTGACCATTGATGATGAGCCCCATGCCTACGCCATAGCCCATGAACACCACGGCCACCGTGCCGCCGTAGCGGCTTCTGTCGGTGCTGATGAGGCCTTCGGCGATCATGTTGGCGTCATTCGCCACGGTGCAGGGAATGTTGAGCCTGTCCTCGACTGCTGACGCCACCGAGATATTCCGTGTCCGGAAGGCCGGGCTCCATACCACAGTGCCGGTCTGCGAGTCGGCCACGCCCTGCACTGCGATTGCGGCGCGCGCTACCCGGCGCGTCGGAATGCGGGCCTTCGTGAGAAGTGCGGCAATCTCGGAGGCGACCAGCTGGCCGAAGGCTTGTGGGTCCGCGTCATAGGTTGCCGTGCGGGAGGTACGCCGCGTCAGGATTGCGCCGCGCCCATCGGCTAGCGCCAGTTCCATGCCGTCGATCGAAATCTTCACAGCCACCACATGCGCCGCCTTCGGGTTGATGTCGATCTGGGTGAGGGGCCGCCCGCGCCGGTGCGCGCCTTCATGAGGTTGCTGCTGGTCGGCTTCCTGCAGAATGCCATCCGCAATCAATTGTGAGGCAATGGATGTGATGGAGGCGGGCGACAGTCCGGTGTGGCGGCCCATCTCGATCCTGGCAAGAGGCCCATGCTGGCGCAGCGCTTCGATCAGCAGAAGCCGGTTCTGCCGCCGCACGAGATCGCTGTCGGCTTTCTCCCGCATGGTCTTTCCTTCGCAATTGCAGCAAATTTTTGCACTGCACTATTTTGTTTTGCTTATTTTGGATATTGACTCGCGCGCCGCTTTGTCGCAACATTTTTTTGGACGCCGAAATAAAACAACAGTTCGTCCATGGCCCAGATCCCCGTGCGGTGGCGATAAGCTGCTTCAGGGAGGCGTCTCACGGGGGCCAAGTGGCTTGGAGGAGGACCCGAAGAATGTATCGCAAGTTTCTGACCTTGGCTGCCGGCGCGCTGATCCTCGGCGCGTCCGCGATGTCGGCCGAAGCGGCCGGCAAGAACATCTGCGTATCCTGGAAGACGTTCCAGGAAGAGCGCTGGAAGACCGACGAAGCGGCGATCAAGGAAGTCGTCGAAGCGGCCGGCAACAAGTACTTCTCGGCTGACGCGCAGGGCTCCGCCGCCAAGCAGCAGGCCGATATCGAAGGCCTGATCACGCAGGGCTGCAACGTCATTCTCGTCGTCGCCTTTGACTCCGACGCCATCCTCCCGGCCTTCCAGGCCGCGGCTGACGCCGGCGTGAAGATGATCTCCTATGACGTGCTCGTCGAGCATCCGGATGCGCTCTATGTCACCTTCGACAACGTGGGCGTTGGCCGTCTGATGGCCAAGACCATGCTCGAGAAGGGCAAGCAGGAAGGCGATTTCGCCTTCATCAAGGGCGACAAGGGCGACCCGAACGCCACCTTCCTGTTCCAGGGCATCATGGAAGTCCTGAAGCCCAACATGGATGCCGGCAAGATCAAGAACGTCTGCGAAACCTTCACGGACGGCTGGAAGCCGGACGCTGCCCAGAAGAACATGGAGCAGTGCCTGACCTCGGTGAACAACAAGGTTGACGCCGTGATCTCGCAGAATGACGGCATGGCCGGCGGCGTCGTGGCTGCCCTCGAAGCCCAGGGCCTTGCTGGTTCCGTTCCGGTCACCGGCCAGGACGGCGACAAGGCCGCTCTGAACCGCGTGGCGCTCGGCACTCAGCTCGTGTCGGTCTGGAAAGACTCGCGCGTTCTCGGCAAGTCCGCCGCCGAATTCGCCAACATGATCGCCGATGGCAAGGGCGCAACCGACATTCCGGGTGTGGCCAAGTTCAGCGGCGGCGCCAAGGGCGTTGAGGTGAATGCCGTCCTCATTCCGCCGAACCCGATCACCAAGGACAACCTCGGTGACGTGATCGGTGCTGGCTGGGTGACCAAGGAAGAAGCCTGCGCCGGTGTGGCCGCTGGCTCGGTTGCGGCCTGCAACTGATCTGCCGTTGAACCACGGCATGTCCTGACACAACATTGGCCGCGCCACTCTCCTAAAGGGTGGCGCGGTTTTCATAAGAGACAGCGCCTTCAGAAGCGCTGCGCGATCAACCTGCATTCAAGTTGAGGGAGGCGCCCCAATGGCTGCGGTAGACCACACACAGACTCCGGCTATGGCTCAGGAAGGCCCGGTAACGCGGTTCCTGCGCGCCACCGAAATCGACTCGCGCATGCTGGGCATGATTGCGGCTCTCCTCTTCATCTGGGTGGGCTTCGACATCGCCAGCAGTTTCATCCGTGGCGGTGAAGGCATTTTCGGCGGAAGCTTCCTCACGCCGCGCAACCTGTGGATTCTCCTCGTCCAGACCTCCTCCATCGCGGTGATGACCACGGGCATGGTGCTCATCATCGTCATGCGCCACATTGATCTTTCGGTCGGCTCAATCCTCGGCTTCACCGCTGTCTGCATCGGTACCATGCAGGTCTACTGGCTGGGGCCCGCGCTCGGTGTCGGCCATCCGGCCATCTGGATCATCACGCTGATTCTTGGCCTTGGTATCGGCGCGGCCATCGGCGCGCTGCATGGCAGCCTCATCGCCTATCTCGGCATTCCGTCCTTCATCGTGACGCTGGGCGGTCTCATCGTATGGCGGGGCGCCGCCTGGTCGGTGATCCGCGGTGAAACCGTCGCCCCCATGGACAAGAACTTCAAGCTGATCGGCGGCGGCATCTCCGGCATCACGCCGGGCTCCATCGGCGCCACGGCCAGCTGGATCCTCGGCTTCGTGATTTGCGCGGTGATCGTCGGCCTCATTCTGCATGGCCGCAAGCAGCGCAAGCGCTTCAACTTCGCGCTCCGTCCTGTGTGGGCGGAATATGTGCTTGCCATCGCGGGCTGCGTCGTGGTTCTCCTCGTTACCTGGGTCGTCAATTCCTATTACTGGCCCAAGGGCGTGGTGGACCGCTGGGCGCAGGCGACGGGCACAACCGTGCCGCCGGAAGGGATGAACATCGCCTTTGGTTATTCGATCCCCGTCCTGATCGCGCTTGGTGCCGGGCTTGCCATGACATTCCTCGCCAACCGCACCCGCTTCGGCCGCTATGTCTACGCCATCGGCGGCAACCCGGAAGCGGCAGAACTGGCCGGCATCAACACCCGCAAGATCACGGTGATGGTGTTCACGCTGATGGGCATGCTGGCGGCCCTCTCGGCGTCCATTTCGTCAGCGCGTCTCGACTCAGCCACCAATGCGCTGGGCCAGTTTGACGAGCTTTATGTCATTGCCGCCGCCGTCATTGGCGGCACGTCGCTGGCGGGTGGCCTCGGCACCATCTACGGTGCGATGCTGGGTGCGCTGGTGATGCAGTCGCTCCAGTCGGGCATGACGCTTCTGAATTTCGAATCCGCCACAAAGGATATCGTCGTGGGCTGCGTTCTGGTCTTTGCGGTGTTCATCGACCAGGTCTACCGGCGGCGCGTGAAGTAAGGAGAGGCGAACATGAGCAGCACGTCAGCGCACCATCACGCCACCCACAGCGAAGCCAAGGGCCCGCCGCTGATCGAGATGCGCGATATCTCGATCGCCTTTGGCGGCATCAAGGCGGTCGATCACGCCACCGTTGATCTCTATCCAGGCGAAGTGGTTGGCCTCCTTGGCCATAATGGCGCCGGCAAGTCCACCTTGATCAAGATCCTCTCGGGCGCCTACAAGCGCGACCACGGTGAAATCTTCATCAATGGCGGCAAGGTGGAGATCAACAACCCGCGTGACGCAAAGGCACTCGGCATCGAGACGATCTACCAGACGCTTGCCCTTGCCGACAACGTCGATGCCGCGGCCAATCTGTATCTGGGCCGTGAACTGCGCACCCGCTTCGGCACGCTGGACGACGTGGCGATGGAGGCCGAATGCCGGAAGGTCATGGGCCGCCTCAATCCAAACTTCCGCCGTTTCAAGGAGCCGGTGACGGCCTTGTCCGGTGGCCAGCGCCAATCGGTCGCCATCGCGCGCGCCATCCACTTCAACGCCCGCATCCTCATCATGGACGAGCCGACGGCCGCACTTGGGCCGCAGGAAACCGCTCAGGTGGGTGAACTCATCAAGCAGCTCAAGGCGGAAGGCATTGGCATCTTCCTCATCAGTCATGACATCCATGATGTGTTCGACCTCGCTGATCGCGTTACGGTGATGAAGAATGGCCGCGTGGTTGGAACCGCGCGCACTTCGGATGTCAGCCATGACGATGTGCTCGGCATGATCATCGCCGGCAAGTGCCCCTCGGGCGCCATTCCAGGGCCTGGGGCGCTGCAGGGCGCGGCCTGATCCCAGTGACCTGCTCTGATCTCGTCTCCCTCGGCGAGCCGCTCTACGAACTGAACCGGGAGACTGACGGGCGCTATCTGCCGGGCTTCGGTGGCGATACGCTCAATGTTGCCATTGCCGCGGCGAGGCTTGGCGCATCCTGCGCTTATGTCACAAGGCTCGGCAGGGATGTCTTCGGCGAGGAACTCCTCGCGCTCATGCGGCGTGAGGGCGTGGATGCGGCCAGCGTCGTCCTCGACCCCGATGCACCGACAGGGCTTTATTTCGTCACCCATGGACCAGACGGCCACGCCTTCACCTATCGCCGCAAAGGTTCGGCGGCGAGCCTCATGGAGCCTTCAGGTCTCAATCCTGATCAGATCAGGGGCGCGAGATTTCTCCATGTCTCCGGCATCAGCCTGGCGATCAGCGAAACTGCGGCCGCCACCGTCGCAAAGGCCATCGCCCTTGCAAAGGCCGCAGGCCGCAGCGTGTCGTTTGACACAAATTTCAGGCCCCGCCTTTGGACGCCCGAAACGGCCTTGCCACTGATCGACCGTACCGCAGCCCAGGCCGATATTCTCAAGACGTCACTTGAAGACTGCCAAGGTCTGATGGGTCTCACCAACCCCCGGGAGATTGCCGCCCGCTTCCTGGCGCTGGGGGCTCAGGCGGTCATTGTCACCATGGGAGCCGAGGGCGCGATTCTTGCTACGGGGCAGGGGCTTGATCATGTGCCCGGGCGGCCCGTGGCGGCGGTGGACGCGACGGGTGCGGGCGATGCCTTTACTGGGGCGCTGATTGCCGAGCATCTGCGCGGCGCGGCGTTGGCCGACGCCACCCGCTTCGCCAATGCCGCCGCCGCCCTGGCAACGTTGGGCCTTGGCGCCATCGCGCCGCTGCCCACCCGCTGGGCAGTGGAAGAGGCACTGGCTGCCGGCGGCGGGGTAATTGATTGATCTGAATCAAGGATTGGGACCGCGGTACAGCCGAAATGACAGAGTGTTGTCAGGAAATGCCTTCCCCGATGTCTGAATTCGCCGCCAGTGGGAGATTGAATCCCCTCGCCCGGAACCCACTGGATGTGATCGCCAGCGCCCATGCGACGCAAGTGCAGATGTGTGATGCCATGGAGCGCATCGCCGATGGCCTGCCCGACGAGGTTGACCGCCGCCTCTGTGCCCAGGTGGCCGCCTGCCTTCAGTTCGACCTCCCGCTTCATCATCATGACGAGGAAACGGCATTGTTTCCGCTGCTGCGCCAGTGCGCCAGGCCGGAAGACGACCTTGACCAGATTCTCGAACGTCTGGCGCAGGAGCATTCGTCCGACAATGACTTTGCCTCCGAAATCGCCGAGGCACTGGAAACCCTGAGCCAGGGCGGCCGCCCAGCCAATCCAGAGATGCTCGGCTACATGTTGCGTGGGTTCTTCGAGCGTTATCGCCGCCACGTTCACTGGGAGAACGCGCTTGTCATGCCGCTGGCTCGCTTACGGCTGACCCCGGAAGCCCTTGAGACGCTGCAATCCGCCATGGATGAAAACCGCCGTCATGCGGGCTGATCGTTCAGTGCCCCTTTCCCTCCCCCCGCGCATCGTATACGTCTGACGCAGAAGCTGCTTTTTCGGCTTGCATCGGGGTTTCATGCGCGCTGACGCGGCACAACAGTCAAGCATCCGGGCCTGGGCCTCGCTTGCCGTCGCGCTGAGCGGCGCCATGTGGGGCTGTTTCTGGCTGCCGCTCCGCTCGATCTCTGACATGGGCCTGGGCGGCGGCTGGGTCAGTGCTGTTTGCTTTTTCACGGCGGCGCTGGCGCCCTTGCCCTTTCTCCTGCGCAAGGTGGCTTGGCAAGGCTTCAGCGGCCAGCTTCTCACCGGCACGCTGCTGGGGCTGGCCTTCTCGCTCTACACGGTCAGCCTCGTTCTCACCGAGGTGATCAATGCCATCCTCCTGTTCTACCTCACGCCGGTGTGGAGCACGCTTGCTGGCGTCGTCTTCCTGCGGGAGCGGCTCACGGTGGCCCGGGCTCTTGCCATTGTGCTCGGCTTTTGCGGCCTGGCCTTCATCCTTGGTTTTGACCATGGGATGCCAATGCCCCGCAATAAGGGCGATTGGCTGGCGCTGATCAGCGGCATGATCTGGGCGGCCGGTACGATGCGGAGCTTTCACAAGCCGGCACGTGGCATAGCACTTCCCTTCTTTGCCTTCAGTATCGGCGGGCTTGCCGCATCGCTCATCATCGTGATTGCCGCGATGGGCATGGGCTCAGACTCCGCCGCCGCCACTAATCCTGCCGAAGCGTTTCCGTGGGCGGTGGCGATGGCGCTCATCTTTTTCGTGCCGCCAAACTTTCTTGTGTTGTGGGCGGCGCAGCGCATCGATTCAGGCCGTGTCGGCATACTGCTTATGACGGAGGTCTTGATGGGCGCCGTCACCGCCGCGATGTTCTCCGGCGAACCATTCGGTGTGATGCAAGTTGCCGGCACGGCCTGCATCGCCGCTGCTGCCTTTATCGAAGTGACGAGCCACCGCTGATCTCCGGCGGCACATTCCATCACATCCAGCCTGGCACAAACTTCCGTTTCTAGGGTCCGTTCCACGACCAACGGATGGAGCCTGAGGCAATGATCCCTGCTCGCGTAACCACAGCCGCGGAATTCACCACACCATGAGTGAATCCCTCGGCATCACCGTCCTGCGGCTCAAGCCCACGCTTGACATGACCGCCATGGATGAACTGCTGCGTGACCTGAAGAAGGCGCGCAACACCGCAGTCGTCATCGAAGCGGGGGAGGTTGCCCGCGCGTCGACCATCGCGCTTCAGGCGCTGCTTGCCGCCTGGATGACGTGGAAGTCTGACGGGCATGACTTCCACGTCGCCTCCGCATCGGATGCGTTGTTCGACGCGGCTAACCTCCTCGGCTTTCCGCCGGACTTTCTTCAGGGTGAAGGACTCTTCTCATGACCGTGACTATCCTGACTGTAGACGATTCCCGCACCATGCGTGACATGCTCCGCATGGCGCTTGTCGATGCCGGCTTCCGTGTCGTGCAGGCCGAAGACGGCCTTCACGGCCTCGACGTTCTCCGCGAGGAGATGCCGCAAGTCGTCATCACTGACATCAACATGCCGCGCATGGATGGCTTTGGCTTCATTGAAGCGGTGCGGCAGGACGCGAAATACCGCGCCCTCCCGATCCTGGTTCTCACCACGGAGAGCGATGACGACAAGAAGATGCGCGCCAGGCGTGCCGGCGCCACGGGCTGGATCGTCAAGCCCTTCGATCCAGCGAAGCTTATCGCCGCCATTCGCCGCGTCGCCGCCTGAGGAGTGCCGTTCATGGATGCGATGGCGGAAATCAGGCTCACGTTTTTTCAGGAATGTGAGGAGCAGCTCGCGGCACTCGAGAATGGCCTGCTCAGCATGCAGGAAGGCGATACGGATTCGGAAACCGTGAATGCGGTGTTCCGCGCGGTGCACTCGATCAAGGGTGGGGCTGGCGCCTTCAAGCTCGATGCCCTGGTGAGCTTCGCCCATGTTTTCGAGACATCGCTTGATCGCGTCCGCTCCGGTGCCCTGGCGCCTGACGCTGAAGCGATGAAGCTCTTCCTGCGCGCCGCCGATGCGCTCGCCGATCTCGTGGCCGCAAGCCGTGACGGGGACATCGGAGACACCGCGCCCTATGTGGCGATCGAGGAGGAATTCAATGCGCTGATCGGTGGCGGTACTGCCGCGGATGATGATGACATGGACGGTTTCGACTTCCAGCCCATCATCACAGCCTGCGGCGAGGCTATGGAACCGCAGGCCCCCGCCCTCAATCAGTTCACCATCCGGTTCAGGCCGCTCCGGGAACTTTATGCCAAGGCGAATGATCCACTGGCGCTGTTCCGCGAGCTGAGCCGCCTCGGTAAGGTGGTCTGCCATTGC
The DNA here is from genome assembly GCA_040383265.1 of Hyphomicrobiales bacterium. Classification (GTDB taxonomy): domain Bacteria; phylum Pseudomonadota; class Alphaproteobacteria; order Rhizobiales; family Aestuariivirgaceae; genus Aestuariivirga. Next base: position 17,159 of record JBEIDW010000054.1, read on the forward strand.
GACTTCAAGAATTTGCCTTTCCTCGACACGCTTGAGCTGGAAGACAGCTACCTGTCCTGGGATATCAGCCTCGAGACAGAGAGCGATCTTGCTGTCGTTAAGGAGGTCTTCGACTTTGTCGATGGCGATTGCGATCTGGCAATCTCCATTGCTCCGAAGCCTGAAGGCGTACCTGCCAAGGCGCAGAAGAGCGAGCTCGACATCGCCACGATTCTGAAGAAGGTGAGTGACGAGGCCCCGGCCATCGCTGCGGTGCAATCGGCACTGGCAGCGACCGCGCAGGCGGGTGTGGATGCAGGCGAAGCGTCTTCTCCTCGGGCCAACAGTCGCACTGCCGTGCAGCCGACCATCCGCGTTGATCTTGACCGGGTGGACAGGCTGATCAACCTGGTGGGTGAATTGGTCATCAACCAGGCGATGCTCACCCAGCGCGTGCTCCACTCCGACCACGCGCGTGACCGCGAGGTGATCAGCAGTCTTGAGGAACTGGAGCGCCTCACCCGCGAAATCCAGGAAAGCGTCATGGCAATCCGCGCCCAGCCGGTGCGTCCCCTGTTTCAGCGCATGTCACGAATCGTCCGTGAGGCGGCCGATGCCACCGGCAAGGATGTGCGCCTGAGAACCGAAGGCGAAGCCACTGAAGTCGACAAGACGGTGGTGGAGCTTCTGGCCGATCCCCTAACCCACATGATCCGCAACGCGGTGGACC
>JBEIDW010000055.1:0-17617 GCA_040383265.1 Hyphomicrobiales bacterium
CCAGGAGAACAAGGTCTTTCCGCTGTTCTGATTGGCGATCCGCAGTGAATCACTGGCCAGAATGAGACCATTCAACGGAAACTCCGGCTGCAGAATAAAGTTGAAGTGGGGAACGATGCGTTCGCCAAGCTTCTTCGCCATTCCGGTCTCCGTGGGTATGTTTTGCCAGATTTGTTCTTTAGATTGCCATTTTAGTCAATCTTGATCTAAAAACGGGTGCAATCCTTCAATCACGGAGGAATGTCCTCCTCATAAAATCAAACCGGTGATGCCCCGTCTCACAACGGGCCGCGCGCAAGGCGTGCGGCTCATTGGGAAGTCATGCTCACAGAGGAGCAAGTGCAGTGTCGACAGATCACCTGAAAAGACTTCTCGAAGGCTGTTATGTCACTGTCCCAACGCCGTTTTCAGATACGCCCGACCTGCCAGTCAACGAGAGCGCACTGAGACAGTACGTCAGGTTCCTGATCGACTCCGGCCTCAATGCCGACAACGCAACTTTCCTTGCCGGAGGAGCCGCCGGCGACTTCTCGACCATGACATTCGACGAACGGGTGCTGGTCGCCAGCATTGTCATCGACGAGGTCGGTGGCCGCGTACCCGTGGCAATGGGTGCCCAGACGACAAGCACGCTTGAACTGAAGCGGCTCGCTAAGGCGGCGCGCAGCCTCGGAGCCAAATTCATCCAGGTATCCTGTCCCTTCTACTTCAGTCACACTGAAGGTGATTTTGAGGAATACATCAGGGCCGCGGCCGACGCAGAGCCCGACCTTGGGATCATCGTCTACAATACATTCTGGACCAGCCAGAACCTTTCATTCGGCATGATCGAGCGGCTTGCCGAAATTCCGAACATTGTGGGCCTGAAATGGGCGACACCCAGAACTGACGCGATGGAATTCGAGGATGTGGTCTCGCACTTCTCCTCTCGCTTCACGATCATCGACAACAATCTCTATTTTGCACACTCTGCAATGCCCAGCCTTGGGGCCCGCGCCTTCGAGGTTCACAACTGCAATTTCTGGCCGGAATGGGGCATAAAACTCGTGAATGAGGTGCGCAGCCAAAACTACACGGAGATAGCCCGGATGCTCGTTCAGGAAGCCATGCCTTTCTACAAGCTCTGGGTCGATATCGAGAGGAACTATACCAGCGGAGACGGATATCTCGACAAGCTCTGCATGGAACTCGTCGGACTCCCATCGAGCCGATGCAGGCCTCCGACGCGCGATATTCGTGAGCTGTACCGTGAGAGAACACGCGACATGCTCCTCGCGATCGGGGCACCGAGAGTGGTGAGTTGATACACGAGATCAAACAAAGAGAAGGCACAGCGGAAGTGTCCGAAAATCGATGCGCATACTGAGATTGCCAAACAAACCCCTAGGGAGACGATCCATGAAGATTTTTGGGAAGTTGATCGGCGCAGCAGCTATGGCGGCTCTGGTCGGAATGTCCGCCTCAGCGAAAGCCGAAGATGATGTGAAGTTGCGACTGAACTGGATGTACTATGGTTCGCACGCAGGCTTTGCCCTTGGAAAGGTCAAGGGATACTACAAGGACGCAGGAATAAATCTCGACATACGCTCCGGAAACGGCTCCGGTTCCGCGCACCGGCTTGTTGCGAACGGCGACAGCACGTTTTCCTATGGCTCCTGCGGCTCCATGGCCAAGCTGGCTTCAGAGGGCGCTCCGCTCGTGTCAGTAATGGTGATCGATGCCATGGGAACAGAAGCCATCCTCATCAATCCTGATTCCGGCATCAAGGACATCAAGGATCTTAAGGGGAAAGCACTGCTCACAACCGCAAATGCGGGCGTGAATACGTTCTTCCCGATTGTCCTCGCCAATGCCGGGCTGGCAGAATCCGACATCACGCTGACGAATGTTGCAGACGGTGCGCTCGTCTCAAGCTATCTGCAAGGAGCCGGTGGCGCAGTTGGAATTCTCGGTGGTCTGGACGACAAGCCGGCAGAGATCAAGGCGAACGGTGGCAAAGAGCCCGTCGCGTTCCCCTATTCCAGCTATGGCGTGAACCAGGTCGGCTACTGCATCGTGGCGACCAAGGATCTCATCGAAAAGAACCCTGATCTCGTGAAGCGCTTCGTTCAGGCAACCATCAAGTCGTACAAGGAAACCGAGAAGGATCCTGTAGCCGCGGTGGCTGCCATGGGCGATATCGTCGGCGGAACCATGAATGAAGATGCCGGAAAGGCACAGGCCCTCGAAGTGCTGAAGGTGACCCTTGGCATCCTCTACTCCCCCGCCAACAAGGACAAGGTTCTCGGGCTCAACGTGGATTCGGACTGGGCTGACATGATCGCGCTCATGAAGAAGTTCAATGGCCTTGATCCGAACGCAGATCCGAAGTCCTTCTACACGAACGCTTTTGTGCAGTAGGCTTACACATACCTAAGGGGAGGCTAATGTAGCCTCCCCTCCTCTTTCCGGATTTGTGATGCCCCCTTTGATTTCAATTGAGAACGTTAGGAAGACCTTCGGCAGCGGGGCCAGTCTCGTGGATGCCTTTGGTCCTGTAAGTCTTGACATCGCAGAGGGGCAATTCGTTTCACTTCTCGGTCCGTCCGGATGCGGCAAGTCAACGTTGATGCTCATGCTGGCGGGTCTTCTTGATGTGACATCGGGCCAGATCATTGTCGATGGGAAGGCCGTAAAGGCGCCTCAAACCGATATTGGCATCATGTTCCAGGACAACACCTTGGTGCCCTGGCGTACCGTCCGCGGCAATGTGGATCTTCAGCTCGAGATGCGGGGACTTGATCCAAGGAGGTACAAGGACCGCGTCCTTGACCTTCTAGGACAGGTCAAACTCCTAGACTTTGCCGATCGCTTTCCGCATGAACTGTCAGGTGGGATGCAGCAGCGAGCCGCATTCTGCCAGGCTATGGTCCACGACCCTCATATAATGCTGTTGGATGAACCGCTCGGTAAGCTGGATGCAATGACCCGGGAGAGCATTCGGACGGATCTACAGTCGCTCTGGATGACGCGACGGCCAACCGTTATATTCGTCACCCATTCGATCGAGGAAGCCGTTCAACTATCCTCCCAGGTAGCGGTGATCACACCCCGCCCCGGCCGGATTGACCGCCTCATGGATATCAATCTGCCGTTTCCACGGGACTTGGGAGTGAAGAACTCCCCGGAATTCATCAGTCATGTTCGAGAGATACAGGAGATATTCCGTGGCTACGGAGTCATCTGACCGGTCAAACTTAGGCGCAAAGTTTGGAGCACTGGTAAATCAATCCTGGATGTTCATCTTCTTTTTCGTCGGGTTTTTCCTCGTCTGGGAATACTCCGTCGTGGTCTTTGATATCCCCAAATACATCCTTACGCCACCGTCCGATGTCGTGCGCAATGGGTGGGCTGACATGCCCAAGCTGCTTTACTTCAGCTACATCACGGGGCTCGAGACACTGCTCGGCTATGTTGTTGCGATCTTCGTTGGCTTGCCACTGGGAATGGCGATCGCGTTCTCGGGTGTATTGCGAAGAACAATCTACCCCTTCTTCGTCTGCCTGGAAATGACACCGAAGATCGCCTTCGCTCCCCTATTCATTTCGTGGCTGGGTTTCGGATTGTTACCCAAGGTTATCATAGTATTCTTGGTCTGCTTCTTCCCAATCGTCTTGAATGCAATTCTCGCGTTCAATTCACTGAGTGAGGAGCTTACAAGATTCTGCCGCTCGACCGGTGCGGGAGTGTGGCGGACATTCCTCAAGGTGAGACTGCCGGCTGCCATGCCCCAATGTTTTGTTGGATTCAAGTATGCAGCGATCAATGCAACTGTCGGCGCTGCGATTGCGGAGTTCATCGGATCCGACCAGGGCCTTGGCTTTTACATTCAGATCGTCACAGGAAATATGAGGCCAGACCTCGCGTTTGCGGGCATATTTTTTCTGACGCTGATCGGCCTTCTCCTGTTCGGCGCCGTAACGCTTGCGGAGCGCCTCATCATCCCCTGGCATATATCCGTTCGCCGCGTGAGGACCACATGAAGATCCTCGTATACATTCCGCTTACCGAGATGCAGCAACAGAGTCTTGTCCATTCCCTAAGAGGGGATACTATATTTTTCGTTCCGGAGAATGCCCCCGGACCCGAGGCAAGGGCCGCCTTCAATGCGAGTGAGGTGGTGTTTGGAAATCCGCCGGCTGACTGGCTTCTGGAGGGAATTCAGCCGCGTTGGATACAACTCGAATCAGTTGGCTTTGGTGAATACATCAATGCCGGCCTGGCGACGGGACCCAATCTTCCAATGATGTCCAACCTGTCCGGATTTTTCTCGGGACCTGTCGCAGAATCAATGCTGGCGGGGATTTTGGGATTTCTCCGCGGTCTCGGCCCGCTTCAGGAACTACAGCGTCGGTCGGGATGGATGGGAGACGATCTTCGACCGCGCCTGCGCGTGCTCAAGGGTTTGTCGGTCGTAATGATTGGCAGAGGCGCGATAAACAAAAGACTTGCGGAACTTCTCGCACCCTTCGACTGCCGGATAACTAGTTTCGGCAGCGACCTTGAGCTGTCAGAGTTGGACGAAGCTTTACGTAATGCTGACATTGTTGCCTGCTGTGTACCACACACGGAGAGGACCAAGAATCTCTTCGGGGCCAATCGCTTGGCATTGCTCAAGGCCGATGCATTGTTTCTCAATTTTGGCCGAGGCTCACTGGTTGATGAGAATGCACTTGCGGATGCACTTATTGCCCACCGACTGGGAGGTGCGGTCATCGACGTGACACGAGAGGAGCCAATTCCAAATGGTCATCCTTTCTGGGCCACACCTCGGCTCATGCTCACTCAGCACACTGCTGGCGGGAGCGTTGATGAACTCGAGCGGAAAATAGAATTCTTTCTCGATAACCTTGCGCGCTACCGGCAAGGCAAGGCATTGCTCAGCCCCATTGATTTTAGGAGAGGCTATTGATGCCCCAGATCGCTAGTGCCCGCTGTATTCTGCTCAGTTCAACCTACGCCGATGCAGATGATCCAGAGATCAAGGAGTGCTTTCCGAACGGGCCCAAGCGCACCATTGGCATGGTCGAGATCACACTCGACAATGGTGTCAAAGGTATCGGCGAGGGCTACCTGGCTGTATTCGCGCCATTAGTCTTCAAGTCAATCGTAGAACTCTGTGCACCACAGGTTGTCGGCAAGGATGCTTTTGACATAGATCGTCGCACAAAAGACCTGCGCAGTCTGTGCGATTACTGGTCACTTCAAGGGGCAGCGCGGCACGTCATCAGCGCATTCGAAATCGCCCTCCAGGACGCAAAAGGAAAGAGCCTCGGTAAGCCGGTCTATGATCTCTTAGGTGGAGCCCGACTTGACAGCATCCAGATCTACGGAAGTGGCGGATGCTGCGACACGAAGGCACAATTCATCCGTGAACTTGAACTCCTGCAGTCAAAGGGCATTGAGCTTTACAAGATCCGCTCAGTCAAACGGGACATTTTCCGGACAGCCTGGATCTTGGAAGAAGCCGCGAAGCGGGGTATCTCCATTGGCATCGACATGTGCCAGAATTTGGCCGACCCGCCCCAGGCCGTCGAGGACGTTGTGCGTTTCGTCTCTGAGATTCGCAAGGTCAGCCAGCGACCTATTCTCTTTCTCGAAGAAGCTATTGGGCCCGATGCTCCCGAGGGCTTTAAGGAGCTTAGGCGACAGATCGATATCCCAGTCTATGGTGGCGAGATCATCACCACACCCAAGGAGATGATTACGCGGATGAAGGATGGCGTCTACGATGGCGTGCAACCAGATGCTTCCGTCATGGGTGGTATCTCAGCGGTGATGGATATTTTTGCCACCTCAAGGGAAACAGGCACCCGTGTTGTTGTTCATGCTTGGGGAGGTGCTGCGGCCATCATGGCAAGCTATCACGCAGCCTTTGCAGCGGATGGAGATCTCGTCGAGTATCCGATGCTCGATTTCCCGCTGGGGGCGGAGATGATCGGTGATCAGGGGCAGATCGTTAATGGACGTCTCATCCGACCGACCGCACCCGGAATTGGAGTAACGCTCACTCCTGAGATGGAAGCGCGCTATCCATTCGACCCGACAGCTGTCTATAGTTGCGCGCTCATCGACTTTGGACCGCCGCCAGATGAGTACTGGCGAACCTGAGCGACACCCCCGTCGCGCCCTGGGTGACCTCCGCAAACAAATAGTTCATCCCTACCTCTTACCCGCAACACGGTGTCGACACCTGGAATGCTGCGTCGCAACAGGAAGTGGCTAATAACTTTTGTATGCTCTGAGACATGACATTGGTTGATTGCATTGCGTATTGCCATGATCAATCCCTTTTCATTGGAATTGCGGACTCACTCAGGAAGTCAGATGCCCCAGATCGCCAGATTGGAGACCTTCCATAACGAGTTCGTTTGCTTCGTACGGGTCACCTCCGAAGACGGTGCCTTCGGCTGGGGACAGACTTCGACCTACAACGCCGACATTACGGCACAGGTGTTCCACAGGCAGATCGTGCCCTGGGCGCTGGGCGCCAACTGCGAAGACATTGCCGGCCTTGTAAATCTCATCGAACGTCGGGAGCACAAATATCCCGGTAGCTATCGCGCCCGTGCCCTTGCGGGGCTTGATACCGCTTTATGGGACCTGGCAGGCCGGCGTGCCGGCAAGCCCGTGGCCAGCCTGCTGGGCGGCGGGCCAGGGCGCCTGCGGGCCTATGCCAGCTCGATGAAGCGAGACATCTCGCCCAGGGACGAGGCGGAGAGGCTCGTGCGCCTCTGCGCCGAACAGGGTTTCACGGCCGCCAAGTGGCGCATCGGTGCTGAGTGCGGAGAAGACGTGGACCAGTGGCCGGGTCGTTCCGAGGAGATCATCCCCACCCTGTCGCGCGCCCTCGGGGAAAGCATCGACAAGCTCGTCGATGCGAATTCGGGCTTCTCCGTGTCGCGCGCCATCACCGTAGGCCACCTGCTGCAAGACCACGGGGTCGGCCACTACGAGGAACCCGTCCCCTACTGGGACCTCGATGCCACGCGTCTTGTAACGGAGGCCCTCGAGATTGACGTCACCGGTGGCGAACAGGACTGGGATATGGCGACATGGATGCGCATGATTGGCATGCGCGCCGTCGATATCGTCCAGCCCGACGTGATGTATATGGGCGGCATGTCGCGCACGCTCGAGGTGGCGCGCATGGCCGATGCGGCAGACCTGCCCTGCACACCGCATGCCGCCAACCTGTCGCTCGTCACGATCTGCACCATGCACCTACTCAAGGCGATCCCGAACGCGGGCAAGTATCTCGAATTCTCGATCGAGGGCGATGACTATTATCCTTGGCAGCGCGGCCTGTTCCTCGGAGACCCGTTCAAGATAACCGATGGCACGGTGATCGTGCCCGATCTTCCGGGATGGGGCGTCGAGGTCAACCCAGCCTGGCTGGAGGCCTCGGTCTACACCGATGCCTCACTCGAAAGCTTCAAGCCCAGTGCCTACGGAGCCCTCTACAACAAGCGGACTGGTGCATGAGCGTGTCATCATCACTTCATCATCTCGTCAAAACAAACACGGATAAGGGTCTTCAACATGCGTGACCTGTCTGGACTGACGGCAATCGTCACGGGCGGATCTTCGGGCCTCGGCCTCTCGACCGCGCGGGCGCTAGCCGCAAGTGGCGCACGTGTGGCAGCGCTCGACCTGAAGCCGGGGTATGCGGAACCCAACATCTTGCCGATCGCCTGCGATGTGGCAGACGAGACCTCGGTCGTGGCGGCACTCGAAGCTGCCGCACAATCCATCGGCCCCGCGCGTATCGTGATCAATTGTGCCGGTGTTCCCGGCTCGATGCGGCTCGTTGGCCGCGACGGCCCGGTGGACATGCAGCGCTTTGCGCAGGTCATTGCAATAAATCTGCTGGGCACCGTCAGCGTCATGACCAAGGCTGCGGCGCGCATGATGGCATTGGACCCGCTAGCGCCGGACGGTGAACGTGGTGTCATCATTAACACCTCCTCGATCACGACTTTCGAGGGCCAGGTCGGACAGGGAGCCTATGTCGCATCCAAGGGCGCCATTGCCGCCATGACGATCCAGGCAGCGCGGGAATTCGCGGCCAAGGGAGTGCGTGTACTCGCCATCGCGCCGGGTCTCTTCAAGACTCCCATGGCGGCTGACGTGCCACCCGAGGTTGTCGACGCGATCACTAGCGATGCGATCTTTCCCCGCCGTTTCGGCGAGCCAGAGGATTTTGCGGACCTCTGCCTCGCAATGATCCGCAATCCAATGCTCAATGGCGAGGTGGTCAGGCTGGATGCCGGTGTGAGGCTCAGGGCACGTTAGAAGGGGCTGCCGCCTTCGCTTCCGAGAGCAACCAGTTGCGGAAGATCTCGGCATCGGGGTGGCGCACACCTTTTTCGGGTGCCACGAGGAAAAACCCTTCGTCAATTGGGAGTGCAAGGTCGAAGGCCGTAACCAGCCGACGTGAGGCCAATTCGCGCTCGAGCATGGAGGAACGGCCAAGCGCTATGCCGCCTCCCTGGGCTGCGACCTCGAGGGCCATGGGTGTGGTGTCGAACCACAGTCCTGAGCCCGCATCGACCTTGGTCGCGCCCGCGGCGGCAAGCCAGGTCGCCCAGCCCTCCTGGTAACCGAGGACGTGCAGCAAGCGCTCATTGCGCAGGTCGTCAGGTTGCTTCAGGCGCGCGGCGATTTCCGGAAGGGCCATCGGAATGAGACGCTCCCATGTTACCCGATCGGCAACAAAACCCGGCCACCGCCCCAGCCCATAGCGGATGTCGAGATCGAAGGTCTCACTCTCGTAGTCATCCGCCCAGACAGAGGAGATGATGCGGACCTGCGTCTTGGGATGCGCGGCGAGGAAGCGCGGCAAGCGGGAGGCGAGCCAGGTGATCGCATAGCCGACAGGCGCACGTACCGAGAGTATTCCAAGTCGGCGACCGCCAAATACCTCAGCGGTTCCAGCCGACAGACGCTCAAAGGCATCATGCACCTTGGGGAGATAGGCGGCGCCTGCCTTGGTCAAGGTCAGGCTGCGTGGAAGGCGCTCGAACAGCGGCTCCCGGAGATGGTGTTCCAGCAGCTTCACCTGCTTGGAAATGGCAGCCTGGGTCAGGTTCAATTCCGCAGCCGCATTGGTGAAGCTCAAGTGCCGGGCCGACGCTTCGAAGGCCCTCAACCAGGTCAATGGCGGCATGTTGTGCGGCACGCGAACGTTTCTCCATTTCGAAGCCCGGCATCGGAATTGCCTGGAAGGCCAAAACGGAATGAAGCTTAGCCCCTTTTTTCGTCATGCGTAAGTTGGTCATTCCGCCGCTAGTCTGTGGGGCACTTCCCCGGGGATCCTGACGTGGACCAGCCTTTTCAGCTCAACATCGCCCAGTTACTGCGCACTCCCGCAGGGCACCACCCTGAGCAGAAGCTCCACGATGGCGAAGGGGAAACATTTACCTATCGCCATCTCGATGCACGGATCGACCGCCTGGCCTCAGGGCTACAGCGACTCGGGCTCGGCGTGGGATCGACGATCGCGGTAATGGACTGGGACACCACCCGCTACCTTCAATGCTTCTTTGCCGTACCGATGATCGGAGCGACACTCCATACCATCAACATTCGACTGTCACCGGAGCAGGTTCTCTACACTATCAACCATGCGGGAGATGACGCGATCATCGTCCACCGGGACTTCCTCCCGCTGCTGCTGCCCTTACTGCCCCGGCTCGACAGGCCCGCAAAACTCATACTGTGCGATGACGGTAGCGACAGTGGCGAACTACCCGCAGGCTTTGCCGCCCGGTTCACAGATCTCGTGGGACAGCACGTCGGCACAGCCTCCTACCCCAATATCGACGAAAACACCCGCGCCACGCTGTTCTACACCACGGGCACGACGGGCGAGCCGAAGGGAGTGAGCTATAGCCACAGGCAACTCGTCCTCCACACGCTTGCCGTGGCAGCCGGCCTCGGAACCGTGCCGGGCTCGAGTGGCCTCAAGCGCGACGACGTCTATATGCCCATCACGCCCCTGTTCCATGTCCATGGCTGGGGCTTCCCCTACATCGCTACCTTCCTCGGCCTGAAGCAGGTCTATCCGGGACGCTACGAGCCTGCACGGCTGCTCCGCCTCATTGGCGAGCATGGCGTCACATTTTCGCATTGCGTGCCGACGATCCTCGCCATGCTTCTCAACGCACCGGAGGCGGCGACCGCAGACCTGTCGCGCTGGAAGGTGCTGATCGGTGGATCGGCGCTTCCCGAGGGCCTTGCCCGTCAGGCGCGCGACAAGGGGATCGACATTCATGCGGCCTATGGCCTGTCGGAAACCTGCCCTTTTCTGACACATGCTGACATGATCGCGAGCCGTACCACGGCAGAGCTCTCAGTCCGCACCGCCACCGGCAAGCCGGCCCCGCTCGTGGCGGTCAGAATCGTCGATCAGGACATGAACGACGTTGCCCACGACGGCCGCAGCACTGGCGAGGTGGTGGCGCGTGCGCCCTGGCTGACGGAAGGTTACTTCCGGAGCGAGGCCGCCACGACGGAGCTCTGGCGCGGTGGATGGCTGCACACCGGTGACGTCGGCCACATGGCACCTGACGGCACACTGCGCATTACTGACCGCTTGAAGGACGTGATCAAGTCAGGCGGGGAGTGGATATCCTCCCTAACGCTCGAGGATATCGCCTCGACCGCGCCAGGTGTTTCCGAGGTAGCGGCAGTCGGCGTGCCCGATGAGCGCTGGGGCGAGCGGCCGGTGCTGGTCACCGTGGTAAGCGGCGAGGATGCCGTTGACGCCACCATCCGGAGCCGCATCGCCGCCGCGGTGGAGCGCGGCGTCCTTCCCAAATGGGCAATCCCTGATCGGATATGCCGTGTCGGCGCACTGCCCCGGACATCGGTCGGCAAAATCGACAAGAAGAAGATCCGCCAGATGCTGGCCAGTGGAGACATCGCCTAATGCGTGAAGCTGTCATCGTATCCTACGCGCGCTCCCCTATCGGGCTCGCCTACAAGGGCAGCCTGAATAACGTGAAGTCCCCTACCCTTGCAGCCCACGCCATCAGCGCAGCGGTGTCCCGCGCCGGCATAGACGCCGACGAGGTAGAGGACCTGTTTATGGGATCCATCCTGAATGCGGGTTCGGCCGCGCTCAACCTTGGTCGCCTCGCTGCTTTGGCCGCCGGCCTGCCTGCTTCGGTGGGGGGGGTCACTGTGGACCGTCAATGCGCCTCGGGTCTGCAGGCTATTGCGATGGCTGCGCAGGCCATTGTCGAGGCCGGAATGGATGTCGCGATGGCCGCCGGGCAGGAGAACATTTCGGCCCTTCAGGCACCATTTTTCGATTGGGCCATGCGCGACAAGGACCCCTCCGTTACAGCGAATCACGTACATGCCTACATGCCCATGCTCGATACCGCCGAGTACGTTGCAAAGCGCTGGAACGTCAGCCGTGAGGCGCAGGATGCCTACGCGCTGCAATCACAGCAGCGCACAGCCGCAGCGCAGGCGGAAGGCCGCTTCGATATAGAGATCGTGCCCATCACCGCAACCCGCGCACTGAAAGATAAGGTGACAGGCGAGATCCGACACGAGGAGGTGACGCTGGCGCACGATGAAGGCAATCGCCCCCAGACCACGCTGGAAGGTCTTGCAGGGTTGAAGCCTGTGCGGGAAGGCGGCGTCGTCACGGCGGGCAATGCGAGCCAGCTTTCCGACGGGGCCGCAGCAATGGTGCTGATGGAGCGCCGGTCGGCCGAACGACGCAACCTGCCTATCCTCGGTTCATTCCGTGTCATGTCCGTCGCCGGCTGCCCGCCGGAGGAAATGGGCATCGGCCCCATCCATGCCGTGCCCCGCCTTATGCAACGGACCGGCCGCAATAGCTCCGCCATCGGCCTATGGGAGCTGAACGAGGCCTTCGCCGCCCAGGTCTTGCCCTGCATGACGGTGCTCGACCTCGACCCCTCGGTGGTCAACGTCGATGGTGGGGCAATCTCGGTCGGCCACCCCTACGGGATGACTGGCATCCGCCTCGCCGGCCATGCCCTTCTCGAAGGGCGTAGGCGGGGTGCCGCAAGTGCTGTCGTCACTATGTGCGTGGGCGGCGGCATGGGGGCTGCAGCCCTCTTCGAGATCGGATGAGGCGAGCCATGACGAAATCAGGGGCTCAGCCGGAACATCCATCACTTGAGACCGAATTGCCGATGATGCCAGATGCCGTCATGCGTAAATCCATCTAACGACGGAGCCAACGTGTTCGGTATCACCCCCTCTGCCCGACTTCGTCCCTCGCCCTTCTACGAGGCGACGCTCAAGGAAGGCGTCACCAGTTTCACGACCTATAATCACATGCTGATGCCCACTGCATTCGGCGATCCGGAGGGTGAATACTGGCGGCTCATCAACGGTGTCAGCCAATGGGACGTGGCAGTGGAACGTCAAGTCCAGCTCAACGGACCGGATGCCGGACGGTTGGCCCAGATCCTCGCCCCGCGCGACCTGTCGCGGCAGCAGGCAGGCCAGGGCAAATATGTGCCGCTGTGCAATCACCAAGGTGTGCTGATCAACGATCCAATCTGCCTGAAACTGGCTGATGACCTCTACTGGCTGTCGATCGCGGACTCCAACATCTGGTTCTGGGCCGGCGCCATCGCGGCCGAACGCGGTCTGGATGTGGAGGTGAGCGAGCCTGACGTCTCGCCCATGGCGATTCAGGGACCGAAGGCCGATGACGTCGTCGCCCATGTCTGCGGCAACTGGGTGCGGGACATCAGGTATTTCTGGTTCCGCGAGACTGAGATCGCTGGGATACCGGTTGTCGTGCAGCGGTCGGGTTGGTCGAAGCAGGGTGGTTTCGAGATCTACCTGCGCGATGGAACGAAAGGCACACAACTCTGGAACATCTTCCGCGAGGCAGGTCAACCATGGGGGATCGGCCCCGGCGGCCCCAACTGGTGCGAACGCGTGGAGTCAGGCCTCATCTCCTATGGCGGTGACACCGATGGTGCCACCAATCCTTTCGAGGTACGCATGGGTAAATACGTGGACCTCGGCGTCCCCGACGATACTATCGGCATCAAGGCCCTGCGTCGGATTTCCGCGGAGGGACCGAAGCGCCACTCGCTCGGCATCATTCTCGATGCAGGCGCACCGGTGAAGCCAGGTTTCCTCTGGAATCCCATCTACCGGAATGGTCAAAAAGTGGGTGACCTCACCAACTGTATCTTCTCCTACCGCCTCAAGAAGAACATCGGCTTTGCCCTCGTCGACCGAAGCTGCAGTACGGGCGACCGGGTCGAAAGCCTTGTCGGCGGCATCATGCAGCCCGGTCAACTGACTGAACTCCCTTTCCTGTGAGATTATGATGAGCCTTGGATACGTCACCGAACCCACCCGCCATGTTCCGGTTATCCGCCGCACCGATGTGCTGGTGGTAGGTTCGGGGCCCGGAGGTCTTGCGGCGGCACTTGCCGCGGCGCGTGCCGGTGTCGAAGTTACCCTCGTCGAACGCTTTGGCTGCTTTGGTGGCAATATCACCGTCGTCGGGGTCGAGGGGCTCGCATGGTACCGCCATGAGCAAACGGTGGAGGCCAACGGTATCGGGCGCGAGTTCGAGGAGCGCGCAAAGGCGATGGGGGCCGCCGTGCCTGAAAGCCAGTCACTTAGCTATGAACTGGACAGCGAGGGCTTCAAGCTCGTTGCTGACGCGCTGGTTGAGGAAAGTGGTGTTCACGGCATGCTGCACCGGACCTTTGTCGCGCCGGTGATGGAGGAAGACCAAATTGCCGGTATCATCGTTGAATCGAAGGCTGGACGCGAGGCTATTCTCGCAAAGGTAGTGATCGACGCCACCGGCGACGCAGACGTTGCCGTGCGCTGCGGCGCGCCAGCCAACAAGACCCCGGCCGAGCACATGCAGGCAGCAAGTGTCATGTTTCATCTGGCCGGCGTTAACAAGGCCGAGTTCATGGCCGAGGTGAAGGCCGATCCTCAGACCTATCGGGACTGGTCGACGGGCGAATGGACGGTGGAGACGGATGGCAAGGAGGACGACATGTTCTCCCCCTTCCTCAAGAAGCCTTTCGCCAAAGCGATCGAGGAAGGTCTCATCCCGAAGCATCTAAATACGATCGCAGGCACCTGGGGCGCCATGCACGACACAGGTGAACTGACCTACATGAACCTCGTGCATCTCGCAGGTATCGACGGTACTGATCCTGACAGCATGACAAGGGGTGAGATCGAGGGGCGACGCCAAGCCATGTTAGCAATCGAGGCGCTGCGGCGCTTCATGCCGGGCTGCAAGGGCGTTCGCCTGCGCAACTTCGGCATGACCATCGGAATCCGCGACACGCGCAAGATCGACGCTGTCTACAACATGACGGAAGCCGACGTCCGCCAACAGGGGCGCTTTGAGGATACGATTGGCATCTATCCCGAATTCATCGACGGCTATGGCATCCTCATCATTCCAACAACCGGGCGTTACATGCATGTTCCCTACCGGGCCATGCTGCCAAAGGGTGTTAAGGGTCTGCTGGTTGCCGGGCGCGCCATCGGTGGCGACATGGTGGCTCACGCGGCAACGCGCAACATGGCCTGTTGCGCCGTGGCCGGTCAGGGTGCTGGCGTCGCAGCGGCTCAGGCCGTGAAATCCAACCGTGATCTCGACGAAGTGGACATGGATGCGGTTCAGAGCGAATTGATCCGCCAGGGGGTGCGCATCCAATGAACCTGTCGCGGAGCGTCAATCCTCAGGGTCTGCTCTGGCTGGGCCTCTTCGCCCTGATCCTGGCAGCCTGGATCGCGCTCTACGCGATGACACTTGAGATGCCTCCTAGCGGCCTGTCTGCTGATCTATGGGGTTCGCTGTGCGGCGGCCCGATGACAGCCAGCTATCATGTGCTGTTCGCGATGTGGGCGCTGATGGCGGCGGCAATGATGTTGCCTACATTTTTTCCAGCCCTGCGCACCTTTCTCTCGCTGGGGCATACGGGAGCAACGCACACCTCCGAAGCTGCCATGCTGGTTGGGGGTTACGTACTGGTCTGGCTCGGCTTCGCGGCGTTTGCAGCCTTCGGGCAACAGCAGCTCGCGAAACTCGGGCTCGTGACACCCGACGGCAGGAGCCTGTCGCTTTGGCTCACCGGAGCGCTGCTGCTCGCTGCCGGGCTCTACCAGTTCTCGGTCCTCAAGGCCGCCTGCCTCTCGAAGTGCCGCATGCCGCTCACCTTCTTCATGGAGCGCTGGGCACCGGGCCCGACGCGCGCATTCCGCATGGGAAGCGAACTGGGCCTCGCCTGCCTCGGCTGCTGCTGGGCCCTGATGGCACTCGCCTTCGTTGGCGGGACGATGAACCTGGTATGGATGGGCGCAGCGACCCTGTTCATGGCGCTCGAGAAGCTCCCCGACATTGGCCGTCCACTGACCCGGCCCATGGGCGCCATCCTTATTCTTGCCGCGGTGGCTGCTGCGCTCGCGGCCCTCAACCTGTTCTAGGAGACTGCCATGACTGACTGGACCATCAAAGGTGAACTGATCCTCAACTGCAACTGCACGGTTTTCTGTCCGTGCGTCGTATCGCTCGGTAAGCATCCGCCAACTGAGGGCTATTGCCAGGCCTGGATGGGTATCCGCATTGACGATGGCAAATGGGGCGACGAAAGCCTCACGGGCCTGAACATTGCCATGCTGCTCGACATTCCCGGCAACATGGGGCGCGGCAACTGGAAAGTGGCGGCCTTTATCGACGAGCGGGCAAGCGAGGCGGCCTACGACGGGCTCGTCAACATCTTTTCCGGCAAGGCGCGCGGCACCACTGGTCTTTTCTCCATGCTGGTCGGCGAATTCCTGGGCGCTGAACGCGCACCAGTTTCCTTCGAGACCGAAGGCAAGAAGCGCCGTCTCAGCGTGGGCAAGAAGATCCAGGGTGAGGTGGTGCCGATCGACGGGCCTAATCCGGACAGTCCGGTCATGGTCACCAATACCGGTTACTGGATGGGCCCCAACATCACCATTGCCACGGCAACGAAGGGCCGGGTGCGCGACCGCGGCCGCGTATGGGATTTTGACGGACGCTCGGCTGAAATCTGCCAGATCGACTGGCATGGCCCGAACTGAGGGAGATGCAGCCATGTTTCGTGCGCTTGTCATGGAAAAGCCGGGCGATGCGCCCGCTACTGCCGCCATCCGTATGCTTGATGAGGCGATGCTGCCCGACGGAGACGTCACGGTCGCCGTCGAGTACTCGACGCTGAACTACAAGGACGGTCTCTGCCTCTCCGGCACGGGCGGCAGCCTTGTGCGCAGCTACCCGCATGTGCCGGGCATCGACTTCGCCGGTACGGTGGCAGAGAGCACAGATCCACGCTACCGAGCAGGCGACAAGGTTATCCTCACGGGCTGGCGTGTCGGCGAGACGCGCTGGGGTGGCTATGCCGAAAGGGCCCGCGTGAAAGCCGACTGGCTGGTGCCGCTGCCCACCGGTCTCAGCAGCCGGCAGGCCATGGCGGTGGGAACGGCAGGCCTCACCGCGATGCTTGCCATCGATGCGCTTGAGCAGCACGGTCTCGCGCCCGACGGCGGAGAAGTCCTGGTGACGGGAGCAGCCGGCGGGGTTGGTTCCGTTGCCACGGCACTTCTGGCGTCCATGGGCTATCGCGTGGCCGCGGTCACCGGCAGGCCCGAGACCGAGGACTATCTGAGGAGCCTGGGCGCGGCGCGCATGATTCCGCGGGCCGACCTAGCCGAAACGGTCAAGCGACCGCTGGAGGCTGAGACATGGGCCGGCGCCATCGACAGCGTCGGCGGCGCCATGCTGGCACGTTTGCTCGGCCAAATGAAATACGGTGCATCGGTCGCCGCAGTGGGACTGGCTGGCGGCGCCAACCTTCCGGCATCGGTCATCCCTTTCCTGCTGCGCGCCGTGAACCTACTCGGCATCGACAGCGTCATGAAACCCTATCCAGCCCGCGTAAAGGCCTGGAACCAGATTGCCGCCGTGCTTCCCTTGAACAAGCTCGACGCAATCACCAGCGAGGTGCCGCTGTCCGGCGTGCCGGCTCTCGGCGAAGCAATCCTCAAGGGCGGCGTCAAGGGAAGGATGGTCGTCGACGTGAGGTCCTGAGACCAAGGTTCGGAAGCCAACCGCAGAACAGGTAGCATGCATAACTTGCGTTCGGTCATTGGACGATAATCCATCATTTGCGAGGTCGCCGCTGGCTTCGCAACATCTCCTCCAGGCAAAACATGTCCAAGGGAGGACTAAGATGGACTTGAAGACCATGCAAACACTCGTGGCGAAGGGCAAGATGTCCCGCCGCGATTTCATCCAGCTGTCAATCGCTGCCGGGGTCACGGTTGCCGCGGCAGAAAAGATGTTCGTATCGGCAGCACGCGCCGAACCCAAGAAAGGCGGCACCTTCAAGGTCGCCCTTGGTAGCGGTGCCACGACGGACGGGTTGGATCCGGCCCTATTCCCAGACACTTTCAACGGCCTATTCGGTTGGGGCACACTGCGCTCCAGCCTTACCGAGGTGGACCAGAGCGGCAAGGTCGTTGGTGACGTCGCCGAGAGCTTCGAGGCCTCGCCAGATGCCAAGAC
>JBEIDW010000056.1:0-17288 GCA_040383265.1 Hyphomicrobiales bacterium
ACGCCGCGGCCATTGCGATTTCCGCTTGCATAGAGGACAGAGACGCTGGAAGCACCATGGCCGTTAGCCTGACGCGCAAAGCCGATGATGACGTCGACCTGTTCAGGCGAAAGGCTCCCTGAGCTTGCGTCCACGCTGAGCTTTGCGGCCTCGTCCGAAACCGTGATCGGGTAGCGTTCCTCAGCCGTGTTCTTGATGCGCACGTCGTCGTAGCTTACAAAATCCTGAGAGCAGCCGGCAAGCAGCAGTGCAGTCAACAACACGGCTGCGGCCTGGCGGGAACGCTCAGTCAGCGGAAGAGTGTCGGGAATCTTCATGGTGTTTCTCCGCCCTCAGTCGATGATGTGACCAACTTTGCCGTGATACGTGCCCGGGACAGTCTCGCCGGGCACGCCATAAACGCGATTGAGGCGGCCAAGAAATATCTGCTGTAAGTCCGTCGGCTGATTGTAGCCATCGAGAGGCGTTGCCAGCTGCTTTTCCTGAACCGCCTTCACCAGATAGGGCGTGACGATGACAACAAGCTCGGTCTGGTTTCTCTGATAGTCGCGGCTTGAGAACAGCGCGCCAAGAATGGGAACAGACTTGATCCCCGGCGTGCCCTGAAGCTTCTGGCGGCTTACGTCGCGGATCAGCCCGGCAAGCATCACCGAGCCGCCGCTCGGCACCTCGATGGACGTCTGCGCATTGCGGGTGTCCAGCACCGGGTTGCCGAGAACCTTGTCGGCGATTTCGCTGACTTCCGTGCGCACGTTGAGGCCGATGCGCTGGCCGGAGAGGACGGTGGGCGTAAAGGCCAGCGACACACCGAACGGCTTGAACTCGACGCTGCATGTGGCGGCAAGGTCACCGACATTGTCCTGGCAGACGGTATAGGGATATTCGCCACCCGCATGGAAATTTGCGGGTGCCCCGGAAACGGCCGTGAGGGTCGGCTCAGCGAGTACCGTGGCGAGATCCTGCGACTCGAGCGCACGGACCACTGCGTCGATACTCGTTCCTCCATTGACATATTTTCCAGCGAAATCGGCGAGATTGCCAATTTCCGGGCCATCGGGGAGATTGAGGCCGGTCGTGCGATTGTTGAACTTGAAGTCGATGCCGGCCGCGCTGAAGGAACCCGACAGGTTGATGCCGAGCTGCTTCATGATCGTGCGCTTGAGTTCAACCACCTTGACCTTCAGCATCACCTGGTCGCCCTCGGCGATTTTCAGCAGGTTGAGGACTTCCTCATTCTCCTTTGGCGCGCTGCCACCGGCAGCGGGAAGGCTTCCCTTCACGAAGCGCCGGGCAAGATCTTCTGCCGTGCGGGCCTGTTGCGCATCGGGCACCAGCCCCTTCAGCACGATGCTGCCACCCGTGCTGTCCACCTCGATCTGATTGCCCGGCATGGCGCGGTCGATAAGTTTCTTCAGCGCCTTGGTGTCGAGTGTCACCTCAAGGTCGAGATGAAGGATTTCCTGACCGTCAGCGCCAAAGATGAAGATGTTGGTCTGGCCCGCGGCGCGCGCGAAGAGATAGGCGGTGTTGCGGTTGCGCAGCACCACATCCACCACGGCCTCATTACCCACGATGACGTCCTTGGCGGCGGCAGGAAGCTTGACCACAGCGCTCTTGGCAATTCCAAGCCGCAGGAAGCGCCCATCTTGCTGAACGCCAGACGTATCGAGGATCTGCTGATCCGCCGCCTGTGCTGATTGGAGTCCACTTGGCAGGCCGGTCAGGCAGATCAGAGACAACACCAGGATAAACAGGGCCCTCGCGCGAAATCCTGCCCATGTCAGGTGGCGCCTGCGGCAGGCCTGCGTGCGGGAGATTGCGCTCATCTCGGTCATCATGTCAGGGATTGGCCACGGATGTTTCGATGCCATAGCGGATGACAAGCGGCCCCGTTCCGGCGCTGACCGGCTTGTTCCTGTGCACGCCCATCAATTCGGGTTTGGCATCCTTCAGTCCGGCCTCGCCCCCTTCGGCAAGCGAGCGCAAGGACAGCGACAGTTCACCCAGCGCAGCGGCCTTGGTGATGATCTCGGTTTGATGGGGATCGAGCTCAAGGACGGCTGTCTTGCCCTCGGGCACCGTCACCTTGTCATCGCCTTCCTGGCGGAAGGTCTGGTTGATGGCAAGGACGCGGACATTGCTCAGAACCGTTTCGGTGTAGGCTGACTTCTGCCTGAGCGAACTCGCGGCATTCCAGTTGTTGAGGTCATATTTGCGGGTCACGATCACATCCACCCTGTCATTCGGCAAAATGAACCCGCTTACGGCGGAGTATTCGGAAATGGCGACAGAGATGGCGCGCATGCCTTGCGGCAGGATGGCGCTCATGAAACTGCCGTTGCCGGCGGTTACCAGCTTGCGTTCGATGATCGGCTCTCCCGAATAGATGGGCTGGCGCGCCCGGGAAGACGCGATCTCCTCCATGGCATCCGGCTTTGCCTCGCGGGTGATGAGATTGCCGACGCTGTCTCGGGGCCACGGCTGCCATTCCAGCGCGCCCTTGTTCATTCTTTCACCGGGCGCCAGGTCCTTTGCAGCGACCAGGACCTCAACGGTAACCGGCTTCGGCACCTCCACCACCACCTGGGGGGTCTTCTTCGTCATCATGCCGCTGGCCACATAGGCCGCGAGTGCTGCGGCCGTCAGGGCGACAGCCAGCACAATGATCCGGACCCTGTTCATCGGCGAAAGCCCTTGTCTCAAATCGGTTGGTTGCGCTACTTTTGAGTGTAATGGTCAAATTTGTGTTAACGGCGCTCAACCAGAGGCGATTGTCATCCACCAACTTTGCGAAAACGCGAGAATGCCGCCCACGGCAAGGGCGAGGCCATAGGGAAGGTCGGGCTTCAGGTCCTTCAAGTGGCGGGCGACGAAACCGTCCCGGATGTCAGACTCCAGCCTGATGATGGACCAGAGAACAGCCGCCACGGCGAGGACGCCCCCGGCCAGGGCCGTGAAAATCAGGAAGCTCAGGCAGCCCGGATAACCGAGCCACAGCCCGGCGGCGGCCAGAAGCTTGGCATCGCCCCCGCCGAAAACACGCAAGGCGAACAGCGCATAACCCACAGCCAGCAGTGCCAAGCCAGTCGCCACATGAACCCCGAGCATCGGCCACGGCATGCCCGCAGCAATGGCCACCGGAAAGAAGCTGAGGGCAATCAGCAGGTTCAGCCGGTTGGAAATGCGCATGGACAGGGCATCGCCCGTGCCCGCAAGGATCAGGAGAAGCGGAAACAGCGTAGTGGCCAGAAAGCCGGTCACACTGGCCAGGCCCAGCACGTTAAGAGCTGCTCAGAAGCAGCATTGCCACCGGCCTTTGCAGCCGGTGGCAATCGATACACGCCCTGTGCGCCGCATGGGGCGTAGCGTGGCGGTTTATCACTAGTTGACAGCTGTCTCTGCGGCCGTGAACAGGCCAGTGATGATGCCGGTCAGCATCGGACCGACGATGGCAAGGGCACCGCCGACAGCGGCAACGATCAGGGCGTATTCAATGGCGGTGGCGCCAGATTCATTGCGCAGGAAGCGCACAACAGTTTTCATATCACTTACTCCGGTGAAGGTTACTCTACACTGGCCCGGCAGCCACTGCCCCGCAGCGCCCCTTCCGAACTTAAGGTAGCATTAACAGACATTTTTTTAATATCAAGTAAATATTTGAATATATATCGATTTCATAGAACGAATGTGGAAAAACAGCCCTTTTCAGCCCGTTTTCATTAAGGTTAACGAGTCGTTTCCAAGTATTAAATTAAACATGCTTCATCAGTACTTGATCTAAACTTCACTTTCTCTCCTTGCCGCTGCGGCAAGTGAAGTGTCGCGCAAGTATCCTTGCAGGCCGCAATCTTTTGCAACCAAGGATATGACTCTCCATCAGGTAGAGATTTACTCGCCAACCGCAATTCAGAGCAAATATCAGGCTTGAATACTTTTCTTGCTCAAACTTCTTGAATTCAGATGCCGCCATGCCCTGCCCGGGGAGTACCATCGCGCTCGCCCTTAAGACATGCTTCACGTCCACATGACATAATCGGAACATTATTCCCGGCATGATTGCATGACGGCGAAGTGCAGCGGGGTTCCATGTCCACACATAAATACTTTGAAATACTAGGCCCCGGCGTGATCGCGGGACTGGCCTTTCTCTCGGTGACGGCGCTCCCGGCCTCAGCCAGGGAGGATCTGACCATCTACAGCGATCACTCCACGATCATCGCACTGCCCAAGCGCCCCGGAACGGTTGTCGTGGGCAATCCCAGCATCGCGGATGTCACGCTCGACGGGCAGAGGTTGCTGCTGCATGGGCGCGGCTTCGGCAATACCAATGTGACGATCCTTGACGAGGGCGGACAGACGATCCTTGACTATGAGGTGTTTGTGACACTCTCCGAGGCCAATGCGGCCACCGTGTTCAAGGCGGGTGGCAGGCAGTCCTACAGTTGCGCCGGGGATTGCCAGCCGGTGCTGACAGTCGGTGACACTTTCAAACCTCATTTCAGCGACCTCGCCGAAGCCATCAGCACAAAGACAAACATCTCGCGCGACCAGAAGGTCGGAGATGCGCCGGGTGGTCTCGTGGTCATGCCACCACCCCTGACACAGTAAAGGGCCGGCATGGCGAGATCAGTTCATGACCGGGCCAACCGGCCGCGCCGGCGGGCGCTGTTCCGCCGGGCGGATGGCGGGGCTGTGTCCGTTGAATTCGCCCTGCTCATCGCGCCATTTCTGATGCTTTTGATGGGCCTTCTGGAACTTGGCTACATGGTGCAGGCGGAATCCTCCCTGCAGTTTGCCACCGACACGGCCTCGCGGCTCATCCGCACAGGAAAGGTGACGACCCGCAGCGGTGAGACCCTCATGACATCGGATCAACTCATTGAAGAACTTTGCGGCAAGGCACCGATCATACCCGACTGCGCCGAGCACCTCAGCCTGCATGTCACATCCGCCGATAGCTTCACCGCTCTTTCGAAAGACGTCGAGACCCCGTCCAAGATCGGACCCGAGAAGCTGAGGGGCACCCCCTCCATTGAATTCTCGCCCGGCGGTGCAAGCAAGGCGACGCTTGTCGTTGCGACCTATGACTGGTCACTGATCATACCGCTTACCAAGACGCTGGGAAGCAAGCGCAGGCTTGTCGCTACTGCGGTATTCCGCAACGAGCCCTTCTGACCCATGCGCCGTGCGTTCGGTCTTCACGCCCGATGGGCAGCCAGCCAGTCTGGGGCAGCGGCGGTAGAGTTTGCCCTCGTCCTGCCGGTTGTAGTGATGCTCTATGTCGGCCTCATTGATACCTCTGACTACGTGTCCGTCAGCCGCAAGGTCAACCATGCGGCCACCAGCCTCGCCAATCTCGCCGGCCGCTCGGAACACGTGGTTTCACCTGCGGCGCTGGATGATGCGATTGCCGGGGCGCAACTGACTTTGCAGATGGAAAGTGTTTCAGCCGCAAGCTTCAGCCTCAGAAATTATCGCACTGCAGAAGGCTCGACCGAGGTCGTCTGGAGCAGAAGCTCCGGCGCTGGCCCGGACTGCCCTGCCAGCGAGCCGGACAACCTTGATGAGCTGACGGCTTCGGGAAACGACGTTATCGTCGCAGCGGTCTGCGCGAGATACAGCCCGCCACTCGGCGGCAAGATCGGAAACTTTGTATTCGGCTCTTCCACCATGACGATCCGCACGCAGGTGGCCTCGCGACCGCGCGAGTCCGATACGCTCGACTGCCCGGACTGCGCGCAGTAGCGCTCCGGCCAGCCCTGGGCTAAGCCGACTGGCTGGAGCACGAATTTGGACCTCACGGTATTCCTCGCCGTCCTTGCGGCGGCTGTCATGCATGCGGGATGGAATGTCCTGGTCAAGCTGAAGCTTGACCGCTTCCTTTCGCTTTATCTGATTGAAACGATCATGGGGTTCATGGGCCTCGTGATGCTGGTAGTATTCCCGTGGCCCGACGCCGCCGCCATTCCCTATGCGGTGACATCCGGGCTTCTGCATGTGGGCTATGCGCTGTTTCTCTCACGCGCCTACCGCACGGGTGATCTGAGCCAGGTCTATCCCATCGCGCGCGGGGCTGCGCCGCTTCTCACGCTCGCCGTCACCTCCACCTTCATGCATGAAGATGTGACGCTCATGGGGGCGGCGGGCATCGCGGTTCTGGTGCTCGGCATCTGGGCGGTAAGCCTGATGGGGCGCAGCGGCATCCGGCTTGATGGCCTCACCCTGTTCTTCGCCATCGGAACCTCGGTGTTCATCGCGGCCTACACCATCGTGGACGGTGTTGGGGCGCGCGTCTCGGGCCAGCCGTCCGGCTATACGGGCCTCGTCTTCGTTCTCGATGCGCTGTTCTTGTCGGTGGCCGCTTTCGCCATGCGTGGTCCCGGCATTGTGCGCGCGGTGGCTCCCTACTGGAAAACTGGCATCGTGGGTGCGTGCCTTTCGGTTGGCGCCTACTGGATCGCCATCTGGGCCATGACGCAGGCGCCCATTGCCAGTGTCGCGGCATTACGCGAGACAAGTATTCTCATCGTCATGCTGCTCTCGATGCGGGTCCTGAAGGAAACGGTCAGCCTGTCACGCCTTGCGGGTGCGGGGCTGATCGTGGCCGGCGCGATGATGATCCGCCTCGGTTAGGCACTGCCGATCAGAATGCCCGTCAAGAAGACAAGGAAGCCGCCCACCGCGATCTGGAATGCTGCCTTCAGGAAGGGCGTGTCCATGTATTTGTAGCGGATCCACGAAATCGCCCAGAGCTCGAAGAACACCACGACGATGGCGATCCAGGTGGCGAGCTGGAAATCCGGGATGAGATAGGGCAGCGTATGGCCCAGTCCCCCCACCGCCGTCATGATGCCGGCGGCGAGGCCGCGGATCAGCGGATGGCCGCGGCCTGTCAGCTTGCCGTCATCCGAGAGCCCCTCGGCAAGGCCCATCGAAATGCCAGCGCCGATCGACGCGGCCAGGCCCACGAGGAATGTTTCCCAGGTATTGCCGGTGGCGAAGGCTGCGGCAAACAGCGGCGCAAGGGTGGAGACCGACCCATCCATCAAGCCGACAAGGCCGGGCTGGATCACCTGCAAGAGGAACAGCCGGCGCTTCGCCTCGCCCTCCTCAAGCTTGGCATCCGCCGTCAGATGCGTGGCGCCAAG
Organism: Hyphomicrobiales bacterium; assembly: GCA_040383265.1. Taxonomy (GTDB): domain Bacteria; phylum Pseudomonadota; class Alphaproteobacteria; order Rhizobiales; family Aestuariivirgaceae; genus Aestuariivirga. The sequence continues at coordinate 7,149 of JBEIDW010000056.1, forward strand.
CTTCACCGCGATCGACTCATGGCCTTTTTCGGCCTCGGCCAGATCAAGCAACAGCTTCTTCACCTGCGGATCATTGCTGCGCTCAGAAGCCTGCTTGTAGAAACGGTAGTTCTCAAGCTCGATCACCTCTGCCCGCTGGCGCATCTCCTCGATGTTCATCTTGCCGATGGTCCAGGCCGGCTTGTGGCGGACGAAGCCGTGAATGTCCGAACGGCGGATCAAGGGAATGAAATCGCCGAACTTCTTTGCGTAAAGGTCAGTGAGCCAGCGGCGGTGCTCATGCTCTTCCTCCGCCATCTCCATGAAGACCTTGGCGGAGGCGGGATAAGTATCCATCAGAGAATGGGCGAAGCCAGCATAAGCGCGCGCGTCGTCATCCTCGCTCGAAATAGCGAGCGCCAGAAGTTCCTGTTCGGTGAGGTCGGAGAAGCTCTTCACGGCAGGCCAATCCCTATGGTTCGGCAGTAATTTAGAATTACTCCAATCTACGGTCCAGCGCCAATCGGGATCAGTTGCCTCAGTTCTCGTCCATCTTGAGGGCAGAGATGAAGGCTTCCTGCGGGATCTCGACCTTGCCGAACTGCCGCATCTTCTTCTTGCCTTCCTTCTGCTTATCCAGAAGCTTGCGCTTGCGGCTGATGTCGCCGCCATAGCATTTGGCCGTCACATCCTTGCGCAGGGCCGAGAGCGTCTCGCGCGCCACGATCTTGCCGCCGATCGCCGCCTGGATGGGGATCTGGAACATGTGGCGCGGGATCAGGTCCTTCAACTTCTCGCACATTACGCGGCCGCGCTGTTCGGCCCGGCCCCGGTGCACGATCATCGCCAGCGCATCGACGGCTTCGGCGTTGACGAGGATGCCGAGGCGGACGAGATCACCCTCCTCATAGCCGATCATCTTGTAGTCGAAGGAGGCATAGCCGCGCGAGACGGACTTGAGCCTGTCGTAGAAGTCGAACACGACCTCGTTCAAGGGCAACTCGTAAACCACCATGGCGCGCGAACCCGCGTAGGTCAGCTGCTTCTGGCGGCCGCGGCGGTCTTCGCACAACTTGAGGATGGAACCGAGATAGTCATCAGGCACCAGAATGGTGGCTTCGATCCAGGGCTCCTCGATTGATTCGATCAGAGTCTGGTCCGGGAGGTCCACCGGGTTGTGCAGTTCCATCTGGGTCCCATCGCGCATGTTCACCTTGTAGATGACCGAGGGCGCGGTGGTGATGATATCGAGGTTGAACTCGCGTTCGATCCGCTCACGGATGATTTCGAGGTGCAGCAGGCCGAGGAAGCCGCAGCGGAAGCCAAAGCCCAGCGCGGCGGAGGTTTCCATGTCGAAGGAGAAGCTCGCGTCATTGAGGCGGAGCTTGCCCATCGCATCGCGCAAATCCTCGAAGCGCGCCGCATCGACGGGGAAGAAGCCTGCGAACACAACCGACTGGGCCGGGCGGAAGCCCGGCAGCGGCACGACATCGTTGTTCTTTTCGTCAACCACCGTATCGCCGACACGCGTATCGGCCACCTGCTTGATCGATGCGGTGAAGAATCCGATCTCGCCAGGGCCAAGCTCGTCAACGGTCTCCTTCTTAGGGCGGGACACGCCGACGCGATCCAGCTGATAGATGGCATTGGTGGAGACGAGCTTCACCTTCATGCCCTTCTTCATCACGCCATCGACAATGCGCACGAGCACGACGACGCCAAGGTAAGGGTCGTACCAGCTGTCCACCAGCAGCGCCTTCAGCGGCTTGTTGCGGTCGCCCTTGGGGGCGGGAAGACGGTGGACGATGGCTTCCAGCACATCGGGCACGCCAACGCCCGTCTTGGCGGAAATCGGAATTGCATCGGAGGCATCAATGCCGATCACATCCTCAATCTGCTGGCGCACGCGCTCTGCATCAGCCGCCGGCAAGTCCACCTTGTTGAGGACGGGCACGATCTCGTGATTGTTGTTGATCGCCTGATAGACATTGGCCAGCGTCTGGGCCTCCACACCCTGGGAGGCATCCACCACGAGGAGGGAGCCTTCGCAGGCCGCGAGCGAACGCGAGACTTCATAGGCAAAGTCCACATGGCCGGGCGTGTCGATCAGGTTCAGAACGTATTTTTCGCCGTTCTTCGCCGTGTAGTCGAGGCGGACGGTGTTGGCCTTGATAGTGATTCCCCGCTCGCGCTCGATATCCATCGAATCGAGGATCTGATCCACCATCTCGCGGTCCGAAACGGCGCCGCAGAGCTGAATCAGACGGTCCGCCAGCGTCGACTTGCCGTGGTCGATGTGGGCGATGATGGAGAAATTGCGGATGTGAGCGGTGTCAATCATGATTGGCCCGGTGTTTGGCATTGGCACCCTGAGAGGTCAAGCGTTGTGGGATTTACCCTCACCCGCCCTTTGGGCACCCTCTGCCACGCGCTGCGCGGGAGAGGGAAAATGTACTGCCTCCCTCGCCCGTGGCGAAGCCATGGGAGAGGGTGGCCGGAGGCCGGGGAGGGCCACTCAGCGCAGCCTTCGTGGCTTCACCGGGGCCGCGTTCAGCGGGTCTTCGGGCCAGGCGTGCTTGGGGTAGCGGCCGCGCATGTCGGAGCGGACGGAGGGGTAGCCGTTGGTCCAGAAGGTTTCGAGCGACTGGGTGACGGCCAGCGGCCGTCCGGCAGGCGACAGGAGTTCGATCCTGAGCGGGCTTCGGCCTTCGGCGATGGCAGGCGTGCGCGCGAGGCCAAACATTTCCTGCAAGCGCACACGAAGAACCGGGTCACCCTCTGTTTCATAATCGATGCGCACATCGGCCCCCGAGGGCACTTCGATCCGCACCGGAGCCAGCTTTTCCATCCGGCGCGCCAGATCATGCGGGATCATCCCCTGCAGCATCTGGTGCATATCCAGCCGGTCCAGATGGGCCTTGCGGCTGATCCCCGCAAGGTAAGGAGCAAGCCAGTCATCCAGGCTGGCAAGAAGCGCTTCATCTGACAGATCCGGCCAGCCGTCCTCCGGATAGAGGCGGCGCAGGAACATCGCCCGCGCCTTGAGCGCCTTTGCGCCGTCACTCCACGGCAGGGCTGCGAGACCCATGTCGCGCACGCCTTCCGTCATCGCTTCGGCGATGAGGGAAGGGTCGGCATTGGTGGAGGGCTTTTCCTCCAGAACCAGCGCACCCAGGCGGCGCGACTTCGACGCGCTCACCGCCTTGGTGCGGCTGTCCCAGAACACCCCGTCACGCGCTTCGATCTGGTCGCCGAAATGCGCCTCGATCTCCGGCAACGAGAGAGGTGCCGCGAGGAAAATCTTCTGGTCGCCAGACGCGCCATCGGTCGTGGCAACGGCAAGGAAATCCTGCGTCATCAGCGCATCATGTTCCGGCAGAACCGCGCCGCCGCCGCCAGACAGGCGGTAGCGCCTGTCGCCGCCACGGCGCTGGGCAATGCGGTCCGGGAAGGCATAGGCGATCAAGACGCCGCCGCTCACCGCGCTGTCATCCTCCCTGATGCCCGCGATCTGGCGGATCTGCTTTGCGGTCTGGCGGATGCGGTCTCTTGCGCCGCCCCGCAGATGCGAGAGGCGCGCGGTGATGTCGACGCCCACATCCCGCGGCAAGCCATCACGTTCGGACAGCATGGCGGCGAGATCGGCGGCAAGCCCACTTTTTCCCTTCACCACCATGTGAGCCAAGCGGGGGTGGAGCGGCAGCTTTACCATGTCCTTGCCCATGGACGTGATCTTGCCGTTAGCATCAATCGCTTCAAGGCGTTTCAGCAAATCCTGCGCCTGCGCGAAGGGGGCCACCGGGGGCGCGTCAAGCCAGGGGAGAGACTTGGGGTCATTAACGCCCCAGGCAGCCAGTTCCAGCACCAGAGGCGCCAGATCAGCCACGAAGATTTCGGGCTCGTCATGCGGCTTCAGGGCGCGGGTTTCAGCCTCCGGCCATAAGCGGTAGCCGATGCCCGGCCCCAATCGGCCGGCACGACCCCGGCGTTGGTCGGCGGAGGCCAGGGACACGCGCATGGTTTCGAGCGCCGTCATGCCCGAAGCCGGATCGAAACGCGGCACGCGCTTGAAGCCGGTGTCGATCACCGCCCCGATGCCATCAATGGTGAGGCTGGTTTCAGCGATGGTGGTGGCCAGCACGATCTTGCGTTCACCCGCAGGAGAGGGCCGGATCGCCGCATCCTGCTCGGCAAAGCTCATCGCGCCATAGAGCGGGCGGACCACCGTGTTCTTCGGCAGGCCGCCGGAATTCAGCGCATCTTCGGTGCGGCGGATTTCGGCTTCGCCGGGGAGAAAGACGAGAATGCTCTTGTCCGTTTCATCGAGCGCCCGGTGAACGGCGCGCGTGGCATCGCCCGCGATGGTCTGGCGCTGCGCCTTCTCGAGATAACGCGTCTCGACGGGGAAGACACGGCCCGGCGCATCGATGATGGGAGCATTGTCGAGATGGGCGGAGACTCTCGCCGCATCAAGCGTTGCCGACATGACGAGGATCTTCAGGTCATCACGAAGACCGCGCTGGATGTCGAGGGTGAGGGCCAGGCCAAGATCGGCATCGAGCGAGCGTTCGTGAAATTCGTCGAAGATAACGAGGCCCGTACCGGAGAGTTCGGGATCTGATTGCAGGCGGCGGGTGAGGATACCCTCTGTCACCACCTCAATGCGCGTTCTGGGCGAGACACGCTTCTCAAGACGCACGGTGTAGCCTACCGTTTCGCCTACCTCTTCGCCAAGTGTTTCAGCCATGCGGTGGGCGGCATTGCGCGCCGCGAGGCGGCGCGGCTCCAGCATCACGATCTTACCGCTCCCGAGCCACGGCGCATCAAGGAGTTTCAACGGCACGCGGGTGGTCTTGCCCGCTCCCGGTTCCGCCACGAGCAGGGCGCAAGGGTATTTCCCCAGCGCTTCACCAAGCCGCGGAATGATCTGATCGACTGGGAATTCCATGCCGCTCACCTCAGGCGGCAGGCCTCAAATGTCAAGCAAGCTCCTTGGCCCAGGGCGGATCAGCGCCGGGGCGCGAGCAGGTGACGGCGGCAGCGCGCGCCGCGAAGGTGAGGGCAGCCCCGAGATCAGCCTCCGAAATGGCGGCGAGCTTCTTCTTGTCGAGCAACCGCGCAGACCGCAGAGCCGTCAGGAGACCTGCCGTAAAGGTATCTCCCGCGCCCACCGTATCGGCCACCTTCACCTTCCGCGCCGGCTGGCTCACTGAATAGGAGTTGGTGAAGGCGACCACGCCCTCACCGCCACGGGTGACGACGACGATCTTCGCACCCAGCTTCAGCCATTTCTTCGCGGCGGCCTTGAGATCATCCTTGCCGGTCATCCAGACCACATCCTCGTCCGACACCTTCACGATGTCGGCGAGCGCGATCATGCGGTTGAGGCGGGCCAGATGGCCGCGCCGGTCCTTGATCATGCCCGGGCGGATGTTCGGGTCAACCGAGATGACACGCGACTTCGCCTCGCGCTTCAAGAGGCTTTCCAGCGTGTCCCCACCCGGCTCTGGGATCAGGCTGATCGAGCCGAAATGCAGGGCTTCAACCTTCTTCTCAAGCTTCGGCCAGTCGCGCTTGGTCAGCATGCGGCCCGCCGAATTGTCATCGAAGAAGGAATAGCGGGCGTGGCCCTTGGTCAGTTTCACGAAGGCGAGTGTCGAGGGCTTGTCCCAGACCTTGGTGTATTTCAGGCTGACCCGGGAGGCCTTGAGGCCCTCCTGCAACATGTCGCCGAAGAAATCGGTGGAAAGGCCCGTATAAAGGCCCACCGGAACACCGAGGCGGCCCAGGGCGATGGCCGTATTGTAAACCGAGCCGCCGCACAATGGCTGGTAGGCCATCGCCCGTTCCGCCGTCTTGCGCGGCAGGAAATCGATCAACGCCTCGCCACAACACACGATCATGAAGTCCTCCCCCAAGTCACTGATTTTGCAGCAAGTATGTGGCAAATCAGGAGGAATTGCAATAAATCAATTGGCCTGACGTATTCCCGCCTTCATTGACTCGTAATGAAATCCGGCTATTTGAGTGGCGCACATCAAAGTTGGCGGAAAGAACTTCATGACCCCCCGCATCATTCCGGTTGAGTTGTTCGACCTCGTGGTCTTCGGCGCCACAGGCGATCTTTCGCAGCGGAAGCTCCTGCCGGCGCTCTTCTATCGTGACCTGCAGGGCCAGATCCCGCCGGGTTCACGCATCATCGGTTGCTCGCGCCGGGCCATGAGCGATACTGAATTTGCCGCCTTCGCCAAGGCTGCAATCGAAGACCATGTGAAGGATACCGAACGCCCCGCCGATGTGATGGCCCGCTTCCTCGAGCGCCTGTCCTATGTGACGGCGGATGCCGCGCAGGATGCCGGCTGGGCCGAGCTCGGCCAGAGCCTCAAGCCAGACGCAGACCGCATCCGCGTCTTCTACCTCGCCGTCGGCCCCGACCTCTTTGGGCCCATCTGCGAGAAGCTCGGCGCACATCATTTGGTGACGCCGCAAACCCGCGTGGTGATCGAGAAGCCGCTCGGCAAGTCCGGCGCTTCGGCCCGCGCCCTGAACGAGTCGATCGGCCGTGTGTTCAGCGAACCGCAGATCTACCGCATCGATCATTACCTCGGCAAAGAGACAGTGCAGAACCTTATGGCACTGCGCTTCGCCAACGCCCTGTTCGAGCCCGTTTGGAACTCCGCCCACATCGACCATGTGCAGATCACGGTGGCCGAGACGCTTGGTGTTGAAGGCCGCGCTGGATATTATGACACAGCCGGCGCCCTGCGTGACATGGTTCAGAACCATATCCTGCAGCTTCTCTGCCTCGTCGCGATGGAACCGCCGACATCGGCCCAGGCCGACGCATTGCGTGACGAAAAGCTGAAAGTGCTGAAGTCGCTGAAGCCTATCCGGGGCGGCGATGTGCCAAATGTCACGGTGCGCGGCCAATACCGCGCCGGTGCTGCCAATGCGCAGGCGGTGAAAGGCTATCTCGAGGAGCTTGGCTCCTCAACCTCCAAGACGGAAACTTTCGTGGCTATCAAGGCGGAAATCGCCAACTGGCGCTGGGCGGGCGTGCCCTTCTACCTCCGCACCGGCAAGCGGCTGACCAACCGCCTGTCCGAAATTGTCGTCACCTTCAAGCCCATCCCGCATTCGGTGTTCGATGGGCAGGCGGGACCGATCGCACCCAACCGCCTGGTCATCCGCCTCCAGCCCGATGAGGGCGTGAAGCTGTGGCTGATGCTCAAAGACCCAGGCCCGGGCGGCATGCGGCTGTCGCATGTCCCCCTCGACATGAGCTTCGCCGACACATTCAATGTGCGCAATCCCGATGCTTATGAACGCCTGCTGATGGACGTGGTGCGCGGCAGCCAGTCGCTGTTCATGCGGCGTGACGAGGTGGAGGCCGCCTGGAACTGGATCGACCCCATTCTCGACAACTGGAGCCAGTCCAGCGATTTGCCAAAGCAGTACACGGCAGGCACCTGGGGCCCCTCAGCGGCCGTGGCGCTGATCGAGCGCGATGGGCGCACATGGTATGAGGACCAGGAACCGTGATCGAGGCCGAGCGGATTTTCGACACCCGCGAGGCGCTGGCGGAGGGCCTTGCGCGCGATGTGGCGGACGAACTCGCCCGCGCCATCGAGGCCAAGGGCAAGGCGACGCTGGCCGTATCCGGCGGCTCGACGCCAAAGCTGTTTTTCGGAAAGCTGTCCAGCATCGACATTCCCTGGGCGCGCGTGAGCGTGACACTGGTGGATGAGCGTCAAGTGCCAGAAACCAGCGAGCGCTCGAATGCGCGCCTCGTGCGCACCCATCTCCTGCAGAACAAGGCTGCGGCGGCGCACTTCATTCCGCTTGCGGGCAACCCGGAGGCTGAAAAGGCTCCGCCCTTTGATGTCGCCATCCTCGGCATGGGCAATGATGGCCATACGGCCTCATTTTTTCCCGGTGCCGACAGGCTGGCCGAGGCGCTGGATGAAAACACGACCAACCGCCTCATTGAACTCACAGCGCCGGGCGCTGGTGAGCCGCGCCTCACCTTCACACTTCCCGTCCTTCAATCTGCCAGCCGGCTGAAACTTCACATCGAAGGCGTGGAAAAGAAGGATGTTCTCCGCAAGGCCCTGCAAAATGGTCCCCGCGAAGAGATGCCGGTGCGTGCCCTGCTCCGCAGTGCTGCCCCATTGACGCTTTACTGGTGCCCGTAAACCCAAACGAGGTTCGCCCATGTCCGTGACCGAAGCCGTCTCCGCCGTCACCGAAAAGATCATCGCCCGCAGCAGGTCCTCCCGCGCGCGCTACCTTGAGAAAATCGAGGCAGCGGTTGCCAATATCCCAAAGCGCAAGGCACTTGGCTGCGCCAACATTGCCCATGGTTTTGCCGCCTGCACGGCGCAGGACAAGAATGCGCTCCGGAACGGTTCCGGCCCGAACCTTGGAATCATAACCGCCTACAACGACATGCTCTCGGCGCATCAGCCCTTCGAGACCTATCCGCAGATGATCCGCGAAGCGGCGCGCCAGGCCGGCGGCACGGCGCAGGTGGCAGGTGGCGTGCCCGCCATGTGCGATGGCGTGACACAGGGCGAGACGGGCATGGAACTCTCGCTGTTCTCGCGCGACGTGATCGCGCTCTCGACCGCCGTGGGCCTCTCCCACCAGATGTTCGATGCGGCGGTCTATCTGGGTGTTTGCGACAAGATCGTGCCAGGCCTCATTATCGGCGCCCTCTCCTTCGGGCATCTGCCCGCGGTGTTCATTCCGGCAGGCCCAATGACGAGCGGCCTTCCCAATGACGAGAAGGGAAAGATCCGGCAGCTCTATGCCGAAGGCAAGGTGGACAGGGCAGCATTGCTCGAGGCAGAGGCGCAATCCTACCACGGCCCCGGCACCTGCACCTTTTATGGAACCGCCAATTCCAACCAGATGCTCATGGAGATCATGGGCCTCCATCTTCCCGGTTCCACCTTCGTGAACCCGGGCACGCCGCTGCGCGATGCAATCACGCGCGAGTCCGCCAAGCAGGCGCTGGCTATCACCGCACTCGGCAACGACTACCGCCCCATCGGCCGCATCTATGATGAGAAGGCCGTGGTGAACGGTGTCGTCGGCCTTCTGGCAACGGGCGGCTCAACCAACCACACCATGCACCTGATCGCCATGGCAGCGGCGGCAGGTATATCCCTCACCTGGCATGATCTTGCCGAACTCTCGAAGGCCGTGCCGTTGCTGACGCGCATCTATCCCAACGGCAAGGCTGACGTGAACCATTTCAACGCGGCCGGCGGCATGGGATTCCTCATCCGCGAGCTCCTCGGCGCAGGCCTGCTGCATGAGGATGTCTCCACCATCATGGGCGAAGGGCTTTCTGCTTACACAAAGGAAGCACGGCTCGGGGCCGATGGCGAACTGGTCTTCGCCGATGCCGCCCGTGCAACGCATGATGACAGTGTGCTGCGTGGCGCCAGCACACCCTTCCAGCCAACCGGTGGCCTCAACGTGCTCACCGGTAATCTTGGAACCTCGGTCATCAAGAGCTCGTCGATCCCCGCAGACAGGCACATCATCGAAGCGCCAGCAAAGGTCTTCCACTCGCAGGAGGAACTGCAGGCGGCGTTCAAAGCGGGGGAACTGAACCGCGATGTGGTGGCGGTCGTGCTCTTTCAGGGACCGAGGGCCAATGGCATGCCGGAACTTCACCGCTTAACACCGCCGCTGGCCGTATTGCAGGACAGAGGCTTCCGCGTGGCGCTCGTGACCGATGGCCGCATGTCGGGTGCCTCCGGCAAGGTGCCAGCCGCCATTCATGTGACACCGGAAGCGGTAGACGGCGGTCCGATCGCCAAGATCCGCGATGGCGACATGATCCGGCTTGATGCCGATGCCTGCACACTGGAGGTGCTGGCCGATCTTTCGATGCGCGAGCCGGTAAAGGCCGATCTTTCCGCCAATAATCAGGGTACGGGCCGCGAATTGTTCCAGGCCTTCCGCAATATCGCGGGCCGCGCCGATCAGGGCGCATCGATCTTCGAGGTGATGTAATGACGAAGGAATACCAGAAGGGCCTCGACGCTGCCCTCAGGCTGGCGCCGGTGGTGCCGGTCATGGTGATCGAGAACGTCGAGGACGCCGTGTCGCTGGCGCGCGCACTCGTAAGGGGCGGGCTTCCGGTCC
>JBEIDW010000057.1:0-17188 GCA_040383265.1 Hyphomicrobiales bacterium
CCCGAGGGCTGGCTTTCGAAACGCGCGGAGGCAGGCGGACTTAGGCGTCCGACTTCACCGTCAGAACCTGGCGGCCCTTGTAGAGGCCGGTCTTCAGGTCAATGTGGTGGGGGCGGCGGAGCTCGCCCGACTTCTTGTCCTCGACCCAGGTCACGGTCTGCTCGTGGTGGCCGGAACGGCGCATGCCGATGCGGCTCTTGGACATTTTTTTACGTGGAACAGCCATTTAAAACTCCATAGGGAAAAAGCGCGGGGAACGGCCCACGCCCTTCAGTTGGCGGGGCTTCTAACCCAGACTAAGGCTTAAGGCAAGTGAGATAGGGGCCCATTCCGGTCATTCGGACCAGAATCCGGTTGGCGATGCGCTTCACCCCTTTTGAGGGCTTGCCGGCGTTGCGCTTGATGGGGTTCGGGAGTACCGCCGCCAGCAGGGCGGCTTCCTTTTTCGTCAGCTTTTTCGCGGACTTGCGGAAATGATGCTGCGCCGCCGCCTCCGCCCCATAAACGCCCGGCGCCCACTCCACGATGTTGAGGTAGATCTCGATCATCCGGCGCTTGGACCACACCAGATCCATCCACATGGCGAGCGGCAGCTCGATCAGCTTGCGGATGGCGAAGCGCCCATCCCAGAGGAACAGATTCTTGGCGGTCTGCATGGGGATTGTCGAGGCGCCGCGGACAGGGGCCTCGTCCTTGTCCATTGCATCCTCGATCACGCCCTGAAACTCGCGCCAGTCCACCCCGTGGTGTTCGCAGAAGCGGGCGTCCTCGGAGGAGATGACAGCGCGCGGCAGCGCGGGCGATATGTCTTCGAGGCTGACCCACTGCTTGGTGATGGACGCCCCCGACAAGGCCCGCAGGAGCATGATGTTGGAAACGGGCGGCGGAACCACCGCGTAGACCAGCGTCATGACAACCGGCCAGGCCACGAGGAACGCCAGCGCATAAAGCCCCCAGCGCAGCAGGCGTCTGGGCCAGGAGGGCTTCGCCTCTGGCCGGACAAGCGCATCGGCTTGCGCCGCCTCCGGGGGCACATCCTCAAGGGCGGGTGGTGCTGGTTGAGTTTCGCTGCTCATGACCTTAATCAGGTGGGCGGCTTACCACAGGATTCTGCCCTTGTCCTTCCAGCATGCTCTGTCCCGCTGTGCCGCTGAAACAGATTCTCTGCTGGACCGATTGCTGCCAGTGGAGGCCGCCCCGGCGCGGCGCGTGATTGACGCAATGCGCTATGCATCCCTTGGTCAGGGAAAGCGCTTGCGGCCCTTTCTTCTGATTGAATCTGCCACACTTTTTGGCGTTCCGCGCGACCGGGCCTTGCGGGCCGGCGCGGCGCTTGAGTGCGTGCACTGCTATTCGCTGGTGCATGATGATTTGCCTGCCATGGATGACGACGACCTGCGCCGCGGCAAGCCCACGACCCACAAGGCCTTCGATGAGGCGACCGCCATTCTTGCAGGAGACGCGCTGCTGACGTTTGCATTTGAAATCCTGAGCAATGAGGCCACCCACCCCGATCCCGGCATCCGGATGAAACTCGTCTCCGGCCTCGCCAGGGCTTCAGGCCTTGCCGGCATGGTGGGCGGGCAGATGCTTGATATCGAGGCCGAAAGCCGCACCGGCCAGAGCCTCGCCGAGATCACGCTGATCCAGTCACTCAAGACGGGCGCGCTGTTCTCCCATGCCTGCGAGGCGGGTGCCATTCTGGGTGGAGCAGACCCAGCCCCCTTGCGCCGCTATGCCGAAAAGATCGGCCTCGCCTTCCAGATTGCCGATGACATTCTCGATGTGGAATCAACCCCCGAAGCGCTCGGCAAAGCGACGCAGAAGGACAAGGGAAAGGGAAAGGCCACCTTCGTAGACGTGCTGGGGTTGGCGCAAGCCAAGACCCGCGCCGCAGCACTGGTGGACGAGGCGATCGAGAGCCTTTCGCCTTACGGTGAAAAGGCTGCGGTGTTGAATGAAGCAGCGCGCTTCATCATTGAGAGAGAGAAGTAGCATCACGCCCGGCCTTCGTCGGGGTGACGAACCGGGATTTACCCCCAGCGGCCCTTCACATAATCCTCGACGATGTCCTTGAACTGCTGCGAGATGTTCTCGCCGCGCAAGGTCATCGCCTTCTTGCCGTCAATGAACACCGGGGCGGCGGGAAGTTCGCCCGTGCCGGGAAGCGAGATGCCGATGTCGGCGTGTTTCGATTCGCCCGGCCCATTGACGATGCAGCCCATGACGGCGAGTTGCAGGCTTTCGAAACCGGGGTAATCGCGCTGCCAGTCCGGCATGCGGAAGCGGACATAGGTTTGAATGTCCTGAGCCAGTTCCTGGAACACGGTTGATGTTGTGCGGCCACAGCCGGGACAGGCAATCACCATCGGCGCGAAATTGCGGATGCCCATGGTCTGCAGGATTTCCTGCGCGACGATCACTTCGCGCGTGCGGTCCCCGCCGGGTTCAGGGGTGAGCGAAATACGGATCGTGTCGCCGATCCCTTCCTGCAACAGCACGGCGAGTGCCGCCGTCGAGGCGACGATGCCCTTGGACCCCATGCCAGCCTCGGTGAGGCCCAGATGCAGCGCATAATCACAGCGTGCCGCCAGCTTGCGGTAAACCGCGATCAGGTCCTGCACTTCGGAACACTTGGCGGAGATGAGGATCTTGTCCTTGCCAAGGCCAAGCTCCACAGCGCGCTGGGCGGAGAGCAGGCCGGACTGCACCACCGCCTCATGCATCACCTCGCGCACATCCAGCGGGCTTGGGGACTTGGCATTCTCATCCATCAGTTCGGTCAGCAGGGATTGGTCGAGCGAGCCCCAGTTGACGCCGATCCGCACCGGGCGGTCGAACTTCAGCGCCGTCTCGATCATCATGGAGAAGTTGCGGTCCTTCTTCTCTTTGAAACCGACATTGCCGGGGTTGATGCGGTACTTGGCGAGGGCTTCCGCACAGGCCGGATGATCATTCAGCAGCGTGTGGCCGTTGTAATGGAAATCACCCACCAGCGGTACGCTCAGCCCCATGCGGTCCAGCTTCTCGCGGATATGCGGCACGGCGCGGGCCGACTCTTCGCGGTCCACCGTGATGCGCACGACTTCAGAGCCAGCGCGCGCCAGCGCCGCTGTCTGCTGCGCCGTCGCCTCGGCATCGGCTGTGTCGGTGTTGGTCATGGACTGGACAACGACGGGGGCACCACCGCCCACGGTGACGCGTCCTACGTTCACAGGCATGGAAGCCCGGCGTTTCCTGATGGCGGAATAGGTCATGACTGATTAACTGGCCTGCCGGCGGAACAAGGTCAAGACGAAGAAAGACCCAGCGGAAAGAACGATGGCAGGCCCCGTCACCATATTTGCGAAGGCCGAGAGCAGGAGCCCGGCCGCCACGGAGATGGCGGCAATCGCGGCGGCGATAAGTGCCATCTGTTCCGGTGTTTTCGACAGGCGCCGTGCCGCTGCGGCGGGGATGACAAGAAGCGCGGTGATGAGCAGAAGCCCGACGATCTTCATCGAAATCGCGGTCATCAGCGCGATGAGGAGCACGAAGCCCAATTCCACCCGCTTGACGTTTACGCCTTCGGCCTGGGCCAGATCCTCATGCACCGAGATGGCGATGAGGTCGCGCCAGAGAATGCCCAGCACCAACAGAACCACGGCCGCACCCACCCACACCACCGTCACATCGCGCCAGCTGACCGTGAGGATATCGCCGAACAACAGGTCCATGTGGTCACCCGCCGCCCCCGTGACGAGGCCGATGGTGACGATGCCAAGGGCAAGTGAGGAATGCGACAGGATGCCGAGCAGCGTGTCGGTTGCCAGCACGCGCTGGCTTTTGAGCAGAACAAGGAGAAGCGCCACGGCGATGCCGGTGGCTGCCGCGCCGAGCGTGAGGCTGAACCCCAGAAGCAGGCCAAGGCCAACGCCGAACAGGCCCGAATGCGCCAGCGTTTCGCCGAAATAGGCCATGCGCCGCCACACGATGAAGCAGCCCACGGGGCCTGCGACGGACGCAAGCCCGAGGCCGGCCAGCAGCGCGCGCTGGAAGAAGGGCTGGGTGATGATGTCAAGCACCGGCGTCAATGCCTGTGGTCATGGCGGTGGTGATCATGGGCGCAATCATGCTCATGATCATGGTGGTGGGTATAGGCTGCGATCATGCGCGCGGCGGAAGGCCCGAAGAGCTTGGCGAACTCAGGGTCCTGCTGAACCGTGGTGGGGCCACCCTCGCAGCACACATGGCCATTGAGGCAGATGACATGGTCGCTTTCTGCCATCACCATGTGAAGGTCATGGCTCACCATCAGGATGCCGCAGTGGTGGCGCTTTCGTACCTCCGAGATCAACTCATACATGCGCGCTTCGCCCATGAAGTCCACCGCCTGCACGGGTTCATCCAGCACCAGAAGTTCTGGCTTCCTGAGCAGCGCGCGAGCCAACAGGGCGCGCTGCAATTCGCCGCCTGAGAGCCTTGCCACATCCGCAGTCTTGAGATGTGGAATGCCTGTTTCGGCAAGTGCTGCGTCAATCTCCTGTTCGGTGGGCTTCAGGGTGAGGGAAAGCAGCCTTCGCACATCCAGCGGCACATTGGGGGTTTGCGGAAAGCGCTGCGGCACATAGCCGACGCGCAGGCCCTTGGGCTTCACGATTTCGCCCGAGGTGAGCGGCTGAAGGCCCAGGAGGCAGCGCACGAGGGTGGACTTGCCCGCCCCATTGGGGCCGATGATGGTGACGATCTCATTGGGGCGTACATCAAGCGTCACCCGGTCAAGGATGGTGCGGCCGCCGATGACGAGTGTTGCTTCACGCGCACTCAGGATCGCGTTGGTGACTTTCAGCATCAGCCCTCTCCTTCAGCGCAAGCCCGGCACAGGCCGGTCAGTTCGACGACGGAACGGTGGAGCGCGAAACCCTGCGCCACGGCGGCAGCTTCAAGCCGCGCGAAAACATCCGGAGCGTCGAGCTCCGCGACGAGACCACATTTTTCGCACACCAGCATGGCGGCGGGCTGGCCATCATGGGCATGGGTGCAGGCCACGAAGGCGTTGCGGCTCTCGATCTTGTGGACAAGGCCATGCGCCTCCAGAAAGTCAAGCGCGCGGTAGACGGTGATGGGCGCAGGCCGCGGGCCATGGGCAGCCATGCGCTCGATGATGTCATAGGCGCCCACGGCAGAATGGCTCTCGGCAACACAGCCCAGTACGTCACGGCGCTGGCCGGTGAGGCGTGAGCCCCGGCGTTCACAGGTGCGCTCTGCCCGCGTCAGCAGTTCAGCCGTGCACTTGGCATGGTTATGGTGCGGTTCCGGAAACATCCTGTTACAATATAACATCCTTGCAGCAAGTTCCAGTTCCATCCACCATGGACCATAGATTTCAGGGAGAGACATCATGTCCGGCAACGCCAAAGCGACAGTTTTCATCGAAAACGACAGGGTGATCGTCACCGAATACCGCTTCGCACCGGGCCAGAATACCGGCTGGCACAAGCATGGGCATGATTATGTCGTGGTCCCCCTCATGGATGGCAAGGTACGCCTCGAAACCCCAAACGGCCCGGCTGAGGCCGAAATGAAGAAGGGCGTGCCCTATTTCCGCCCAGCCGGCGTCGAGCATGATGTGATCAACGCCAATGACACGGAATATGCCTTCATCGAAATCGAGCTGAAATAAGCGCGCGAGCCATGAAACTGCTGGTTCTCAACGCGGGCTCGTCCTCGCTCAAATTCGCCGTGTTCAACGCGAACCTCACGATGCTGCTCAAGGGGCAGGTGTCGGGAATCGGCTCTACGCCACGGCTTGACGTGGACGGCCACCCGTCAAAAGAGGTGCCGCACGTCACCACGCCTTCGGAGGGGCTGCTCGTCGCGGCAGAATGGCTGGCCGACAATGGGCACGAACCCGCCCGTTTCAACGGCATCGGCCACCGCATCGTGCATGGCGGCACGCAATATGTGACGCCGGTGATCGTGAATGACGTGATCCAGCATGACCTTGACGCACTCCGGTCTCTTGCGCCGCTGCATTTGCCCTTTGGGCTTGGCGTGCTGCGCGAGATGCGCCGCGTGGCGCCCGAGGTTCCCAACATCGCATGCTTCGATACCGCCTTCCATGCCACCCAGCCCGAACTGGCCACGAGGCTGCCCATCCCGCGCGCCTATTTCGACAAGGGCTACCGGCGCTATGGTTTTCACGGGCTGAACTACGAACACGTGGTGGAAGCGCTGCCGCGCATCTCCGGGCGTCCCCTGCCGCGCCGCCTGCTGGCCGCCCACCTCGGTTCCGGCGCCTCCATGTGCGCGATCTTCGATGGCAAGAGCGTTGCGACCACCATGGGTTTCTCCACCGCCGATGGGCTGGTGATGGGAACCCGCACCGGCTCCATCGACCCCGGCGTCCTCGTGGCGCTGATGCGCGACGAGCACCTCTCCCTCGACCAGCTGGAAGACCTGCTCTACCGCAAGAGCGGGCTTCTGGGCCTCTCGGGCATTTCACCCGACATGCGGGTGCTGCTGGCAAGCGACCGGACGGAGGCCATCGAGGCGGTGGACTATTACTGCTACTCCGCCGCCCGCCACGCGGCCTCGCTGGTGCCGGCACTCGGCGGGGTGGATGCCATCATCTTCACCGGCGGCGTGGGGGAGAACGCAGGCCCCGTGCGCGCCCGAATCCTCTCGCATCTCAAGTGGCTCGGCGTACCGCAGGAACACGTCTATGTGGTGCCCGCCAATGAGGAACTCACCATCGCGCGGAACGTGCGGGAATTGGTTTAGGAACTCAAGAGGCCCTCAACTCATCGCCAGCAGAAGCGCGCCGGTATCCACGATGTCATCCACGCTCGCCCCGCGTGACAGGTCGGATACCGGCCGGGCGAAGCCTTGCAGCAACGGCCCGAGGGCCTGCGCACCGCTCAGATACTGCGTGAGCTTGTAGGCGATGTTGCCGGCATCAAGGTCTGGGAAGACCAGCACATTGGCGCGGCCCGCCACGTCGCTTGGCTCCTTCACTTTCTTCGCAGCAACGGCAGGCGACAGGGCGGCATCGCCCTGAAGCTCGCCATCGATCTTGAGATCAGGCGCCTTGGCACGGGCGATGGCGAGGGCTTCGACCACCTTGTCCGTATCCGGGTTGCTGCCGCCGCTGCCCTTGGTGGAAAAGGAGAGCAGCGCCACGCGCGGTTCCTCATCCAAGAGGCGCGTAGCACTGGCAGCGGAGGCAATGGCAATATCCGCCAGCTCGGCGGCTGTGGGCTGCACGTTCACCCCGCAATCGGCAAACACCAACTGCCGGTCTGGCCATTGCATGAGAAAGAAGCTCGACGGCGTGGCAATGCCCTCCGCCGGACCGATGGTCATGAGCGCGGCCTCGATCACCCGCGCCGTGGGATTTGCCGCACCCGCCAGCATGGCGTGCGCTTCCCCGCAAGCGACCATGGCGCCCGCCCGGTACAGCGGTTTCTTCAGCAGGCGGGCGGCCATGGAATCAGTCATCTTCTCCCGCCGCTTCTGAACCAGCGCGATGTGGGCGGCACCCGCCTCCGGCACATCCGCTGCCCCAAACAGGACCGGCTGCGCCAGGCCTTCCGCCAGAAAACGCTCGGCGGCGCGCTGGATCCGCTCATCTTCGGCTTCTGGCATCACCAGTTTCAGGCCCCTGCCCTTGATTTTGGCCTTGGCTTCGTTGATCACACGCATGCAGAATCTCTCTCCGGAAGGCCCCATGTCAGCAGAAGAAAAGATCGAAATCCACCGTGGCCTCAAGGGCGTCTATTTTGAACGCTCCGGCACGACCTTCATTGACGGCAAGGCCGGCGATCTCCGCTATCGGGGATACTCGATCCATGATCTCGCCGAACAGTCGAGCTTCGAGGAAACAGCCTACCTGCTGCTGAACGGCGAACTTCCCACCTCCGCCCAACTCGCCGCATTCGACGCGAAACTCAAGGCGGCGCGCAAGCTGCCCGCGCAAATCATCTCCATCATCGAAACGGTGAAGACCGCTCACCCGATGGATGTGCTGCGTACCGCCGTCTCGGCGCTTGCTGCCTTTGATCCGGAGACCTTCGACAATTCCGTGGACGCAACGCGCAACAAGGGCATGCGCCTTGCCTCGCAGGTGCCGATGATCGTGGCGGCGCATGAGGCGATCCGCAACGGCCGCGCCATCCCCGCACCTGATGCCTCGCTTTCGCATGCCGCGAACTTCCTGTGGATGATCACCGGCCGCAAGCCTTCCGCCGAAGCCGCCCAGTTGATGGACCGCGACCTGATCCTCCATGCCGAGCATGGCAGCAATGCCTCCTCCTTCACGGCGCGGGTTGTGATCGGAACGGACGCCAATCTCCATGCTGCGATGACATCTGCCATTGCAGCCCTCTCCGGCCCCGCCCATGGTGGAGCGGCGGAAGATGTGATGCGCATGGCGCAGGAGATCGGCGAGCCGGAAAACGCCGCCGCCTATGTGAAGGCCAAGCGCGCTGCGGGTGAGGCCGTGACAGGCTTCGGGCACCGCGTCTACCGCACCGAAGATCCCCGCGCGCGCCACATGCGCGATGGCGTGGAAATGCTCTCGCGCGAGATGGGGGAGCCGAAATGGTTCGCCATTCTTCAGGCTGTCGTCGATGCGATGAAGCCCTATGCCCGTTTTGGCGTGAATGTGAACGTCGATTTCTATTCCGGCGTCATCTACTATCTCAACGGCATCGCGCCCGATCTGTTCGTGCCGATCTTCGCCGTTGGCCGCGTGCCCGGCTGGACGGTTCAATGCCTTGAGCAGTTGCAGAACAACATATTGATCCGCCCACTGACGCTTTACGACGGGCCGGAGCCACGCGCCTATGTTCCCATCTTGACGCGCGGCTAGAGCCGAAAGCGGTTGGTCGCATCTACGCCCCTTTCCTCCCCCTCGTAGGGAGTGAAACAGCACTTGGGGTCAAGCTAAACTCTTTCCGATCTAGAGCGAGGTGTACTCACCATGCCCTCGCCCCGGATCAGCTGCTCGGCTTGCCGGACAGTGCGGCCTGAAGCTTGCGGTCACGCCCGTAGATGTCGGGCCGGAACTCGATGCTGCCGCCATCGCCCTGAAACGCCGTGGCATAGACGAGGTGGACCGGAATGTGCTCCGGCAGCGATACACGCGTGGTCTTGCCGCTGGCGAAGGCGGCATCAATCTTCTCCGGCGACCAGCCCGCATCATCGCCAAGCAGGCGGAAGGCGAGGTCCATCGGGCGCGACAGGCGGATGCAGCCATGGCTGAAGGCGCGCGCCGTGGCGCGGAACTTGTCCTTGGCTGGCGTATCATGAAAGTAGATGTTGTAAGGGTTGGGGAACATGAATTTCACCTTGCCCAGAGCGTTCTTCGGCCCCGCCTTCTGGCGGAAGGTGAAGGGGAAATTGCCCCGGCCATAGTTGTTCCAGTTGATGCCGCTCCATGAGGTAAGTTTGCCGTCCTTAAAGACCTCGTAATCCCCGGCATAGGCCGAAGGATTGCGCTTCAGCTTCGGCAGCATCTCGGATGTGGCGATGGAATAGGGCACGGTCCAGGTGGGGTTGATCTCCACATATTCCATGTCGTCGGAAAACTCCGGCGTCTGCGTCGCGACGGCGCCAACCACGACATCCATGCGGTCGACGAGTTCGCCCTGCTCCACCTCCTGCAATTCATAGGCCGCAAGGTTCACCATGAAATGGTGTTCGCCGAGGTCTTCCGGCATCCAGCGCCAGCGCTCCATGTTGAGCGAGATCTGCCGTACGCGATCGGCGGGCGGCACGTTGAGCGCCAGGATCGTCTGCTTGCCGATCAGCCCTTTCGCCTCAAGCCCGTGGCGCATCTGGAAGCTTCGCACCGCAAGCACGGTCTCGGAATCATAAACATCCCCGCCATCCACCGCGCCCGGGTGATCGCCCGTCATGGTGAGGAGCTGGCGGATCAGTGGAATGCGCGGATCGCTCATGCCTTCGGTGATATCCACGCCGGTTGGGATCGTAGGCCAGGTGAAGGATTCCTCCAATGCGCGGTACAGCGCCAGAATCCGCTTCAGAGACTGATACTGGGGGTTCTTCGTTTCGAACGCGTTCAGGAAGTCATTGGGGTTGTTGGTGTCCGTCATCTCCGTCAGCACCTCAACCGCAGCGACGGCGCGGCGGTTACGGAACAGCCGCGGATCCACTTTCTGTGGCGTCAACCGCCCGACCTTGAGATCAGACGCATAAGCCACGAAGAAGGCCGAATAGAACAATTCCACGGCGGCGGCAGCCTCCGGATCGTTCGGGTCGATCGTATCGCGCAGTTCGATCAGCGAATCGATCGGATAATCACCGGGGTTGAGTCCGTCATCCCGGGCATCCGCCAACCGCTGCAGAAAGGGGGTCATGCGTCCAGTGCCCACCCAGTAAACCGGGGCTTCATGCTCCGTATAGTGAGAGATGAGCGCCGGCCTTATACGTTCCAGCGGCAGGGGAAGCCGCTCAGGTGCCGCGAGAATGACGTCGATGGCGGATTCGACCGCAGCAAGGTCCGGCACCCTGGAAGACGTCTGAGCCGTGGCCGTGGCTGCAAGCTCCGCCCACAGGACCGCCACCAGCAGAACTCTCATCGCCGCCCGAATCATCGTCATCCTCACACGTTCAAGAGAAGGTATTCACGTTCCCAGGAGCTGATTACGCGGCGGTAATTCTGCATCTCCTCGTATTTTACATCATTGTAGGCTTCGCAGAACTTCTCACCCAGCACCTGCTTCAAGGCCTTGGTGTAGTTCAGCTTGTCGAGGCTTTCGTCAAGACTGATGGGAAGCGTGTGGGCGTAGCGGTAGGCGGACCCCTCAACCGGGTCCGATGGCTTGATGCGCTCCATCATGCCGAGATAGCCGCAGGCAAGAGACGCCGCGAAGGCGAGATAGGGGTTGGCGTCCGCCCCCGGCACGCGGTTTTCGACGCGCGTGTTGCTGGGGTCGGAGGATGGCACACGCAAGGACACGGTGCGGTTATCAACCGCCCAGTGAACATTCGTCGGCGCATCGGAATCCGGGACGAGGCGGCGGTAGGAATTGACGTTCGGTGCGCAAAGCGACAACGCCGCCGCGAGATAGCGCTGCAGGCCGCCGATGTGATTGTGAAACAGCTTCGACTGCGAGCCATCTTTGTTGACGAAGATGTTCTTGCCGGTCTTCGCATCCATCACCGACTGATGGATGTGCATGGAGGAGCCGGGCTCGTTCTCATGCGGCTTCGCCATGAACGTGGCATACATGTCATGCTTCAGCGCGGCTTGCCGCACCGTGCGCTTGAACAGGAACACCTGGTCGGCAAGTTCCAGCGGATCGCCATGGTTGAAGTTGATCTCAAGCTGCGCCGGGCCGCTTTCGTGGCTCAACGTATCGACATCAAGTTCCTGCGCCTCGCAGAAATCATAAATGTCCTCGACGATGGGATCAAAGTCATTGGCGGCGTCGATGCCATAGGCCTGGCCACCCGGCTCCTTGCGGCCCGAGCGCCCGACTGCCGCATCAAGCGGATAATCCGGGTCGAGGTTCTTCTTTACCAGATAGAACTCGAGTTCGGGCGCCACGACCGGCTTCCAGCCCTTTTCCTTATAGGCCTGCAGCACGCGCTTCAGCACATGGCGCGGCGAGATCAGCACGGGCTCGTCATCGAGATGGAACGCATCGCAGATCACCTGCGCGGTGGGCTCCGCATACCATGGCACGAAGCGGATCGTGTCGGGGTCTGGCTTCATGTAGATGTCGATCGCGCTGTCCGACACCGCACGGGTGTCCTGCACATAGCGGCCGTTGATGGTGAGGGTGAAGACTTCCTCGGGGATGCGCAGCCCGCGTGAGCGGTTGCCGGAAAGAAATTTCTTCGGTGGAAGAATCTTGCCGCGCGCGGTGCCATTCATGTCAGCAACGAGGCATTCCACCTCGCTGATCTTACGCTCGTGCAGCCATTCTTCAAAACGCGATTGGGTCATGATTATCCGGATCTGGTTTAGCCAACGCAGTCTAACCCGGAAGCTTGACCAAACAAAAGGGGGGCCGCTAAACCCTTTGCATCATGTCGAAATCAATCTTCGCGCCGACCTATTATCAGGCAACGGCAACCCCCTCGCCCAGCCACCCGCCGCTCGAAGGCGACGTTTCGGCCGACGTGGTGATCATCGGCGCAGGATACACCGGGCTTTCCGCCGCGCTTGACCTAGCGGAGGCCGGCCACAAGGTGGTGGTGCTCGAATCCGAAACCGTCGGCCACGGGGCATCTGGCCGCAATGGCGGCCAGATCTGCACCGGCTTTTCTTCAGGCCAGGACAAGATCGCCGCACAACTGGGCAGAGACGACGCTCGGAAATGCTTTCACCTGGCGCAGGAGTCCAAAACGCTCCTCACTGACCGAATCACACGCTACGGAATCGACTGTGACCTGCGCTGGGGCTATCTGCATGTGCTGCCAAAGCCCAACCGGATGGATGAGCTGAAGACGTGGAAAGATGAGTGGGATGCCCTGGGCTACACCGACACCAGCATCCTGTCGAAGGCCGAGCTGGACGAGAAACTGGCTACCCGCGTCTATCACGGAGCTTTGCGCGAAGGCGGTGCGGGCCACTTCCACCCGCTGAACTACTGCCTGGGGCTGGCGCGCGCCGCCACCGCCGCTGGCGCCGTGATCCACGAGCATTCGCCTGCCACCGAAGTTGAAACAGGCTCAAAGCCCTTCGTGCGCACGGCGAAGGGAAAAGTGACCGCCAAATTCGTGATCATCGCCTGCAATGGCTATCTCGGGCGGCTAGTCCCCAAGCTTTATGGCAAGATCATGCCGGTGACGAGCTACATCATCACCACCGAACCCCTCGGCGAGACCCGCGCCCGCACGCTGATCCGTGATGGCGAGGCCGTGGCGGACACCAACTTCATCGTCGACTATTTCCGCGTCACGCATGACACGCGCATGCTGTTCGGCGGAAGGGCCAGCTACACCACGATGGAGCCCGCGAACGTTGCGGCCGCCATGCGCGCCGACATGGCGCGGGTGTTTCCGCAGCTGAAAAATGTGCGGGTTGATTATGCCTGGGGCGGCTACATCGCCATCACCCACAACCGCATTCCAGCCTGCGGGCGGCTGAGCCCGACGGCCTATTATGCGCTGGGCTATTCCGGCCAGGGCGTGGCGTTGGCCGGGCTTTACGGCAAGCTCATCGCTGAAGCTGTGCGCGGCACGGCCGAACGCTTCGACCTCCTGTCGCGCGTGCGCCATTTCCCCTTCCCCGGCGGGCCGGTGCGCATGCCGCTGCTGGCCGCCGCCATGCTCTATTACCGTTTCAAGGATGCAATCAGCTGATGAGCCTGCTTTTCTCTCCCGCTACCTATCGCGGCCTCACCCTCAAGAACCGTGTTCTCGTCGCCCCCATGTGCCAGTATTCGGCGCGCCACGGCCTCGCCACTGAGTATCACCTCGTCCATTACGGCCGCTTCGCGCTGGGTGGCTTCGGGCTCGTCATTGTGGAGGCGAGTGCTGTCACCGCCGATGGCCGCATCTCCTATGGCGACCTCGGGATTTGGGATGATGCGCAGGTGGAGCCATTGAAGCGGATTGCCGGTTTCCTCCGCCAGCATGGCGCGGCGGCAGGCATCCAGCTGGCGCATGCCGGGCGCAAGGCTTCAGCACCGGTGCCATGGCGCGGCAAATTCGATGAAACGGAGGAGGAGAAAAAGGCGCTGGCCTTCGAGAGCTGGACGCCCGTCGCCCCCTCGGCCGAGCGCCATATGGCCTCCTATCAATTGCCGGCGGAACTCGATGACGCCGGGCTGGTGCGCATACTGAATGGCTTCACGGCCGCAACGGAGCGCGCCGAGGCGGCGGGCTTCGACATGATCGAGCTGCATTCAGCACACGGTTATCTCTTGAACCAGTTCCTCTCGCCCCTCGCCAACAAGCGCACTGACAAGTATGGCGGCAGCCTTGAAAACCGAATGCGCTTTCCGCTTGCGGTGGCGAAGGCAGTCCGTGACGCCTGGCCCACTCACAAGCCTGCCTTCGTGCGCATTTCAGTGACCGACTGGATCGACGGCGGCGTGAGCGTCAACGACAGCATTGCCTATGCGCGCGAATTGAAAGCACTGGGCTATGACGTGGTCCACTGTTCATCCGGCGGCTTCGACGGCGCGAAGGTTCCGGTTGCCCCGCTTTACCAGGTTCCGCTGTCGGAAGCCGTGCGCAAGGGTGCTGACATTCCCACCGCAGCCGTTGGCCTCATCACCAAGGCGCAGGAAGCGGAACAGGTGCTGGAGAAAAGTCAGGCCGACTTGATCGCCCTCGCGCGGCAGGCGTTGGATGACCCCAACTGGGCGCTCCACGCCATGCGCGATCTGATCGGTGGCGACATCTACGCCACCTGGCCCAAGCAATCCGGCTATGCCGTGCGCATCAAGGAAAAGGCACTCGGCAGGCTGGGCTGAGGTTCATCCCTGCAGTCCGCGCCCCGCGCCCCTCACTCACTCAAGGGTGCGGCACGGGCGCCCTTCTGCCAGGCATTGAGGCAGAGATACTCCATCACCAGCGACGATGCCGCGAGAGACGTGATCTCGCCGTGGTCGTAAGGTGGCGATACCTCCACCACATCCATCGCGACGAAGTTCACAGGCGTGAGCTTGCGGATGATGGACGCCGCCTGATGATAGGTGAGGCCGCCCGGAATGGGCGTGCCCGTGCCGGGGGCGGCTGATGGATCAAGGCAGTCGATATCGAAGGTGAGATAGGCCTTGTTCGATCCGACAACGTTTCTGATGATGTCCGCCACTTGTTGGGACGTGCTGTCATGCACCTCATCTGCATAGATGATGCGGAAACCGTAAGTGCGCTCGCCCGCGAACACGGTGCGGATGCCGATCTGCACCGACTTCTTCGGGTCGATCAGCCCTTCCCTCACCGCGTAACCGAACATGGTGCCGTGGTCGATGCGGCCGCCATCATCAGGCTCCACATCACGGTGCGCATCGAAATGGACGAGTGACAAGGGCCCGTGCTTCTTCGCATGAGCCTTCAGCAGTGGATAGGTCACGTAATGATCGCCGCCGAGTGCAATCATCTCTGCACCCGATGAGATGATCTCGGTGGCGTGGTTCTCAAGCCGCTCGGGAAAGTTCTCCTTGCGGCCCCAGTCGAAGAAGCAATCGCCGTAATCGGCTACCGCCAGCGTGTCGAACGGATCGAAGTTCCACGGCCAGAACGGGCCCCAGGCATTTTCAGTCGAGGCCTTGCGAATGCCCTCCGGCCCCATGCGCGTGCCTGCACGGTGCGAGGTCGCCTGATCGAAGGGAATGCCGGTCACCGCAATGTCAACACCCGTGAGGTCACGCGTGTATTTGCGGCGCATGAAGGAGAGCGCGCCGGCATAGGTCGGCTCCCACTGCGTGCCTTTCAGGCTGTCGCGGCGGAACGCGTTGTCACCCGGAAACGGGCCGTTGGTGTTCATTTCAAGCGACATGGCGCTACTCCGTGAGAACGAGGGAATCTTCAGGCGCCCAGTGCACCCACACGTGCTGTCCACGCTCCACGCCAGAGCCGCCCAGCCGCGTGCCGTTCTGGACATTGACCGACAAGTTCAGGCCATCCGCCGCGGTGATCTCCACGTGGCTTGTGTCGCCGTAATAGGAGACATGGCGCACGGTGCCCTGAACGCGCACAGCCGCGGACGGCTCGGCATGCGTGATCTTCAGCTTCTCAGGCCGCACGGCAATGGCGACAGCGCCACCCGTGAGGCCATTGCTGGCAAGCTCCATGCGACCAATGCCCCTGACATCACATTCGATGCGCTTGCCCAGAAGGCGCAGCACCTTGGCGTCAATCAGGTTCACCTTGCCGATGAAATCCGCCACGAAACGGTTCTTCGGGTGTTCATAGAGTTCGGCGGGCGTTGCCACCTGCTGAACAGCGCCCTTGTCCATCACCGCGATGCGTGTGGCCATCGAGAGCGCCTCGTCCTGGTCATGGGTTACGATGATGAAGGTGATGCCCACGGTCTCCTGCAATCTCGTCAGTTCGAGACGCATGTCATCGCGGAGCTTGGCATCCAGCGCTGAGAGTGGCTCATCGAGCAGAAGCACTTTCGGGCGTTTCACCAGCGCGCGGGCCAGCGCCACGCGCTGCCGCTGGCCGCCAGACATCTGGTCCGGCCTGCGGCTTGCAAGGGCCGTGAGTTTCACCATCTCAAGCGCCTCGGCCACCCGGCGCTTGATCTCGCCTGATGGAACACCCGTGACCTTCAGGCCGTAACCAACATTCTGTTCCACTGTCATGTGCGGAAATACGGCGTAGGACTGGAACACCATGTTGGTGGGCCGCTTGTTGGGGGGCGTGAAGGCCATGTCCTCACCGCCAATGATGATCTGGCCGGAGGTTGGCGTCTCCAGGCCAGAGATCATCCGCAGCAACGTGGTCTTGCCGCAGCCTGAAGGCCCCAGCAGCGCAAAGAACTCATTCTGCGCGATATCGAGCGAGACATTGTCCACGGCGGTGACACCACCCGGAAAGGCCTTGGTGACGTTGCGGATGGAGACAATAGCGTCGGTCATCGGTTCAGCCCTTCTCCGCCTTGGACGGCGCCTGGAGTTTCATGGCGATCACGGTGGCGATCACGGTAATGACGATCAGCACGGTGGAGGCCGCGTTGATTTCGGGCGAAACGCCACGGCGGACCAGCGAATAGACCTTCACCGGGAAGGTGACCGTTTCCGGCCCCGAGGTGAAGAAGGTGATCACGAAGTCATCGAGCGATAGCGTGAAGGCCAGAAGTGCCCCCGCGATGAGGCCGGGCTTCATGAAGGGCACGATGATGGACCAGAAGGTCTGCCATTCGCTGGCGCCCAGATCCTTCGATGCCTCTTCCAGCTGGCGGTTGAATCCCACAAGGCGTGAGCGCACCACCACCGCGACGAAGGGGAAGCAGAACGTCACATGCGCAAAGATGATGTTCCCAAGGTTCAGCGGCCACGGCATGTTGACGAAGAACCCCATCATGCCGGAGTTCACGAAGAACAAGAGCAATGCAACGCCCATGCAGATTTCCGGGATCACGATGGGCAGCGCCATGAAGCCTTCATAGGCACCCTTGCCGGGAAAGCGTAAGCGACACAGGAGAAGGGCTGCGAGCGCACCCATAATGGTTGCAAAAAATGTTGCAATCAGGGCTATGACCAACGAGTTGGTGAGC
>JBEIDW010000058.1:0-17164 GCA_040383265.1 Hyphomicrobiales bacterium
ACGATGCCGCACTTGAAACCCATCAGTTCTCTGCCTTCTTCGCTGGCTTTTCCGGCGCGGGATTAAGCGCCAGATGCACCTTGTTCTGGAATGATCCCTCCTCGCCCTGGACGAGAAGCGGAATGTGATCTGCCACCGCTGTCAGCAGCGGGTCGAGCCATGCCCTGTCGGCCTTGGCGAAATCGCTGAGCACATGGGAATGCACCAGCGCCTTGTCCCCCGGATGGCCGATCCCCAGGCGTGCGCGCACGAAATGCGGCCCGCAATGGGCGATCATGGAGCGGATGCCATTATGCCCTGCGGCCCCGCCGCCGAGTTTGACCCGCACCTTGCCAGGGTCGAGATCGAGTTCGTCATAAAGGGCTATGACCTGCGCGGGGTCGATGTTGAAGAAGCGCATGGCCTCACCAACCGAGCGGCCGCTCTCGTTCATATAGGTCATGGGCTTCAGCACCAGCACCTTCTGGCCTGCCATCACGCCATCTGAGGTTTCCCCTTGAAAGCGCTTGCGCCACGGCGAAAAGCCATGGCGGCGGACGATTTCGTCCACCGCCATGAAGCCGATATTGTGCCGGTTGCCCTGATATTTGGAGCCCGGATTGCCGAGCCCCACGATGAGGTGCATCTGGCCCTCGCGTTGCGAAGATTACTTCTTCTTGGCCGGGGCGGCAGCCGCCGCCGGGGCAGCGCCACCCTTGGCGGGTGCGGCAGCCTTGCCAGCCGGAGCCTTCTGGTTCGCAGCCGGAACTTCCGCCGCGACCTCGGCCGGGGCTTCCTCTTCCTTCGCCTGCGCAGTGATGGCGCAGAGCGTTACGTCATCGGCCGCGGCGGATTTCACGCCTTCCGGGAGGGTGACGTTGGACAGGTGAACCGACTGGCCGATCTGCATGGTGGAGACATCAATGGTGATATCATCCGGGATCAGATTGGCCGAGCAGGTGAGCGCCACGGTGTGCGAGACGATATTGAGCGTGCCGCCCTGCTTGATGCCAGGGGAAACGTCCTGGCCCTTGAAGTGAACGGGCACGTTCACCTTGATGCGGGCATCCTTGCCGAGGCGCAGGAAGTCGATGTGAACGATAAAGTCGCGCACCGGCTCGAACTGCACGTCGCGCGGAATGGCGCGCACGGTCTTGCCATCGACCTCGAGGTCGATCAGCGTCGAGAGGAAGCGGCCGGTCTCGATATGGGGGAGAACGTCGCCATAGGTGAGCGAAATGAGTTGGGGGTCTTGCTTCTCGCCATAGACGACGGCGGGGATGAGGCCGGTACGGCGGACTGCGCGAGAGGCCCCCTTGCCTGCCCGGGCGCGCGAGGCGGCCTTGAGCTGCACGATCTTGGACATTGTATACTCCTGAGTATGATGCGCCTGCCAGCCTTCCTCCAGGGGTGAACGATGCCGGACAGACGGGGCGGCCTATAGCCGAACCGGCAACCGAGCGCAACCCGGCGGGGCGGAGGGGCCTCAGGCCAGAGACGCCCCCTTCTTCGCCAGATAATCCATCAGTTCCTTCACCTTCTGCGGCGGCACCTCGCGGATTTCGCCCGACGGCAGGTCACCCAGCGTGAAAGGCCCGTATTGCAGGCGGACCAAGCGGTTCACATGACAGCCAAAGTGCTGGAACAGCTTGCGGATTTCGCGGTTCTTGCCCTCCGTCAGCACGCAGCGGTACCAGCGGTTGGCACGGGTTTCCTGGCCGTATTCCTCGATGAACTCGGCGCCGCGGTAGTTGATGCCGTCAACCGTCATGCCCTCGGCAATCGCTGCGATGTCGGCGGGCGAGAGAGCGCCACGCACCCGTACGCGGTACAGGCGGGAGAGAGCCATTTCGGGGCTCATCATGGCCTGCGCCAGGGGGCCATCGGAGGATAGCATTAGAAGGCCTTCGCTATTCACGTCCAGCCGGCCGACATAGACGACGCGCGGATTGGCGCGGGGCCACAGCGGGGGCTGCAGCGCCGGAAGATCGAAGATCGTGGCCCGGCCTCTGGGATCGCTGTTGGTGACCAGCACATCCACCGGCTTGTTCAGCATGAACAGGCGTGGCAGCGGTCTGGTATCGAGCCTCACGGCGCGGCCATCGACGCTGACGGCATCACCCTCCTCGACTGGCGTCGTCGGCAAGGCCTTCGCGCCATTGACGCTCACACGGCCCTCGGCCACCAGGCGCTCGGCCTCACGGCGGCTGCCAACCCCGGCCCTCTGGAGAAAGATGTTGAGGCGCATCAGCCGCCCGTGACCGGCGGGAAGAAGGCAACCTCCCGCGCGCCCTCAACCGAGGCATCGAGCGCGACGTGGATTTGGTCCACAGCGGCGCGCAGCGTGCGGCGTTCGGCCAGGGCCGCTGCCACAGCTTCATCCCGCGCGCTGAGAAAATCGATCAGGTCCGAGACGGAGGTGACGGAGGCCGGAAGCACGATGTCTTCCGAGCTGCGGCCGGCGATCTGCCGGATACGGGCAAAATAGAGGATTCTCATTCAGTCCACGACATGACGGATGCCGGCCCGGAAATAATCATAGCCGCTATAAAGCGTAAGACCCGCCGCAATCCACAGCATGGCGATGCCAACCGCGGTCGTATAGGGCATGATCGTGTCGCCCGCAGGCCCGGCTATGAGAAAACCGATGGCAACGAGTTGCACGGTCGTCTTCCACTTCGCGATCTTGGTGACCGGCACAGAGACCTGCAATTCACCAAGATATTCCCGCAGTCCCGACACCAGCACCTCGCGCGACAGGATGATGATGGCGGCCCAGATATGCCCCCCGGCCAGAATGCCGTCGGCACAGAGCACGAGAAGCACCACGGCCACAAGCACCTTGTCGGCGATGGGGTCCAGCATGCGGCCCAGCGAAGACTGCTGCTTCCACTTGCGTGCCAGATAGCCATCGAAAAAATCGCTGATGGCCGCCAGAAGATAAATCACCAGCGCCGTCCAGCGGGCTTCGTTTCCGCCCCACAGCAACAGGGCCGCCACGATGGGCACCGCCACGATGCGGCCATAGGTCAGGATGTTGGGCAGGTTCCACACCTGCGAATAGCGCATTGTTTTTCCCGTTTCCATTCCGTCCATCGCGACGCTCAGTCTGCACTTTCATGGAAGTGATCGTAGATCGCTTGGGCGAGCGAATGGCTCACCCCTTCCACAGCGGCCAGATCCGTGACACTGGCCCGCGCCACTGATTTGGCCGAACCGAAGGCTTGCAGCAAGGCTTTCTTGCGCAAAGGTCCAATGCCGGGAACTTCGTCCAACGGGTTGACGCCGATTTCACGGCTACGCCTGGCCCGGTGGGAGCCGATGGCGAAGCGGTGCGCCTCGTCCCGGAGCCGTTGAATATAGTAGAGAACAGGGTCACGCCCCTCCAGCATGAAGGAGGCGCGGCCCACCATGTAAAAATGCTCGCGGCCGGCATCCCGGTCCGGCCCCTTGGCCACACCGGCCAGTGGCAGGTCCCCCAGCCCCAAATCCTCCAGAACCGCCTTGGCTGCCGAAAGCTGCCCCTGGCCGCCGTCGATCAGCACGAGGTCGGGCCAGGCCTGAACCTCCTTGCCCTCTTCTTCACCCCGCTCTTCTCCCTGTTCCTTGAGCAAGCGGCTGAAACGGCGGGTGAGGACTTCCCGCATCATGGCGAAGTCGTCAGACCCGATCTCCTCCGAACGGATGTTGAATTTCCGGTACTGCGCCTTGATGAACCCATCCGGCCCCGCCACGATCATGCCCCCAACCGGGTTCGTGCCCTGAATGTGCGAGTTGTCGTAGACCTCGATGCGTCGCGGTGCCTCGGCAAGGCCAAAAACGCGCTGCACGCCCTCCAGCAGCTTTGCCTGCGAGGAGGATTCAGCCATCTTCCGCCCCAGCGCCTCCCGGGCATTGGTCACGGCGTGCTCGACGAGGCCCTTCTTTTCACCGCGCTGCGGGACGGCTACCTCCACCTTGCGGCCAGCATGGGTCGAGAGCGCCTCTTCCAGCAACTCCCGTTCCTCGATGTCATGCGAAAGCAGGACCAGGCCCGGCACTGGCTTGTCGTCGTAGAACTGCGCCATGAAGGAGGCGAGGATTTCAGCCGGTTCGTGGCTTTTGTCAGCCTTGGGGTAATAGGCGCGATTGCCCCAGTTCTGGAAGGAGCGGAAGAAGAACACCTGAATGCAGCTCTGGCCCCCCTCGAGCGCAAGGCCGAAGACATCCGCCTCCTCCACCCCTTGCGGATTGATGCCTTGCGTCTGGGTGACGAAGCTCATCGCCTGAATCCGGTCGCGGCACAAGGCGGCGCGCTCGAAGTCGAGAGCTTCAGCGGCTTCCTCCATCTGCTTCGCGAGATCGGCCTTCACCGTCTGGCTCTTGCCATTGAGAAAGGCTTCAGCCTCGCGCACCAACTCCTCATAGGGCTCCTGTTCAATGTAGTTCACACAGGGCGCGGAGCAGCGCTTGATCTGGTAGAGCAGGCAGGGCCGCGTGCGGTTCGCATATATGCTGTCATTGCAGGAGCGCAGCAGAAAGGCCTTCTGCAGCGTGTTGATGGCGCGGTTGACAGAGCCCGCCGATGCAAATGGACCGAAATAATTGCCTTTGCGGTTACGCGCACCCCGGTGCTTCAGAAGCTGCGCCACGCGGTGGTCCTTGGCGATGAGGATATAGGGGAAGGACTTGTCATCCCGCATCACCACGTTGTAGCGGGGCTTTAGCTTCTTGATGAGATTGGCCTCTAGCAGCAGCGCCTCGGCCTCGGTAGCTGTGGTCACGAACTCCATGTTCGCGGTCAGCGTGATCATGGTGGCGATGCGGTTCGACTGGCCCAAGAGCCGCGTATAATTGGACACGCGGTTCTTCAGGTTACGAGCCTTACCGACATAGATCACATCGCCATTCGCATCATACATGCGATAAACGCCCGGCTTTCCCGGAAGCCTCGTCACGAAATCGCGGATCAACTCCGCCCCGACAAGGGCGGGCGCAGGCGGCGCATCCGGTTCAGGCGATTGAGGATCTTTCGTCATGATGGCTTACATACATCCCTCTCCCCCGGTTGGGGAAGCGGGGCCGTGGCCAGAAACAAAACCGGCGCCGAGACGGCGCCGGTTACTGTTAGGGCAACTTCAGGCGGTGCTATGGACCGTAGGGGCTAATGCACTGGTTTACCCGGCCGCTATAGGCGACCCACGTGTTCGTACGCGGATTGTAGGAGCGGTAACGGTCCAGGCACCAGCGCACATGGCGGTTGCCGTAGGCGCGCGGCGGCGGCGCATAGTAATCGTCGTAATAGGCACCTGCGCCAATCCCGATGCCAATCCCGATCGCCGGATAGGTCCACCACGGGTTCTGATACCAGTAGCCGCCGTAGTAGTGGCGGCAATTGTTGCTCCAGCTATTGCAGCGATAACCATGGCGATAGCGATTATACCGCGGATATCCACCACCATAGCGATAATAGTTCCGCGGCTTGCCATAACCGCCACGGTAACCGGAGGATCCACCTTTGTATCCGCTACCACCGCTTCTGGCATCTGCCAGGAGCTTAGAGGGCGCACCTTCAACCACAGGCGTGTGAACCGGAACGCTCAGCGCGAGGGCTCCCACGGAGGGAACGCCAAACAGCG
Organism: Hyphomicrobiales bacterium; assembly: GCA_040383265.1. Lineage (GTDB taxonomy): Bacteria > Pseudomonadota > Alphaproteobacteria > Rhizobiales > Aestuariivirgaceae > Aestuariivirga. The sequence continues at coordinate 5,598 of JBEIDW010000058.1, forward strand.
CCAATCCCATGGCAGCCAAACCAACCAGACTGCGTCTCAACATATTCGTCTAACTCCCATGCCGCCATTTTGCGATCGCGAGAAGGAATACGCTTCAATTGTGCAAAGAAAACGGCACGCCATCCATAAGGTTCCGGCCGATGCATCAGGCCCCGCCTCTTCCTGCTGCCTGCATCTTCAGGATCAGCGCTGCCGCTCGATCTCGACTCCCACGCTGCGGGCATTCGCGATGATGTCCGGCTTTTCAACCCTTACACGGGCCGCCGCCACGCGTTTGTCCCGCAGGCAGGCCGCAGCAATTTTCTCACACAGGGTTTCGACGAGATTGATGTGTCCCTCGGCGATGATTGCTTCCACCTTCTTCACGATGATCTCGTAGGAGACCACGTGGCCGATGTCGTCATCCTTGGGCCCCGCGCCCTCCTCGACCGACAGGTCGATGTTGACGATGATGCGCTGCGGCTTGAGCTTTTCATGATCATAGATGCCAATCAGCGCCGTGAGGTCGAGATCGCGCACGAAGACATGGCGGAGGCCAGACGCGGCGCTGGCCACATGATGGCTTATGTTAGGCTTTTTCATTCATTCACCTCGACAACATCCGGCGTCTGCCAAACCAGATGCTGTCCGCCGTCAAGCGCGATCATCTGCCCGGTCAGTGCCCGTTGGGACAATATGAATTTGACCGCCACGGAAATCTCCTCAGGCGACGTGCCACGGCCCAGAAGCGTCAGGGCGGCCTGTTTATCGAACTCCGCCTGGTCCATGCGGGCGGAGGGAAGCGCAGGTCCCGGGCCGATGGCATTGACACGGATGCGCGGCGCAAGCGCCTGCGCGAGCGTGCGGGTTGCGGTCCAAAGGCCAGACTTGGATGTCGTGTAGGAAAAGAACTTTGGATTCAACTTCCACACACGCTGATCGATGATGGAGATGATGTTACCCTCTTCGCCGTTCGGCAATTGCCGCGCAAAGGCCTGCGACAGAAAGACGGGCGCGCGAAGATTGGTGTCGAGATGCTCCGCCCAGCTCGCTTGGGTGATCGAGCCCACCTCGTCGGGTTCGAACAGCGAGGCATTGTTGATGAGGCAGGTGAGACCGCCAAGCGCCGCCGAGGCCTCGGCTATCAGCCGGTCCGGCACATCGGCATCCGAAAGGTCGCCGCGCACCACAACTGCCTTGCGCCCAAGGGCGCGGATCTGGCCCGCCACCTCTTCTGCCTCGGCCACCGACGCATTGCAATGAACCGCTACATCCCAGCCATCCTGCGCAAGTTCCAGCGCCAACCTTCGTCCGATACGCTTCGCCGCGCCGGTGACAAGCACAGATTTCATATGCATCAGGCCTTCGGCATCAGGATGACATAGTGCTTCTTCACCTTCTTCACCGTCTCCCAGGTGCCCTTGAAGCCTGACGGTATGATGAAGGCATCGCCCTTCTTCAGCGTCCAGCTCTTGCCTTCCTCATTGGTGAGGATCGCCTTACCCTCGATGAAGTGGCAAAATTCCCATTCGTCGTAGCTTACATTCACCTTGCCGGGGGTCGACTCCCAGATGCCGCAGAACAGCCGGCCCTTCTCGCCGGTGAAATGGTTCCAGGTCTTCGTCCGGTACTTGCCCTTGATGAGCTTGTCCTTGTCGGGCTTAGCCTTATCCACCTCAGGCGCAGTCTTGCCCTTCGTCTTCATCACCAGAATGTCGGCCATTTGCTTTTTCCTATCTTGAGATACGTGCGAGGAGTTCTTGTTTACCTGGTGTGAAGCCAGAGGCCACCCACCAGTCTTCGAGATTGCGGAGCGTTGCACCCATCTCGGGTCCAGGGACCATGCCAGCAGCAATGAGATCGCGCCCGGAGACCGGCAGCACCGGGATTGGCCACCGTTCGGGGAGGTCGAGCAGGTCCTTCCAGAGGGAGTCATCCATTTCGGCATCAGCGCGCGCCCACGCCACCTGCACGATATCACGCCAGGCTTCCGCCCCGATATGATAAAGAATGACGCGTTGCTCATGCGGGCGCAGCGCGGGCGAAGGCGGCATGAGCGACGAAATCGCCTCCAGGCGCCGCCCCTCATGATTGGAGAGCCGCCAGCGTTCCTTCATCGCACCTGGATCGCGCGCCAGAACGGCAAGCCGCAACACAGGATCAGCCGGCAGGCGCGACATCACCCGCCACTCATCCGTATGCGGAAGAAGATGTGGAAGGATGCCGCACTGGGCCATATGCTGCAATGTGGGAATGGCGCCCTTGGCCGTCATCAGCTTGAACATTTCCTGCCGCACGCGCTCGGCAGAGAGATGGTCGAGGCCCTTCCTGTGGCTCACACAGGCTGCCAGTCCCACGGCATCCGGCTCGCCTTCGCCATAGCGGGCGTGGAAGCGGAAGAAGCGCAGGATACGGAGATAGTCTTCCTCAATGCGCGTGTCTGCGCTGCCAACGAAGATCACCCGCTTCTGCAGAATGTCGCGGTAGCCATCTGTGAAATCATAAACCCGGCCATCCGCATCGCAGTAGAGCGCATTGATGGTGAAGTCGCGGCGCGCAGCGTCGGCCTGCCAGTCATCGGTAAACCGCACCGTCGCGTGGCGGCCGAAGGTCTCGACATCGTGGCGCAGCGTCGTCACCTCGTAAGGATGATGATCGGCCACCACGGTCACCGTGCCATGGTCAACACCGGTGGGGTGAACGCTCATACCCGCTGTCTCGCAAGCGGCTGTCACCTCCTCAGGCGACAGTGTGGCGGCGAGGTCCACTTCTGTTACTGCTTCGCCGAGCAGCGCATTGCGCACGGCTCCACCTGCCACCCGCGCCTCACCGCCTGCCGCCGCAATGGCCGCCATGACCCGCCGGAGCGAGGGCGCTTGCAGCCAGTAAGCACTGGCGAGGGATGGCGGCGTGTCAGTCACGGTGTCTCATACATCAGGCGGTAAAGATTGCGGATCATGCCGGCGGTCGCACCCCAGATGTAGCGCTCCTTCCATGGCATCGCATAGTAGAAACGCTCCGCACCATGATAGGGGCGCGAATGCCGCTCATGATGCCCAGGCGTCATCAGGAAGGCGAGCGGCACCTCGAACACATCGGCCACCTCGCCCGCGTCGGGCGTCAGCGTGAAACCATGGCGCAGTAACGCCACCACCGGAACGACACGGTAATTGGTGCTGGTCAGGTAAGTATCAAGAAAGCCCAGCGGCTCCACGAAGGAGGGTGCGATGCCGGTTTCCTCCGCCGTCTCGCGCAGCGCCGCCGCAACAGCATCAGCATCCGTCTCATCAACACGCCCGCCGGGAAAGGCTACCTGCCCCGCATGGCGCGTCAGATGCGGCTGGCGCTGGGTGAGCAGAAGGTGCAGGCCATCCTTACGCGGCACCAGCGGCACAAGAACCGCGGCGGGTTTCGGTGCCTCCGCTTCCGGGATCATCCGGGCGTGCGGGTTCAGGTCATCATCGCTGAAGCGTGGAAGGTCACCCGGAGACGCATGCAGCCGCGCGGCGGCGCGCCTCCTGAACTCGGCCTCATCGAAACTGAAGTTCACGGGGAGAGCCCGATCTCGGCGGCCTTCTGCATGGGGAAGAACTGGCCAGACGACCAGACGCCGAACCACTCGCCCACCACCATGCCTGCTGCAGCCAGATCATAGAACAGCGCGCGGCTGACGAGCGCCTCAAGCCCTGAGCGCACTACAACATAGGGCTTGAGCCCGTCTGTCCCCTCCTCCACCGCGAAGCGCAAGGGATGGGCGGCATCAACTGTCACGCTATCATCAACATTGGTTTCAAACGAGATGACCTGCGAAGCGCCCTCGCCCTGCACCGCCATACGCACCGCCGTGAAGGGCGCGTCATCCACCCGGATTCCAACCTTTTCCACAGGGGTGACGAGATAGAATTTCCCGTCCGCATCATGGCGCAACACCGAGGCAAACAGTTGCACCAGCGGTTTCCGGCCGATGGGGGAATTCATGTAGAACCAGGTGCCGTCCTGGGCGATCCGCATGTCGATGTCGCCGCAGAACGGCGGATTCCACAGATGCACCGGCGGCGGGCCCTTGGCCTTCCGGGCCTCACCCAGCCCCTTCAGGGGATTGCTTGCATCTTGCTGATCTGTGTTCATTTTCCGGTCGTAATCTTGAGTCGGGGGTTATGTTGCCGCCTCTTTTAGGCCATTCTCGTTCCCGAGACTGATACAAAGACCAAAACTATAGTGAGCTCCATGCCCAGCATCAATGAAGCAGACCGCCAGATCATCGACGACCTCGAAAAGGTGGGCGAGCGCCTCGGGCAGGCCCGCGCAGCCATCGGACGCGTCATCTTCGGCCAGGACGAGGTCGTGGAACAGGTGCTCATCGCCATTCTCGGTGGTGGCCACGCACTTCTGGTGGGTGCACCCGGCCTTGCCAAGACCAAACTCGCCACAACGCTGGGCCGGGTGCTGGGACTTGATGAAAAGCGCGTGCAGTTCACGCCTGACCTGATGCCTGCCGATATCCTGGGCTCTGAAGTGCTGGATGAAGGTGAGGGCGGCCGCCGCCAGTTCCGCTTCGTGCCTGGCCCCGTCTTTTGCCAGTTAATGATGGCGGATGAGATCAACCGATCGTCTCCCCGCACCCAGTCGGCCCTGCTTCAGGCAATGCAGGAGCATCATGTGACCATCGCCGGCCAGCGCCATGACCTGCCGCACCCCTTCCACGTGCTGGCGACGCAGAACCCGATCGAGCAGGAAGGAACCTATCCGCTGCCTGAAGCCCAGCTGGACCGCTTCCTCGTGCAGATCGACGTGCCCTACCCCTCGCTCGATGCCGAGCGGCGCATGCTGTTCGCCACCACGGGCGCGGCAGAGGAGCAGGCGGAGAAGGTACTCTCCACCACCGAACTGATGAACGCCCAGCGCCTCACCCGCCTGATCCCTGTGGGCGAACAGGTGGCGGAAGCCATCCTCCGCGTGGTGCGCGCCGCCAGGCCCGGGCCGGAAGCGGATGAGTTCGTGAACCGCAACGTCGCCTGGGGGCCCTCACCCCGCGCCAGCCAGGCTCTGATGCTCGGTGCCCGCGCCCGGGCGCTGCTGCAGGGGCGGCTGTCTCCCTCGCTCGATGATGTAGCCGCGCTGATGGGCCCGGTGTTCCGCCACCGCATGGCGCTGAACTTCACGGCCCGCGCCGACGGACACACCATTGATGGGGCCATCGAACGGCTTTCGAAGCTGATCGCCTGAGATTATGGCGAACGCCCAATCCCTGATCCTGTCGGACCGTGCCGCCCATCAGGCCGCAGCGCTTCCGCCGCTGCTTGTTGAGGCGGAACGCATCGCCGCGACCATGATGCTGGGTGAGCATGGGAGGAAGCGCGCCGGCCCCGGCGAGAGCTTCTGGCAATACCGCCCCTACAGCTTCGGCGATTCCACCCAGCGCATCGACTGGCACAAATCCGCCCGCTCCGACCGTATCTTCATCCGCGAGAATGAGTGGGATTCCGCCAACACGTTGTGGGTCTGGGCCTCACCCGCCGTCTCGATGGATTTCCGCTCGCATCTCTCCAACGTCACCAAGCATGAGCGCGCCCAGCTTCTGGCGCTGGCCGTTGCATCACTCGCTCTTCGCGCGCAGGAGCGGGTCGGCGCGCTTGGCTCTCCCCAGATGCCGGACCACTCCCGCGCGCAACTGGTGAAAGTGGCGCAATGGTTCCTGAAACGCGAAGGATCGGCCCTCCCAGGCTTCACCCGTATCCCACGCTTCTCAAGCGCCGTCATGGCGGGAGACTTCTTCGAGACGCCGGAGGAGATTGCTGCGGCCATCACCCCCATTGCAGCAGCGGGCGTCAAAGGTCATCTCGTGCAAGTGGTGGACCCGGCGGAGGAAACGCTGCCCTATGCGGGGCGTGTCGAATTTCATGACATGGCGGGGCCACTGAAGTTCCTCTCCTCCAAAGCAGAGACATTGCGCGGGGCTTATGCTGAAAAACTCGAAGCCCATCGGGCTCGCTTGCGTGACCTCTGCCGCCGCATCGGCTGGAGCTTCACCATCCACCGCACCGACCAGCCGCCGATGCTGCCGCTGCTGACACTTCATGCGCTGATCTCGGGCGAGGCGGCGCGATGAACATGTTGAGCGCGCTGAGCTTCACCACGCCGCTGGCGCTGTCAGCGCTTCTCCTGCTTCCCGTCATCTGGTGGCTGCTGCGCTTCACGCCGCCCCGGCCCGAGACGGTCCGCTTTCCGCCCATCCGCCTTCTGCTGGACCTCACCAACCGTGAGGAACAGCCGGACAAGACGCCGTGGTGGCTGTTGCTGCTGCGGCTTCTGGTGGCGGCACTGCTGATCATCGGTGTTTCGTATCCGCTCTATGCGCCGGGCCGCGTCGCTGCCTTGTCGAGTGCCCCGCTGCTGCTGATCGTCGATGATGGGTGGGCGGCGGCGAAGGATTGGGACAAACGCCTCGATATTCTGGGCGACATCCTCGATGACGCATCTGCGGCCGGCTCCCCCGTGACGCTGGCCACGACCACGCCAGAGCTTCGCCCACAGCCGCTGGAAGCGAAGGCGGCCTCCGATGTGAAGGCCCGCGCCCTCGCCCTTTCGCCCCGCGCCATGAACCCTGATCGCATGGGCGTGCTGAAGCGCCTTGCCGATGCATTCGGCACGGCACCGGCGCTGCGCATCGTCTGGCTCTCCGATGGCATAGACAATGGAGAGGCCAGGGCCTTTGCAGAGGGCCTCGGCGGACTGGCCACTGGCGCGGTAAAGGTGGAGGCCATCATACCGGACAGCGCAAGACTGCCGGTGGCGCTCACCACGCCAGGCTTCGAAGGCGGGCGCATCAAGGTGACGGCCCTGCGCGCGCCAAACAGCACAGCCCAGACCGTGCAGGTCTCTGCAAGGGCTGGAAATGGCCGCAGCTTCGGCACGGCGGATCTGGCCTTCGCCACTGGCGCTTCAAAGGCCGAAGGCATGATCGAGCTTCCGGTGGAGCTGCGAAACGAGATCGGCCGCATCGCCATCGAGGGTGAGCGCAACGCCGCGGCCGTCTTCCTCATGGATGACCGGTGGCGGCGCAAGACCGTTGGCCTCCTCTCCGGCGCATCAGCGGAATCCTCCCAACCGCTGCTGTCTCCGCTCTATTATGTATCGCGCGCGGTGGAGCCCTTCGCCGAACTGAGCGAGCCCGTTGACACGGCGGCCCTCAGGAGCCTGCTTGACCAGGGCCTCTCCATGCTCGTGCTGGCCGATATTGGCGTTCTGCCCGCTGAGCAACAGGAGATGGTGTCGCGCTGGGTAGAGAATGGCGGCGTGCTGTTGCGCTTCGCCGGGCCCCGCCTGGCCGGCGCGCAGGACGGATTGATCCCCGTGACACTGCGCGAAGGCGGCCGTTCGCTCGGCAGCGCCCTGAGTTGGGAGACACCGCAATCCCTCCAAACCTTTCCGGACAACAGCCCCTTCGCCGGGCTTCCACTGGATCCCAGTGTAAAGGTCACGCGCCAGGTTCTGGCCGAGCCGGATGCAGAGCTTCCCAGCAAGGTGTGGGCCAGCCTCGAGGATGGAACACCGCTGGTCACAGCCAACAAGCAGGGCAAGGGGATGGTGGTGCTGTTCCATGTGACGGCCAACGCCGACTGGTCGAACCTTCCGGTCTCTGGCCTTTTTGTCGAAATGCTTCGCCGCGTGCTGGACCTCGCCCCCGCTGCAGGCGGCAACGTGGCCCAATCACAGGCCGCTCCGGACGCGCAGGCCTTCGCGCCATTCCGCGCACTTGATGGCTTCGGTGAGTTGACTGATCCATCGCCCGACGTTCAGCCCATTCCGGCGGCTTCCATCGACGCGGCGCGCGTCTCTGCTGCAACCCCCGCCGGGCTTTACCGCCGTGGACAGCAGGAGCGCGCCCTGAACATCACGCAGAGCAGCGGCGGGCTTACATCCATTGCCGGGCTTCCCGGCACCGTCACGACAAAAGGCCTGGAGCCCATGCCCGCGCTAGCGCTGGCACCCTATGCCTTTGCGCTTGCCATGATGCTGTTTCTTCTGGATTGCCTGGCTGCACTCTTCCTCGGCGGCGGCTTGAACCGTCTGCGTCAGCGCCGGGTTGCGGGCGCTGCAGCCGCAGCACTTCTGGTTCTCATGCCATGGCCTGACGCGTCATTTGCTCAGACGGCGGATGATTTTGCCATGAAGAACGCGCTTGAGACGCGGCTCGCCTATGTCATCACCGGTGATCCCGACATCGACAGAGTGAGCGAGGAAGGCCTGAAGGGGCTGGGCAGCATACTGAATGACCGGACCTCCGTCACCACGGGCGATCCGCAGGGCGTCAACATCGAGCGTGACGAGATCGTATTCTTCCCGCTGCTCTACTGGCCGGTGCGCGCGGATGCGACTGTTCCTTCCGATGCGGCCCTTGCCCGCATGGATGACTACATGAAAAGCGGCGGCACAATCTTCTTCGACCTGCGCGAGGATGGGGCTGGCGCCGATGCGCTGAGCGGAGGCGCCGGCGCGGCGGCCGATGCGCTGCGCCGCATTTTGGCGAAGCTCGATATTCCACCCCTGGAACCCGTGCCGCCCTCCCATGTGCTGACCAAGAGCTTCTACCTGCTCGACCGGTTCCCCGGCCGCTATGATGGCGGCAAGCTATGGGTGGAACGGCCTGACAGTGAAGGCGCCTCCACTGGCAACACCGACGGCGTCTCCGGCATCATCATCGGGTCAAATGACTATGCCGCCGCCTGGGCAATGGATGACATGGGAGAGCCGCTTTTTGCGTCTGTGCCCGGCACCGACCGGCAGCGGGAATTCGCGTTGCGCACCGGCGTCAACATCGTGATGTATGCGCTGACCGGAAATTACAAAGCTGATCAGGTGCATGTTCCAGCACTCCTCGAAAGGCTGGGGCAATGACGAACTGGAACATCAGCTTTGACCCTGTACTGCCCTGGGCGCTGATCGCAGCCGCAGGGGTGCTGGGCCTTGTGCTTCTTGCGGGCCTCGCCTTCGCCCACGCCCGCGGCCTCGTATTGCGGGCCCTCGCCTTCGCCTTGCTTTTCGCGGCCCTCGCCAACCCGGTGATCCGCACTGAGCAGCGTGAGCAGCTGAGCGACATCGCGGTCGCGGTGATCGATCGCTCCCTCAGCCAGCAGAGCGAGGCGCGCAGCCGACAGACGGCAGAGGCCGAGGAGAAGTTCAAGACCGCCATTGCCAAGCTCCCGAACACCGAGCTTCGCACCATCGACGTGACATCCGGGATCAGCACTGAGGATGACGGCACGCGGGCCTTCGAAGCACTGAACCGGGCGCTGGCCGACATTCCGCCGGAACGTTTCGCGGGTGCCGTGATGATCACCGACGGTGAGATTCATGATGCGCCGCAGGATGCCGCCAAGGCCGGCATCGGCGGCCCGGTGCATGGCCTCATCAGTGGCTCGAAGTCCGAGCGTGACCGCAAGGTCGTCATCGACAAGGCCCCCCGCTTTGGCATTGTGGGCCAGGAGCAGACGGTATCCTTCCGGGTCGATGAGGTGAATGGACCGGGTCAGCCGGTCACCGTCGCCGTGACCATGGGCAGCGATGAGCCGATGCTGATCGAGGCGGCGCCGGGTGAGACGGTGAGCGTGCAGGTGCCGGTGGGCCACGGCGGCCAGAATATTCTCGAGATCACCGCGCCGCCGCTCGAGGGCGAAATCTCCACCCAGAACAACCGCGCCGTTACCGTCATCGAAGGTGTACGTGACAGGCTGCGCGTGCTGCTGGTGTCTGGCGAACCGCACCCCGGCGAGCGCACCTGGCGCAACCTGCTGAAGGCCGATGCCTCGGTGGACCTCGTGCATTTCACCATCCTCCGCCCCCCGGAAAAGCAGGATGGAACGCCAACCAGGGAACTCGCCCTGATTGCCTTCCCGACGCGCGAACTCTTCGTCGACAAGCTCGACCAGTTCGATCTCGTGATCTTCGACCGATACCGCCGCCAGACGGTGCTGCCCGCCGCCTACATGGCCAACATCGCCCGCTACGTGCAGGATGGCGGCGCGGTGCTGATTGCATCCGGCCCCGACCTCGCCGATGAGGACGGGCTCTATTACACACCGCTCTCCGACATCATCGCCGCCGCGCCCACGGGAGAGGTGATCGAGGGCGCGTTCAAGCCGGAGTTGACAGAACAGGGCCGTAAGCATCCGGTGACGCATGAGCTTCCCGGATCGCAGGGTGAGGAGCCCAGCTGGGGCCGCTGGTTCAGGCTCGTTGAAACCGAAACAAATACGGGCGACACGGTGATGTCTGGCCCGGATGGCAAACCGTTGCTCGTTCTGGCGCGGCAGGGCGAGGGCCGCGTGGCGCAGCTTCTCTCCGATCAGGGCTGGCTGTGGGCCCGCGGCTTCGACGGCGGCGGCCCGCAGACGGAACTCTTGCGCCGCATGGCCCACTGGCTGATGAAGGAACCCGACCTTGAAGAAGAGGCGCTGGCCGGAAAACAGGTGAACGGCAAGCTGGTGATCGAGCGCCGCACCATGGCGGATCAGGCGTCTCCCGTCACGGTGACACTGCCATCCGGCCTGCAGGAAACCGTCACGCTGAATGAAATCTCTCCCGGCCGCTTCGAAGGTTCACTGGAGGTGACCGAAGCGGGCCTTCACCGGCTGTCGGATGGCAAGCTGGTGGCGGTTGCCGCGGCGGGCAGCGGAAGCGCGCGCGAGATGGCGAGGCTCACCGCCACCACTGAAGTTCTTGCACCCGTGGCGGCGGCAACGGGCGGCAGCGTACAGTGGCTGGAGGATGGCATGCCACAAGTCGTGAAGGTGGATGCAGGCCGTCAGATGGCGGGCTCTGGCTGGATGGGCCTCCGGTCGAATGACGCGCACCGGGTGCTGGCGGTATCCGACACGCCGCTCTTCACCAGCCTGTTAAGTCTCGGTGTGCTGCTTCTGGCCTTTGGCGCCATGTGGTACCGCGAGGGCCACTGATCCCGGCACCTGCGCCATGCCGGAAACACCCTGAAGCGCCCCCTCCTTCAGTTCGAGATAGAGGAAGCGGTCCGGGTTGACCGGTCCTGGCAGGCGGATGAGTCCGGATGGCAATTTCCGGAAACCCACCCGCGCATAATAGGGTTCGTCCCCCACCAGAAGCACCAGCGCATGGCCTTGCTGCCTGGCGCGGGCGAGGCCTTCCCTCATCAGGAGGAGGCCGATCCCGAGGTTCTGCCGGTCCGGGTGGACGGCCAGCGGCCCCAGCAGCAGTGCCAGTGTCTCGCGTGCGCCGATCACCAGTGGCCAGAAGCTGATCGTGCCCGAAAGGCCCACGCCTTGGTCACGCACCACAAGCGACAGGCCAGGCACGGGCATGTTGCCTTCGCGCAGCCGGTAGGAGGTCTTGGAGCGGCGGTCACTTCCAAAACTCAGGTCAAGCAGATGCTCGATCATGTCCTGGTCTTGGGGCGTGGTGAAATCGAAAGCGAGGGAGCCGCACATGGGTAATGTTCTCATCAGTCAACAAAGCTACCGGAAGGCGCCCGGAGGCCCCGAAGCACAAAGACAGTGATGTGCGGATGGGAGGAACCGGAAGCGTTCAGCCGCGCGCCAAAGCACGCGAGCTCATGG
>JBEIDW010000059.1:0-16983 GCA_040383265.1 Hyphomicrobiales bacterium
TCGTTTTTTTGTTTGGTGTTCTGTTTGTTGCTCTTCTGTTCGTCTTTGCGGGCCGCCGCGCCCCCCAGCACCGCGCCAACCGCCATCAGGGCAAAGCCGAAGGGTCCGAGGAAACTCTCCGCCGCGGCGGAAATGGCAAAATCCTTTGCGGTGGTCAGCTGCTCCATTGACAAGTGACCGATGCCGACGATGAAGGCCAGCACATAGATGACGATTGCGATGACGACCGACCCCATGAAGGCGATGGGCAGCGTGCGCTTGGGGTTGATGACATCGCCCGATGAATTGGCAATGAGTTCGAAGCCTTCATAGGCGAGGAAGCCGATCATGCCGCTGGCCACGATGGCCGAGGGCGCAGCCCAGGTGGAGGGCTCCAGGCGCTGCCATTCGAGCCCGGGCAGCATCAGCCCCGCGATGATGAACAGCGTCAGGACGGCGAGCTTGCCGATGTTGAACAGGGTTTCCGACTTTTGTACCAGGCTGTCGCCGATGAAGTTGATCAGCCCCAACCCGATCAGTGCCAGCGAGGACACGAGGTGCGAGGCATATGGCTTCATCGTGTCCGGCATGTAGGGCAGGCAGTAGTTGCCCAGGGCCGAGGCATAAACACTCATGATGGCGATATAGCTGAGGATCAGCAGCACATTGATCGCCGCGGCTGGAAGGCTGGTGCCGAAAGCGGTGGTGACGAAGGATACCGTGCCGCCGGGCCCCGGATAGCGGATCGAGAGGCCGGTATAGGAATAAGCGGTGAGCAGCGCGATGAGGCCGCCGATCAGGAAGGCGATGGGCGTTCCGCCCTGAGCCCCCGCTGCGGTGATCCCGAAGGTGGCGAAAAAGCCGCCACCCACGATGCCGCCAACGCCGATCGACAAGGCCCCGAACACGCCGATGCCGCTAGACTTTTTTGCCATTCCCAGTCCTCGATGTCCGCGCTGCGGGCGAATTAAGCGCTGCCGGGGCTGGATGACAACCCCACGTGAATTTTCCGGCGATAAGTTGAAATGAAGCCTGCGATGGTGGAGCGAAGGGGGATCGAACCCCTGACCTCGGCATTGCGAACGCCGCGCTCTCCCAACTGAGCTACCGCCCCGGTCCACAGGTGGGAGGGCTTCTAGTCCCTGGGCGGCACAGCGTCAAGCTTGCTTGCGGGGCGGCCCGCGCCTACATCTGCACGGTCCACAATTGCAGGGCCGCCCCATATCATGCTCTATCCCTTCCTCTGGCTGATCCTTACCATCATCGACATCTATTTCTGGATCATTCTTGCAACCGTGATCCTGAGCTGGCTCATTGCCTTCAACGTGGTGAACCGGTCCAACCCCTACGTACGGCAGATCGGCACTGCGCTGGAGCGGTTGACGGAGCCGCTGCTGCGGCCCATCCGCCGCGTCCTGCCTGATCTTGGTGGCATTGACATTTCACCCATCGTCCTGCTGATCGGCTTGCAGTTCCTCGGCATTTTCATCAGCTCGGTCTTCAGCAGCCTCGGCCTGGTTTGACCTCGCCGCTGCGGCCCGGCAAGGGCGGGTTCCTGCTCGCCGTCCGGGTCACGCCGAAATCATCGCGTGATGACGTCACGGGCCTCCATACCGCCGCCGATGGCGCGGTCGCGCTTGCCGTGAAGGTGTCAGCGCTGCCCGACAAAGGAAAGGCCAACAAGGCGGTGATCGAAACGCTCGCCCGGGCCTGCGGCATGCCCAAATCCGCCTTCAGCCTCGCGGCGGGCGAAACCGACCGCAACAAGACCCTTCTGGTCACTGGAAATCCGGCCGGAGTTGAGGCATTGATTGCCCGAAGCGTGAATGCAGGGAAGGAAAATTGAATATGGCGAAAGTAATTGATGGCAAGGCCTTTGCGGAAGGACTCAGGGGGCGGATCGCCAAGGCCGTGGCCAGCCTCAAGGAGAAGCATGGCTTCATCCCCGGCCTGGCGGTGGTTCTGGTGGGCGAAGACCCGGCCTCCAAGGTCTATGTGGCCAACAAGGCGAAGCAGACGGTCGAAGTGGGCATGAATTCGTGGGAGTACAAGCTTCCCGCCGAAACCTCGGAGGCCGACGTTCTGGCGCTGGTCGACAAGCTCAACAACGACCCCGCCGTGCATGGCATCCTCGTGCAGTTGCCCCTGCCCAGGCACATCGATTCCACCAAGGTTCTGAGCGCCATTTCGCCCGCCAAGGACGTGGACGGCTTCCATGTGGTGAATGTCGGCAAGCTCTCGACCGGGCAGGATTCGCTGGTGCCATGCACCCCCGTCGGCTCCGTCATGCTCGCGAAGGATGTGCTGGGTTCGCTCGACGGACTCGAGGCCGTGGTGATCGGACGCTCCAATATTGTCGGCAAGCCGGTGGCCCAATTGCTTCTGGCCGAGAACTGCACTGTCACCATTGCGCATTCCAAGACCAAGGATCTTCCCGCCGTGGTTCGCCGCGCCGATCTCGTCATCGCAGCCGTTGGCCGCCCGGAAATGGTGAAGGGTGATTGGCTGAAGCCGGGCGCCATCGTCATCGACGTGGGCATCAACCGCATCGAGCGGGATGGCAAGGGCAAGCTGGTGGGCGATTGCGATTATGCATCATGCGAGAAGGTGGCGGGCGCCATCACCCCGGTTCCCGGCGGCGTTGGCCCCATGACGATTGCCTGCCTGCTCTACAACACGGTGAAGGCGTCTTGTGCCGCCAAGGGCATCGCACAGCCGGAGATGTGAGGGCTATTCCACCACACGTCCGTCATTCTGGCGAAGGCCGGAATGGCGCTGTCTTCTGAAGCACTTGATAGCAAAGCTGGACCCCGGCATTCGCCGGGGTGACGGCCTCTCAAAGTGTTTCGGAAACAAAAAGGCCCGGCGCGCAGGCCGGGCACTTCCTGTTTCAACAGTTGGCCTCTCAGCCCTTGGCCTTTCTGGCGCGCTCGATCGAGTCGAGGATCATCTGTTCGGCTTCCGCCGCATTGCCCCAGCCCACGACCTTCACCCACTTGCCGGGTTCGAGATCCTTGTAGTGCTCGAAGAAATGCTCGATCTGCTTCAGGGTGATATCCGGCAGGTCGGAGTATTCATGGACGTTTTCATAGCGCCGGGTCAGCTTTGGCGTCGGCACGGCGATGATCTTCTCATCGCCACCTGCCTCATCCTGCATCTTGAGCACGCCCACCGGGCGCACGGCCACGAGCGCGCCGGGGATGATGCCACGCTGGTTTGCGATCAGCACGTCAATTGGGTCACCGTCATCCGACAGCGTGTGGGGGATAAAGCCGTAGTTTCCGGGGTAGCGCATGGAGGTGTAGAGGAAGCGGTCCACGACCAGCGTTCCCGCCGCCTTGTCCATTTCGTACTTGATCGGCTCGCCGCCCACCGGCACTTCGACGATCACATTGACTTCCTTGGGCGGGTTCTTGCCGATCGAAATCGCGTCGATACGCATCATGCTTCCTTGTCTTTGGATTTTGTGGCAGACTCTCTGCCATGAGACGGCGTCTCTGGCTATCAGTCTTCAGTCTGTGGCCCGGTGCGGCAGGTTCAGGGGACGTTACCAGCGGCTACACCTATTTTGACCTAACGGCGTCCTGACAGCAACTGCCGGTGGCGGATGAGGACATCCCCGGCGGAAGTTGGGCCTGCCCCGTTCATTATGTGGCGGGCTCCTTCCCCAAGGCCAATGAACAGGCCCGCCGCGCTGCGAACGAGCTGGTGGATAGTTTCGACTGCCAAAGCGATACGCCCAGCTTCGACTCCACCATCGGTCGCGATTTTCCTCGCGCTTTCACCCTGCGGCGGCTGAGCAAGAAAAATGGCCGGGTGCTGAACCCGGCCATGATGATGTAACGCAGCCCAGCAGCTTATGCTTCGGCTTCGGCTTCCTTGGCGCGGCTGAGGCGCTTTCGCTCATGCGGGTCGAGGATTGCCTTCCTGAGGCGGATCGACTTGGGCGTCACCTCGACCAGCTCATCCTCGCCCACATAGGCCAGGGCCTTTTCGAGCGACATCTTGATCGGCGGGGTGAGGATCAGCGCCTCGTCCTTTCCGGATGCGCGCACGTTTGACAGCTTCTTGCCCTTGATGACATTGAGTTCGAGGTCATTGCCGCGCGTGTGTTCGCCCACGATCATGCCCGGATAGACCTTGGTGCCATGTTCGATGAACATGGGGCCACGGTCCTGCAGGTTGAAGATCGCATAGGCCACCGCCTCGCCATCGCTGTTAGAGATGAGCGCGCCGGTGTGGCGGCCGGGGATTTCGCCGAAATAGGGCGCGTAGCCATGGAACAGGCGGTTGAAGATCGCCGTGCCGCGCGTATCCGACAAAAGCTCGGATTGATAGCCGATGAGGCCGCGGGTGGGCGCGTGAAACACGATGCGCTGGCGGCCGACACCGCTCGGGCGCATGTCCTTCAGTTCGCCCTTGCGCTCCGACAGTTTCTGGACGACGGCGCCGGTGTAAGCCTCATCGACGTCGATGATGACCTCCTCGACAGGCTCCATCTTCTCGCCTGTTTCCTCATCCTGCCGGAACACCACGCGGGGACGGCCGACTGTGAGCTCAAAGCCCTCGCGGCGCATGGTTTCGATCAGGATGCCGAGCTGCAATTCGCCACGGCCCGCCACTTCGAAGGCGTCTGTTTCGTTTTCCGACGGCGTGACCTTCAGCGCCACATTGCCTTCCGCTTCGCGCAGCAGGCGGTCGCGGATGACTCTGGACTGGACCTTGTCGCCTTCCTTGCCGGCCAAGGGGCCGTCATTGATGCGGAAGGTCATGGTGAGGGTCGGCGGATCAATCGGCTGGGCGGCGATGGGCTCGCTCACCGTGGGATCGCAGATCGTGTCGGCGACGGTTGCCGTGGTGAGACCCGAAATGGCGATGATGTCGCCCGCCTGTGCCTCGTCTACGGGCACGCGCTCAAGGCCACGGAAGGCCAGAACCTTCGAGATGCGGCCCTGCTCGACGGTCTTGCCATCGCGCGCCAGGGCCTTCACCGCCTGGTTGGCCTTGATGGTGCCGGAGCGCACGCGGCCTGTCAGCACGCGGCCGAGGAAGGGGTTCGATTCGATCGTCGTCACCAGCATGCGGAACGGGCCTTCCTCCACTGGCGGCGCGTTGAAGTGCTTGACGATGAGATCAAACAGCGGGGCCATGTTGTCCTGCGGGCCGGTCGGCGCTTCGGCCATCCAGCCCTGCTTGGCGGACCCGTAGATGATGGGGAAATCGAGCTGCTCTTCGCTGGCGTCAAGGTTGGCGAACAGGTCGAAGACCTCGTTTACCACCTCGTTGTGGCGCTCGTCCGGACGGTCGATCTTGTTGATGCAGACGATGGGGCGAAGGCCGATCTTGAGGGCCTTTTGCAGCACGAACTTGGTCTGCGGCATGGGGCCTTCAGCGGCATCCACCAGCAGCACTGCGCCATCCACCATGTTCAGGATGCGCTCCACCTCGCCGCCGAAATCGGCGTGGCCGGGGGTGTCGACGATGTTGATGCGGGTGTCTTTCCAGTTGAGCGAGGTCACCTTGGCGAGAATCGTGATGCCACGCTCGCGTTCGAGGTCGTTCGAATCCATGGCGCGCTCTGCGACCTTCTGGTTCTCGCGGAACGAGCCTGACTGCGAGAGCAGGCGGTCGATCAGCGTGGTCTTGCCGTGGTCGACGTGGGCAATGATGGCGATATTGCGCAAATTCATGAGGCGCCGGGACTTTCTGTTTCGTGGGAATTGGCGGCGCGATTAGCACGTGCAGCATGGAAAGGCAATTTAACCCGCTTGAGCGTGGGTCCGCGGCGCCCGGGCCCGGAAAATACTGCTGCACCTGCTTGTGGTGGTTCCCTCCCCTGGCCTAGATTGGGCGTGTTGCCCCCATATGGGGGCAAGAAACGCGAGAAATGACCCGAGATGGATGCGTTCGTGAAAATTCTGACGTTGCGGCTGGTGGCCATTGTGATCATGGTCACGGCATCCGCTCTGGCGCCTGCAGCACAGGCACAACCGGCCTATTCGGACATTTCGGTTGACCGTTCCACGGCGGAACTGAATCTCAACACATTCCTTGAGGCGGCAGACCGCATCGCCATCCGGCTTGAGGCCCGGGAATGGGCGCGTGATTTCTATGTTGCATGGCTCTACCCGGAAATCACGCCTGAGCAACACGCGGAAATCGACCTCCTTCAGGATTACATGCTCGATTCGATGGACCTTTCGGCCTTCCCGGACTGGCGGAGGGAATCAGCGGGGGTCGAAACGGCCCTCATGCTGCGAGAATTGCTGCGCGATGAGAGGGTGACGAAGGATACGGCGTTCCGCAAGTTGCGCGAGGGCTTGTGGGCGATTCCCGGCACCTATCTTCAGGCCGGCACCGTCACCTCCGGCATGCGCACAGGCGATGTGATCTTCACGGCAGATACGGTTGCCAACATACCTGCTCTCTACTATGCGAGCGCCGCCCAGCGCAGCCCCGGTGCCTTCAATGCCTACAAGTACGTAACCGAGACGCCTGGCGGCCTCAATCCGCCACGCTGGGCCGGCATCACGCATAAGCTGCCGGCAGTCCTGCGCATGAGTATTGGCACCAATACCTTGTTTCAGTGGATCCTGACATTCTTGGTCCTGGCAACTGTGATTGCGATCCCGTGGACTGCGGGCAAGTTCATTCGGAACAACAGCTTGCGGCTGTTCTGCCAGACGGTGTTTGCCGGCCTGCTCTCTAATTATGCCAGTGACATCATCATCCATGATACGGGTCTCTCCGGCCCGAGCGCCACTGCGGTGACACTGCTGTTCGTGGCCGTCCACTATGGCGCGCTGGCGGTGATCGTGCTGATCCTGGGCGAATGGGCCGGCAACTGGATATCGCGGGCGCAGCGCGCCAAGGATAACACCTTCGATACCAGCATCGTTCGGCTGGCGACGCGTGTCGTCTCTGTCATGACCGCGCTGGGTGTGGTGATCTACGGCATCAGCAAGATGGGCGTTCCGGTCTTCGGCATCATCGCTGGTTTTGGTGTCGGCGGCCTCGCCGTGGCGCTGGCCGCCAAACCAACGCTTGAAAACATTCTGGCTGGTGTCATCCTGTTCCTCGATGGATCCATCAAGGTCGGCGACGAGATTGTCTCTGACTCGCTGTCTGGCGTCATTGAGGATATTGGCATGCGCTCCACCCGCATTCGGGCGTCCGATGGTGGCCTGATCAGCGTCACCAACGCGGAACTTGCCAACACGGTCTTCAAGAACGTCTCGAAGCGCGTTGCTGAGCCTTTGCAGACCCAAGGCGTCTCATAAGTGGGTCATGTAATCCGATCTCCCGCGTGACAGCAGACGGGAAAAGACGATCACCCACGACGAGCCGGACAACACCAGGCGCTGTTTCGCCCTTTGCCACCTTCTGGCGGAAAATACCGGCACGCTTGCCGCACTGGTTTGAGCGCATCTCTCATGGCGCAATGAAACTGTCGAGGGCCGCGAGAAACTGGCGGCGAATGTCATCCCGCTCATTGAGGATTTCATGGGCCGCGTCGGGAATCATGGTCAGCGCGACGCCCGGTATTGTGGCGGCCGCTTCACGGATCGCCTGATTGCTGACAATCCTGTCTGCGCCTGCGGCGACGATCAGAACAGGGGCGGTGGGTTTACGCATGCGGGCAATTTCGCGGAGCGAGCGCCGCGCGGCGCGCAGCCACGCGAACGTTGGTCCGCCAAGTCCCAGTTGCGGGGCGGCCTCCAACGTGGCGCAGTCGCGCATCCAGCGGCGCTTGTCGGAGGTGAGCGGGTTGCCTGGAAAGTCAGAACGGGTGAAGGGGCGTTTGCGAACTCCGGGCAGGAATATGCGGCCCTGCCGCGTCAGCCACATCGCTGTCACCAGCAGAGAGACGGCGGGGCCGGGCCATGCACCGTAGTCGATCCCGAGGAGCGGGGAGACGAGCACTGCCCTGGAAAACCAATTCCTGCTGCGCAGGTTGCGCAGCAACACATGGCCGCCGGTCGAATGGCCAAGGCCATAATAGGGCGGGGGGCAGTGGGGCAGAACCGCATCCTCCATCAGGGTGCGGAGATCCTCATCGAATTCCCGGAAGCTTCTCGTCACATCGCGGTAGGGATCTGCCGCGAGGCGCTCTGAACCGCCCTGTCCGCGCATGTCGAGCGTCACAACGGCAAATCCACGCGCCAGCAAATCCTGCGTGGTTTCAAAGTAGCGCTCGATGAAGTCGCCCCGGCCGCCGAGCAGAACAAAGGTGCCGCGCGCTTCCCCTGGAAGCGTCCGGATGGCGCGGAGCCTCACCTTGTCGCGGGTCAGCAGGGTCAGGCACTCGGTGCCGGGCGGCGGCGGGTTTTCCGGGACTGCAAAAAGTGCGGCGCTCATTATGGCCCGGACTCATATGCCCGCAGGACGCCTGACCGCAAGGGAAGCGCTTCTCAGGGAAGCTTCTTGACCTCAGAGAGTTCGCCACTGGCCGCATTGAGTTTGATGGCGAAGGATTTCCCATCACGCTTTGCATTGAAGGCATAGACCTTGCCGGCGCAGCTTGCGGGCGCCACATCCGAGAACCCATAGTCGGAGATGACGGCCGCCGCCTTTTCACACGACAGCCCAGCCGCTGGCGCCGTCGAAGCGGCAGCCGATGGTGTTTGCGACGAGGTGGCCTTCGGAGCGGATTCCGAGTTGTCTAGGCCGCCGGATGTTGTGGTGCTGACGGCGGCCGGCTTCTGTGGCGTCACCGCCTTCTTCTTGTTCTGCTTTTGCGGCTGGGCTGGTTGCGGCTCGTAATAGCTTTCGTCGAAATCGTTACTCTTGCCCTTGCGGTTGTCAGGCTCCTCTTCCAGTGGGGCATCCTTGCCGAACAGGATCCGCAACCCGGGGATATGCCGCAGGATCGGCGGCCCGGAAGAACTGGCCTCAGGCTGCGCCGAGGCCGGCGTGCGCTGCTCAGCCGCGGCCATCGTGCCGGCCATCCCAATGGCAATGAAGGCCGTCAGCAACAGGGTAATGCCACGGACAAACATAATTTCCTCCCCTTTAGCCTGCATCAGCGCATTTGACGGCGTTTTTGCGGCATGCTCCGTTGGGCTAATGGCCCTGCCGGGGTTGCAGGGCCCCACGCCCAGTAGCACCCACGGGTCAGAATACCCGCCGGACGCTTGTGATAGAGCCGTAGCTGTTCAACCGCACCACGAATTTGTTGCCGCGCTTCCAGGCTGTGTAGGCATAGCTGGGAGCGCTGCAGTCAATCGGGTTGACGCGGTAGAACCCGGCGTTGTCCACGATGTTCGCGCCGCGGTAGCAACTCATGCGGCGAGGTTCGCGCGGCCAATAGCCGTAACCACCATAGGCGGGATAGCCGGGGTAGTAGCCGCCAATCCCGATGCCGATGTTCACATCCACATCAGCTTTTGCTTCGGAGGCGGGCAAGGCGGCCGTCAGGCAGGCGGCAATGGCGGCGGCGGCGATCAGGGACTTGCCAATCATGTGCGTATTCCTTTGTCTCTTGCTTCGCGATGTCCGGGAGTGGTCATCGTTGAGAGCAAACTAATCCGCCCTGATTGAACTGAACCCGAACCGGCCATTCATGTGCCATTCATCTGCCGGGCCCTCTTGAAACTCCATGCCTCCTTCCTATCTGGGGTGAGGCGGAGGCCACAACCGGCTCCGCCATCAGACCAACAGCCCGGCCATTCGGCGGGCACAGAAAGTGACATTGCTCAAGGAGAATGTGACCATGTTTGACCTTACCCCCCTCTATCGTTCCACCGTCGGTTATGACCGTCTGGCCCGCATGCTGGATGAAGCCTCTGCCTTTGAGGCGCCGAGCTATCCGCCCTATAACATCGAGCGCACGTCCGAGGATGATTACCGCATCACAATGGCGGTTGCCGGTTTTGCGCCTGAAGACATCACCATCGAGGTGAAGGGCAACAGCCTGACTGTGTCTGGCAAGAAGGCGGAAAAGGCAGAAGCCAAGACCGAATTCCTGCATCAGGGCATCGCATCGCGTGCCTTCGAGCGTCGTTTCCAGCTTGCCGATCATGTGCATGTTGAAGGGGCGGGCTTGGAGAATGGCCTTCTGCACATCTCGCTGAAGCGCGTCGTGCCGGAAGCCCTCAAGCCGCGCACCATTCCGGTGAACGGCGTCGAGACCGCGAAAGTCATCGAAGCCCGGAAGGCTGCCTGAATCTTTTAGCCGTTGATCGAATTGAGGGGCGCTTCCGTGAGGAAGCGCCCTTTTTAAATGGTGGCAAGGTTGAGGTAACCAAGCACTCCCCGGTTACATCATGTCGTCGAAATCACCCTTCTGGCAGGCGGCCATGAAGTCGTCCTTGTGGATGATGATGGTATCCTTCGGAAGGCGCTCCATGCGCGTAATGTGTTCCTGCCACTTCGGATCCTCATGCTGAGCGAGACTCCCATCGCCGTCCGTATCGGCTTGCATGAACAGCGCCTCGCATTGGGCAGCGGTCTTGGTGGTCTCGCCGTAGGAATAGGTTGCCGGCATGATCAGCATCATCGCGGCGGATGCACAAAGAAGTATTTTTGAATTCAATGTCATAGCAATCTCCCATACGTCAGTTGGCGATCAGGCCTTTGATGCGGCCAAGGCGGTCACACTGAACGCGAAGAGCTTTGTGCTCTCCTGTTCTCTCCAAGCCCTGCTATCAATTCAGAAGAAAGTCATGTTGTTCCCCGCTTTGCGGGGGCGTGGCGAAAAATCCACTGAGCCATGCTGTCGTTCGGCGTTTTCAACCTTTTGCAATCAGCCGCAGGAAGGCATCCACTTCTTCCTCCGGCGTGGCGAAGGAGAGAACGAAGCGGGCGAAGATCTCATCCGCGCTGATCGCATCGCCAAGGCTGTCCGGCATCCAGTCGTAGAACTTCGCGCCAGAGGCGAGCAGCCGGTCATAGAGCACGCGCGGCATCACCGCGAAAACCTCATTCGCCTGAACCGGGTTCGGAATTCGGATGGTGTTGAACTGGCGCAGGCCATCACTGAGCTTTTGTGCCAGTGCATTGGCGCGCCGCGCATTTTCGAGCCACAGATCATGTTCGAGATAGGCCAGCATCTGCGCGCCAAGATAGCGGCTTTTCGATATGAGCTGGCCCGAGCGCATGCGGCGGTAGGCGAAATCCTCCGCCAGCGCGAGATCGAAGAACACGACCGCTTCCAGCATCATCGCGCCGTTCTTGGTGGCGCCGAAGGAGAGAACGTCCACACCGGACTTCCAGGTGAGTTCGGCAGGCGAAACGCCAAGGCCAGCAATGGCGTTGGCGAAGCGCGCGCCATCCATATGCAGTTTCATGCCCTTGGGGCGGATGAGGTCCGAAAAGGCCCTCACTTCGGCTGGCGCATAAACAGTGCCAAGTTCTGTGGCGTTGGTGAGCGACACGCCTTTGGGCTTCGGGTCATGCTCGCCGCGGATGAAGCCCTTCAGCGTCTTCTCCACTTGTGCAGGCGTGATCTTGCCGCCCGCGCCATGAAGCCCGATGATCTTCGCGCCACCGGTGAAATGCTCCGGCGAATTGCATTCATCGACCGCGATGTGCGCTTCGGCATGGCAGATGATGGCACCATAGCCAGGTGTGATGGCCGAGAGCGACAGCCCATTGGCGGCGGTACCCGTCATCACGAGATAGGCGCGGAGTTCACAGCCGAAAATCTCCGTAAGCTTCTCTTCCGCCTTCTGCGTGAAGCTATCGCCGCCGTAGGATGGGGCTGTGCCGCTATTGGCTGCGGCGAGCGCCGCCATGATGTTCGGATGAACGCCATAGACGTTGTCGGATGCGAAATTCATGTCAATCAACCTTTAAGGAGCGCCTTGAGCTGAACGGATGGATCGGCCAGCACGTCTGCCGCGGGCGCGGCCTGTCTGGCGATCAGCATTTCAGCGAGCTTCACGTCGCGCGCGATGGAGTTGCCGGGGCCGATACCAGAAGCCGCGACAAGACGGCCCGTATCATCGAGGTGGAACATCACGAAGGCCTGTTCGCCAATCTGGCGGCGCACGGTGCTGATGCCATCGGCCGGGCTGCCTGCGATCTGAAGCGAGAGATCATATTGATCTGACCAGAACCATGGCACGGCCATGTAGGGTTTGGAGCCACCCAGCATGTTCCCGGTCGCCACATTGGCCTGATCGGTGGCATTGCGCCAGGCTTCAAGCCGCATGCGCTTGTTGCCGAACAGCCCATGCGGGAAGGAGCAGCAATCGCCGCTCGCATAGATGTCAGGATCGCTTGTTTGCAAGGTCGCATCACAGGCAATGCCATTGTCGATGGCAAGCCCCGCTTGCTGGGCCAGGGCAACTTCCGGCGCGGCGCCGATGCCGGCGACGACGATCTCCGCCTTGATCTTGCGATCATCAGCGAGCAGCACGCCATCGGTTTCGACCGCCTTCAGCGCGGTACCCACCTGCATGGTAACACCCGCTTCCACATGGCGTGCATGAACGACCTTGGCGATGTCCTCCGGCACACCGCGCATCAGGATGCGGGGCTGGGCTTCGATGAGTGTCACCGCGCAGCCAAGCTTTCGGGCACTTGCCGCCACTTCAAGCCCGATAAAGCCACCGCCGATGATGGCGGCGGTCGACGAGACCCGCAGCCTGCTACGGAGATGGTCGCCATCAGCGAAGTCACGCAAAGTATATGCAAGCTCGCCACCTTCGATCGCGAGGTGGCGCGGTTTTGCTCCCGTGGCAATGAGGAGCTTGTCGTAGGAAATGCTGCGCCCATCTTCCAATGCGAGGACTCTGGCCTTGCGGTCGATCTCGGTGGCGCGGCTGCCACGCACAAAACTGGCGTTGAGCGAGGCCATCATGCTCTCGTCGAGCAGATAGACGGGCTGAGGTTCCTGCTCCTCCGTCAGCATGGCCTTCGACAGGGGCGGGCGGTCATAGGGCAGAAGCGTTTCCTCGCTCACAAGCGTGATGGGCCCTTGAAAGCCATTGGCCCGCAGGCTGACGATGGCCCGCGCACCTGCCATGCCGCCGCCGACGATCACCATCCCCACTTCCGACATTCAATCAACTCCGCTTGCCGTTCCGACCCGGTCCTGTGGTTACGCGATCCCGCCCTTTTTTTCCAGCAACTCGCGACGGCTCAGGGTCGGTAATCGATGGGGCCAGCATTCACCACCAGCGCGGGATCGAGTTTCCCGGCGAAATGATCGAGCACGTTCTGCACCGATGAGATTGCCATGCGCGCTGCGCATTCGGCGGTCAGGCCTGCCGCATGGGGGCTGATCAGCACGCGGTCATTGGAGAGGAGAGGGTTGTCCCTCTCTGGAGGCTCAACGCTGAACACATCCAGCCCCGCGCCGCCCAGCCGCCCCTCGCGCAGCGCCGTGTCGAGCGCGGCCTCGTCGATCAGGCCGCCACGGGCGGCATTGATGAGGATGGCGCCGGGCTTCATGGCCCTGATCTCTTCCTCCCAGATCACGGCCCCCGCGGTCGAGCCCGGCATGTGGAGGGAGACATAATCGGCAGCCGCCAGCGCTTTCAGCAGATCGGTTGCAGGGCGTACCCCGTGCCGCGCCATCGCCTCCGGTTTCACGAAGGGATCATAGGCCGTCACCGTCATGCCGAAGGCGTTGGCGAGTGCCGCCACGCGTTGGCCAATGCGGCCGAAGCCCACGAGCAGCAGATTCTTGCCATCGAGTTCCACGGTCTCGAATCGGTTGCGGATGTTCCATTCGCCGCTGCGCGCCGCATGGTCGTGCTGGGCCGTGCGGCGGGCAACGCCCAGCATCAGCATGAGCGTATGTTCGGCGACCGCGCGCGAGTTCACATCCCCGACGATGCAGAGTGGAATCTTGCGCGCCGTCAGCGCATTCACATCCACCGCATCATATCCCACGCCGTGGCGCGACACGATTGACAGCTTCGGGGCCTTGGCAATTGCTTCCGCCGTCATCGGCTGGGTGCGGATCACCACTGCATCCGCATCGCCCATGTGGGGCAGGTAGGAGTCGAGCGAGATCTCGTCGATGAGCGTGTAAGTAAAGCCGTCCGCCTGCTTCAACCGGTCGAGTCCTGCGGGGTGGATCCGTCCGGCAACCAGAATATGGGGCATGTCAGTAACCGCTGTTCTTGTGCGGGGCTTCGGGTGCCACCTGTTCGCCGATCAGCTTGCGCGCCTGATCGACGCTCGCCTTTGCGGCCCCGGCCAGCAGGCGCACGTCATTGGAGAGCGTCACCATGTCGAAGCCCCAGCCAATGGCCCTCGCGCCATAGGCAGGCGTGCCACAGTGGAGGCACGCGCGGATTCCCGCTTCGTGGGCGCGCGCGCGGATGGTCCTGATTGCATCGATGATCTCCGGCTCTTCGCGGTCGAAGCCCACAGGGTATTTGCGGCCCGTAAGGCCCAGCGTCAGGTCTGCGGGGCCGATGTAGACGCCATCGAGGCCCGGCGTCTTCACGATCTCGTCGAGGTTCTTCATGCCATCGGCGGTTTCGATCATGGCGAGTGCGATCACCTCCTGATCAGCCGTCTTGGCATAGTCCGCGCCATAGGCGAAGACGGCCCGCGTCGGCCCCATGCTGCGCTGGCCATGAGGCGGATAGCGCATGCAGGAGACAAAGTGCTCGGCTTCTGCGCGCGTGTTGATCATCGGGCAGATGATACCCATGGCGCCCGCGTCCAGCGCCTTCATGATGTCGCCGGGTTGAAGCCACGGTACGCGCACCATGGGTGTTACGGGTGCAGCTTTCATTGCCTGCAGCATGGGGGCCAGAGCATCATAACTGAGAAAGCCGTGCTGCTGGTCAATGGTGACAGCATCATAACCCTGCTGTGACATGATTTCTGCGGTGAAGCCATTGCCGACTGACAGCCAGCCGTTGAGCACGGGCTTTCCCTGTTCCCACAGGCTGCGGATGTTGTTCAAAGCCATGGTGCCTCCTCAAACGGCGACTTGCGTGAGTTTCACTTTCATATCGTCGAGAACGATGTTCGTGCCGCCCGTCTTGCGCCATGTGCCGCCGTTCAGAAGGCTGTAGGACTCATACAGGGAGAAAGCCCCGCCCCGATAGCGTTGCCATGATCCTTGCGGTATTTTGTTCGCAGCCCAGATATTCGTGGAATTCATGTTCCACATATTGAAGAATTGGATTTTTTGTTCCAAAATTATGAAATTCCAGGAGGACGCGCGATGTCGACCATACGATTGACCATGGCACAGGCGCTGGTGCGCTACCTTTGCAACCAGTTCACCATCATCGATGGCAAGCAGGAGCCGCTGTTCGCCGGGCTCTTCGGTATCTTCGGCCATGGTAACGTCACCTGTATCTCCGAAGCTCTCGAAGCGGTGCAGGACAAGCTGCCGACATGGCGCGGCCAGAATGAGCAGTCCATGGCGCTGGCGGCGGTTGCCTATGCCAAGGCCATGCGCCGCCGCCAGATCATGATCTCGCTGTCTTCCATCGGCCCCGGCGCTCTCAACATGGTGACGGCCGCGGGATGCGCCCATGCCAACCGGCTGCCAATCCTGATTCTTGCGGGTGACGTGTTCGCCAACCGCCGGCCGGACCCCGTGCTGCAGCAGGTGGAGCATTTCAACAACCCCACCATCTCCGTGAATGATGCCTTCAAGGCCGTCACCCGCTATTGGGACAGGATCACCCATCCCGAGCAGATCATCTCCTCGCTTCCGCAGGCCATCGCCTGCATGCTGGACCCTGGCGATTGTGGCCCCGCCTTCATTGGCCTCTGCCAGGATACGCAGGAAATCGCCTTCGACTATCCGGAGGCCTTCTTCACGCCCACCATCCATAGCATTCCCCGCCCGCGCCCTGACCGGGCGCGCGTAGACGAAGCCGTGGAGATCATCAAATCTGCCAAGCGCCCTCTCATCATTTCCGGCGGTGGCGTGCGCTATTCGGGCGCCAATGCCGAGGTCGCGGACTTCGCGCTGAAGCACGGCATTCCGCTGGCTGAGACGATTGCCGGAAAGGGCGCCGTCACCCATGATCACCCGGCCCATGTCGGCCCCATCGGCGTGATTGGTTCCGCCTCCGCCAACGAGATGGCGGGAGCAGCGGATGTCATCATCGCCATCGGCACCAGGCTGCAGGACTTCACCACGGGATCGTGGACGGTGTTCGCTCATGACGCCAAGTTCGTTTCCATCAATGCCGCGCGCTATGATGCGGTGAAGCACCGTGCGCTTTCGGTCGTCGGCGATGCGAGGGAGACGGTGGGCGAACTCGAAGCAGCGCTGGGCAACTGGAAGGTTGATGCCGCCTGGACCGAGCGCGGCAAAAAAGCCTTCAAGGGCTGGAACGATCTGCTGGATGCGCATCAGAAGCCCACCAATGCGACAGTGCCGACCTATGCGCAGGTCGTGGGCGTGGTGAATGCGGTTGCTGCCCCCAATGATACGCTGGTGACGGCGGCAGGCGGGCTTCCGGGCGAGACGGCAAAGGGCTGGCGCATCAAGAATCCCAACACCTATGACCTCGAATTCGGCTTCTCGGCCATGGGCTATGAGATCGCTGGCGGCTGGGGCCATGCCATGGCCAAGAAGGGCGATGGCGACACCATCGTGATGGTGGGCGATGGCTCATACCTCATGTTGAATTCCGACATCTATTCGACAGTGCTGACAGGCCACAAGATGATCGTGGTGGTTTGTGACAATGGCGGTTATGCCGTCATCAACCGACTGCAGAACTTCAAGGGCACGCCGTCCTTCAACAATCTCATCAAGGACAGCCGCGTGAAGGAGCCTTTCGCGGTGAATTTCGCCAAGCACGCCGAGTCGATGGGCGCGCTCACCCGCCATTGCGACAGCCTCGCAGACCTTGAGGCCGCGATGACATGGGCCAAGACGACCGACCGCACCACGGTGATCTCGATTGTCACCGACGCCTTCGCCTGGACGCCGGGTGATGCCGACTGGGACGTTGGCGTTCCGGAAATCTCGGACCGCCCGGACGTTCAGGCGGCGCGCGCGCACCATGACAGCATCCGCAAGAAACAACGTATTGGAGTCTAAGCTCATGAAAGCAAAGCTGGGCA
>JBEIDW010000060.1:0-16861 GCA_040383265.1 Hyphomicrobiales bacterium
CTCCATATCAGCCTCTCGACAGCGACCTATGACCTGAAGTTCTACGGCGATGACGAGGAGCCTGAAGTTAGCGTCGAGGTGAGACTGATCAACAGCCGGATGATCGGGGCTGCAGAGGTGGAGACGCTGCTGTTCACATTAGCTACGCTGGTCTGCCATACACCCGAAGAGCAAACCGCCGCGCGGGGGCGGATTCAGTCGGCGATGATCGAAGCGATGTGGCGCGTCGGCCCGGAGATCGGCAATCGTGATCTCGAAGTTCAATTCTCAGGTTATCTGATGGATGCAAAGGTCCAACTCTGGGAGCGCCATAAGAGCAGATGACGCCACGATCCAGATGCGGTTGTTAGAAGGCTGGTTAGCCGCTGCGCTGTGCTATCGTCGCCAGTATGATCGTTGACCCCGCTCGATTCCACGAAAAGCCGCTGATCCTGCGCCGCCTCGACGGCGATGATTTCAGCGTACGAGTTGACGGGCTAATGCTTGGCCGGATCATGCTGAAGCCGATCTCCGGCGGCGCTGCGGTGTGGCTTTGGACGATCACCGGACCATACATGCAGCCTCCGTTGCAGCCCTCGTCCGGTGACTGCGAAACGCTGGAACAGGCGAAGGCAGCCTTGCGCGGCGCGTGGGATTTGTGGCTGCGGTATGCCCGCCAGCGAGGCGAAGGTCGATGGCATCCCGGCAGCGTCGAAGCGTTAAACACGTGGAACGGTCATCGTCAAGGCTGGGCGAAGCGTCTCAAGTTCGTGCCGGATCGGTTCGCGGCGGCTTGGGATGCGCGGCACACGTTCGAGGAGGGTGCGCGGCGTGAGGTGGCGTTGAGCAAGGCCGAGTGCGATCCGATACTCCGTAAGGCGGCGCTCAAGGCTCACGGCGAGGTTTGCTGCGACTGCGGCATCATCGGGCTCCACAGGTTGGAGGTACATCACCTGAACCCGATTGCGGAAGGGCAGCGGCGCTCCCGCGTCGAGGATGTGGTCGTGGTTTGCAGGAATTGCCACGCCGACCGGGACGCCGAAATGCGGCTGGTGGCGGCTTGATCGAGATCGACCAAGTACGGCCAAGACCGGCCAAATTCGGTCGAGTTGGATCGAGACACCCCCGGCGAACCACAGCAGATGCAGCGGGCTTTCGGCCCGTTGAGGACGCTGGCAAACCTCGCTAGTAAGGCGTGTCGTGCCGCCCCGGTGTTAACGCATCGGGGCGGTTTTCATTTTATCTTGCGCCGAGCTAGGCGGCAAGTATTCCGCGACTAATCCGTGATTAACGCCGAAAAACTCGTGGACGTACGTCCTTAACTTTTTGTTATAATTGGATAAACGTATTTTTTACCTGACAATATTTATCCATGGCATGCAGCGACTTGTCACGGCCGATGCCGGATTGCTTGTAACCGCCAAATGGCATCGTGATGTCGGAACCCCAGACATTGTTGACGACGACTGTGCCCGCCCTCAGCTTGCGGGACAGCAGGTGCGCGCGGCTCACATCGCGCGTCCACAGGTTCGCCTGCAGGCCATAGATCGAGTCATTGGCAATCCGCACGGCTTCCGCCTCATCCTTGAAACTCACGGCGACGACGACGGGGCCGAAGATTTCTTCCTGCGCGATCTTCATCGTGTTGGTGACATTGGTGAAGACGGTGGGTTCGATGTAACTGCCGCCGCTTTCCTTGCGCACCTGCTTGCCGCCCGCAGCGATGGTGGCACCTTCCTTCTGGCCCTCGGCAATGTAACCCAGCACGCGGTTCATCTGCTCATGATCAACCACGGCGCCCATGCTGGTGTTGGGGTCCAGCGGGTCGGCAGGCGTCCAGGGTTTGGCGTGCTTGGCGATGAGCGCTGTGAATTCATCCTTGATTTTGTCTTCTACCAGAATGCGGGTGGGGGCGTTGCAGCTTTGTCCGGCGTTGAAGAACACGCCATCGGCTGAAACCCTGGCAATGTGGTCGAGATCACCTGCGTCGGCAAAGACGATGTTGGGAGACTTGCCACCTGTTTCGAGCGAGACGTGCTTCATGTTGCTTTCGCCCGCGTAGCGCAGGAAATACTTGCCGACCACGGTGGAGCCGGTGAAGGCGATCATGTCCACATCCATGTGGCGGCCAAGCGCCTGGCCTGCGGTTTCGCCGAAGCCGGGGAGAACCTGCAACACACCTTCGGGAATACCCGCTTCGGCCGCCAATTCGGCAACGCGTAGGATGGTCAGGGGTGATTGTTCGGCGGGTTTCACGATGACGGAGTTGCCGGTGGCAAGCGCGGGGCCGAGCTTCCATGACGCCATGAGCAGGGGATAGTTCCACGGCACCACGGCGGCGACGACGCCGATGGGTTCGCGCGTAATGAGGGAGACAGAGTCTGGACGGTATGGCGCCACCTCATCATAGATCTTGTCCGCTGCTTCCGCGTACCACTGGATGGCCTGGATGGAGCCCGGAATGTCGCCGCCCGCTGAAACGGAGATGGGCTTGCCCATGTCCAGCGTTTCGAGCAGCGCCAGCTCATCCTTGTGCTTGTTCATCAGCTCGGCAAACTTCAGCAGAACCTTCTTGCGCTTGGACGGGTGGCAGGCGGACCATGTGCCTTTCTCGAACACCGCGCGCGCGGCGGCCACGGCGCGGTTCACATCCTCTGCATCGCATTCGGCAATCTGCGTCAGCACGCGGCCATCGATGGGCGAGATGCAGTCGAAGGTCCTGCCCGCAGCGGCCGGCACAAACTTGCCGTTGATGAAGGCCTGGTTGCGGTAGGACAGGGTGGGTATCATCGCGCGGTAGTCAGTTGGCATGGTCATCTCCGGGGGTGATGGAATGTCAGGGGCGGCTTTGGGCCGAAAACGCGAAAGGCATCGCCATGGGCGATGCCTTTTCGGTCTGAAACGCTGGGAAAGTCCAAGATTACTTGATCTTGGTTTCCTTGAACTCCACGTGCTTGCGGGCAACGGGATCGTACTTCTTGAACGACAGCTTGTCGGTCTTGGTGCGGGAGTTCTTCTTGGTCACGTAGAAGTAGCCAGTGTCGGCAGTCGACGCCAGCTTGATCTTGATCACATTGCCTTTGGCCATAACGGTCTCCAAATCGGGATTTGGGGCCGATACACCCGAATTACCGGGGAAAGTCAAGGCGGCAGGCGCCTCAGAGTTCGATCGTATCCTCGATCCAGCTCTTGCCCCGATAATACTGGAAGGAGGCGGGGCAATCATGGTCCGGCAGGCGGTTCTGGTCCAGGAAGGGCTTCAGCCGCTGCAGGGCGTCGATGGTGATCAGCGGAAGGTCGAGGGAGGCGATGTCATCCAGCGTCAGCCAGGAGAGGGTGAGCAGTTCACCGCCACCGTCATGGTCGGGAGAATCCAGATTGGCGAGGTTCTCGGCATCCGCCACGAAGAAGCGGGAATCATAGCGCCGGGTGCGGCCGGGTGGGGTGATGGCCCGCATGAAGAGGGTGAGGCCAGAGAGGTTGGGGGCATCCTCCACGCGGGTGCGGCCGAACAGCAGACCCGTTTCTTCCCATGTTTCGCGCACGGCGGCATAGGCCAGTCCGCGCGCCCGGGCTTCGGTGGGCTTGCCGCGCATCCTGTGCAGCAGCTTGGCGAGCGTGGCGGGATTGAGGTCTTGCGACGGTTTTATCCGGCTGTCCCCCGCATCCAGCCTGCCGCCTGGAAAGACGTATTTGTTGGGCATGAAGGAATGGCCACCGGACCGCTGACCCATAAGGATGCGCGGGCTGCCGCGATCCCTCCGCACGAGGATCAGCGTGGCGGAATCCTTCGGCTTCAACAGCTTGGCGTGAAACTTCGATCCGGCAAACTCCGGATGATCGTATGTCATGCCCCCTCGCGGCGTTCCTCCTGGGATGCCGCGTAATCGAATCCGTGCATTCGCAGCGCCCATTGAAGGCCCACGATGGCACCCTTGACCGGCTGCATCAAGGCGAAGGTCAGGGCAAGTGTGATGGCTGTCCAGATCATGAAGTGGACGGGAAGCGAGGGTGCCCAGAGCTTTTCAACCACCAAGACCAGAGGCACCACGATGTGGCCCACGGCGAACATGGTGAAATAGGGCGGGGCATCATCCGCCTGATGATGGTGCAGTTCCTCGCCGCAGGTACCGCAGCGGTCGAGCACCTTGAGGTACCTGCCGAACATGCGGCCCTGGCCGCAATTCGGGCAGGCACAACGGAAGCCCCGCCACATGGCCTGCTTCACGGATCGGCCTTGCGGAGCGCTGAAATCGGGATTTTCGAGCGTCAATGTCATGGGGCCGGACCATGACGAAGCCAAAGGGCAAATTGAAGGCTTCGCCGCGCCGCGCGACAGTCTGCCGCGCGGGTTGAAGAAGCCCTCATCCCCGCTGCGGGGGACCTTCTCCCGTTGCGCGGTTATGGGAGACGGCGGCCGACAGGCCGTATGAGGGCTGGAAGCATTGTCGGGGGCTCACAGATGGAGCCGCTCACTTCAGCGCTTTCGTCCCTTGGGTTTCCCCTTGAATGGGCGGTTGACGGTACGAGCAGCCCGGCGGGAGGCAGGCTTTCCGGCTTTCGCATCTGACACGACCTCGAAGCGCATGCCGCCGGAGACGGGGGTGGCCTCCACCAGTTTTACCTCCAGGCGATCTCCCAACTGATAGGTATCGCCTGAGCGTTCGCCGATCAGCGCATGGCGCGCCTTGTCATAGACGAAATACTCCCGGCCGAGCGTGGTGACGGGCACGAAGCCATCAGCGCCGGAGTCATCCAGCTTCACGAACAGGCCGGCACTCACCACCCCGCCGATGCGGCCGCGGAAGACGGCTCCTGTCTGGTTCGAGAGATGGGCAGCGATGAGCCGGTCGATGGTCTCGCGCTCGGCCGCCATGGCGCGGCGTTCGGCATCCGAGATCATGTCGGCGGTGTCGGAGAGCTTGGCGATGTCATCCGGGCTCAAACCGTCATTGCCGAAGCCCAGGGCCGAGACCAGCGCACGATGCACGATCAGGTCAGCATAGCGGCGGATGGGCGAGGTGAAATGGGCATAGCGGCGGAGCGACAGGCCGAAGTGGCCTTTGTTGGCCGGGCTGTAGACAGCCTGCGCCTGGGTGCGCAGCACCACCTCGTTGACCACATGCTGATAATCTTCGCCCTCAACTTCCTTCAGCAATTTGTTGA
This sequence comes from Hyphomicrobiales bacterium, assembly GCA_040383265.1. Classification (GTDB taxonomy): domain Bacteria; phylum Pseudomonadota; class Alphaproteobacteria; order Rhizobiales; family Aestuariivirgaceae; genus Aestuariivirga. The sequence continues at coordinate 5,146 of JBEIDW010000060.1, forward strand.
AATGCTTTGGTCGCATCACCTGGCCCAAGGCCAGGCTCATGCCGACGGTGCGGAGAAACTCAGCGAGTGCGCGCACCTTCTCCTCGGACGGCTGCTCGTGAATGCGGAACAGCAGTGGTGACTTGCGGTTCTCAAGTTCCTCGGCGGCTGCCACATTGGCCTGGATCATGAACTCTTCGACCAGCTTGTGCGCGTCAAGCCGTTCGGGCGACACCACGCGCTCGATGAGGCCGTGCGCATCAAGGATCAGCTTGCGCTCAGGCAAGTCCAGTTCCAGCGGTTCGCGCGCATTGCGGCCTTTCAGCAGAATGCCATAGGCCTTCCACAAGGGCTGCAGCACACCCTTCAGAAGTGGTTCCGTCTTGTCATTGGGCTTGCCGTCAATGGCGGCCTGCGCCTCCTCGTATGCGAGTTTGGCGGCGGACCGCATGATGACGCGCTCAAAGCGATGCTTTGTCTTGCGGCCTGATTTGTCGAAGCTCATGAAGCAGGCGAGGGCGGGCCGCTCTTCCTTTTCGCGCAGCGAGCAAAGGTCGTTGGAAATGCGTTCCGGCAGCATGGGCACCACGCGGTCCGGGAAGTAAACGGAGTTGCCGCGGATGCGCGCCTCGCGGTCCAGTGCCGTGCCGGGCCGCACATAGGCGGCCACATCGGCAATGGCGACGATGACATTGGCGCCGCCCGTCTCTTCATCGATTTCCGCCCATACCGCATCGTCATGATCACGCGCGTCACGGGGGTCGATGGTGAGAAGCGGGGTCTGGCGCAAATCGGTGCGGCCCTCGCGGGAGAACGGCTTGAGCGCTTCGGACTCGCACAGCACCCGCTCCGGGAACTGGTCAGGAATGCCGTGATGGTGAATGGCGATGAGCGAGATGTTGCGCTGGTCGTTCAGGTCGCCCAGACGGGCGCGCACCCTTGCCGTGGGAAGGCCCCGGCCGCGGTCCTTCAGGATTTCTGCTTCGACCAATTCGCCGTTCAGCGCGCCGTTCTCGTCACCCTTGTGCACCTGCAATTCGTGGCGGGCCTTCTTGTCCACCGGTACAATACGTGCGCCGAGGCCGGGAAGAATACGGAAGATGCCCAACAGCCGGTTGGCTTGGTCCGACAGTACCTTGATGACCTTGGCGCGGAACTTGTAGCGGCCATCGCGCGAGGGCTGGATCTTGGCCAGCACCCTGTCTCCCTTGCGTGGCGCTTTTTCGGTTCCCTCGATCACCACATGCGGAGGTTTGCCGGCGGCACGCTCGTCCCATTCCACAGGTTCGGCATAGGCTTCGCCATCCTTGTCGGCACCGATGATTTCGAGAACGGTGACGGGAGGCAGCGAGGAACGGTCAATCAGCTTGCGCTGCTTCTTGGCGAGGAGGCCATTGTCCTCCATGCGCTTCAGAAGGGCCTTGAGGCCGATCTTGTCACCTCCCCTGATGTCGAAGTGGCGGGCGATTTCACGCTTTCCCACGATGCCAGGAGAAGACTGGATGAAGTCCAGCACCTCCGCCTCGGAGGGGACAGGGAGTTTCTCGAAGGGGCGTTTTGCCATGGACCGAGGAATACGCGGATTTTAGGCCTGAAATCCAGCCAATTGCACGGCGGTGGCCGTTTACAACAGTTTGATGACGGTCTAAGCCCATGATATAAATCTAATCAAGTTGGTCTTGCGTCTCCAATCAGGCGCGTTGAGATCAACATGGGGGCAAGATTGGGAACGCTTCGCGTTGCGAAGACTTGGGCAGTTGGACCTGGGAACAATCAAGGTTACGCCTCATTCTGGGCGTTCTGGGCATTTAATCGGTCGAGTGCTCTTTCGGCTGCCATCGGCCTGAGGCGGCTTGGGCGGGTGCAGTGAAAAAACCAGCGAAGAACAAGCAATACGCAGCCTTGCCCTGGCGCTTGACCGGCGCTGGCAGGGAGATCCTGCTGATATCCTCGCGCGACACGGGGCGATGGGTCATTCCCAAGGGCTGGCCCATCCGGGGCTTATCACCTGCCGAAACCGCTGCGCGTGAAGCCTATGAGGAAGCCGGGCTCGGCGGGATGATGAGCAAAAAGCCCATTGGAGAATTCCAATATGACAAGCGCCTCACGGATGGGCGTCTTCAGCCCTGCACGGTGGTCGTCTTCGCGATGGAGCAGATGATCCAGCATCCGGACTGGCCGGAGCAGGGTCAGCGGAAACTCCAATGGTTCTCTGTTCCCGAAGCAGCGAACGCCGTTCAGGAACCGGAACTGAAGCTCATCATCCGCAAGCTTGAATAGCGGCGAGCCCGCTGAATTTCTTATGCCGCTTCCGTCTTTTTTGGTTTGGATGACTTCTTGGCAGCAGGCCTCTTTGCTGCCTTCTTTGCCGGGGCCTTCTTGGTTGCCGCCTTCTTGGGCGCCGCCTTTTTTGCGGGCGATTTCTTCTTGGTGGATGGGGCCTTGGCCTCGCGCTCGGCGATCAGCGCCACCGCTTCCTCAACCGTGAGCGACTGCGGATCCCTGTCCTTCGGGAGTGTGGCGTTCACCTTGCCGAATTTCACATAAGGGCCGTAGCGCCCGCTCATGACCTGAATGCTGCCGCCGCCTGCGGGATGCTCGCCCAGATCCTTCAGCGCGCCCGGCTTGGGGCGCGAGAAACCACGGGCTTTCTTTTCCGCCAGCACGTCCACCGCGCGGTTGATACCGATGGTGAAGACATCTTCCGGGCTTTCAAGGTTGGCGTAGGTGCCGTCATGCAGGATGAAGGGTCCGAAGCGGCCAAAATTCGCCACGATAGGTTTTCCAGATTCCGGATGAAGGCCAATCTCGCGCGGCAGCGAGAGGAGTTTCAGGGCCTCTTCGAGTGTGATGTCCTCTGGCTTCTTCCCCTTGGGGATAGAGGCGCGCGGCGGCTTCTCGCCTTCAACGGCTTCGCCAAGCTGCAGGTAAGGCCCAAAGCGGCCCGCGCGGCGGGTGACCTTTTCACCTGTTTCCGGGTCAACGCCCAGCAGTACGCCTTCAGCCGGAACGGCTTCCGGGCCTTCCGCCGAGGGTGACATGGGTCGGGTGTATTTGCACTCGGGATAATTCGAGCAGCCGATGAAGGAGCCAAACTTGCCGAGCTTGAGGGAGAGCTGGCCATTGCCGCAGGAGGGGCAGCCGCGCGCATCGCCCCCATCTTCCCTCGGCGGGAAAATGTGGGGGGCGAGAAGCTCATTCAGGGCGTCCAGCACATTGGTGACGCGCAATTCCTTCACATCGTCGATGGCGATGGTGAAGTCGCGCCAGAAATCCCGCAGCACCTGCTTCCAGTCGATCTCGCCTGCGGACACCTTGTCGAGCTGCTCTTCAAGATCAGCCGTGAAATCATATTCCACATAGCGGCGGAAGAAGCTTTCGAGGAAGGCAGTGACGACGCGGCCCTTGTCCTCCGGGATCAGACGTTTCTTGTCGACGCGCATGTAGCCGCGCTGGCGCAGCGTTTCGAGGATGGACACATATGTGGAAGGACGGCCGATGCCGAGTTCTTCCAGTTTCTTGATGAGAGATGCTTCGGAGTAGCGTGGCGGCGGTTCGGTGAAGTGCTGCACGCCTTCGATCTTCTTGACGCCGACTGAATCACCCCGCGCCATGGCGGGAAGCCTGCGGGAATCTTCATCCTCGCCGTCATCGAGGCTTTCGGAATAGACCTTGAGGAAGCCATCGAACTTTACGACAGAGCCGGTGGCGCGGAAGGAGTAATGCTTGCCGTCCTTGCCTTCCGTGCCGATGTCGGCGGTGGTGCGTTCGAGTTCAGCACTCTCCATCTGGCTGGCGATGGTGCGCTTCCAGATCAGGTCGTAAAGTGCGAGCTGATCAGCGTCGAGCGTCCGGCTGACGCTCGAAGGGTGGCGCGACATCTCGGTCGGGCGGATTGCCTCGTGCGCTTCCTGGGCGTTCTTGGCCTTGGTGGTGTAAAGGCGCGGGGCTGAGGGAAGATAGGGTTCACCGAAGGTCTTGAGAATGGCATTGCGGGTGGCGGCGATGGCCTCGGGTGCCATGTCCACGCCATCGGTACGCATATAGGTGATGAGACCGACCGTCTCGCCGCCGATGTCGACGCCTTCATACAGGCGCTGGGCGATCTGCATGGTGCGGGAGGAGGAGAAGCCGAGCTTGCGGGAGGCTTCCTGCTGGAGCGTGGAGGTGCGGAATGGCGGGTAGGGATTGCGCCTGGCAGGCTTCGACTCGATCTGGTCGACCTTGAAGGGCTGGCCCTTCACCGCCTGCTCGATGGCCCGTGCCAACGCTTCGTTCGCGATGTCGAGCTTGGCCAGTTTCTGGCCGCCGATGGAGTTGAGCGATGCCTGGAATTCCTGGCCCTTGGGCGTCACGAATGTGCCGTCAATGGTCCAGTATTCCTGGCTGCGGAATGCCTCGATCTCCAGTTCGCGGTCACAGATCAAACGAAGAGCCACAGACTGCACGCGGCCCGCCGAGCGTGAGCCGGGAAGCTTCCGCCACAGCACCGGCGACAGGGTGAATCCCACGAGGTAGTCGAGCGCGCGACGCGCGAGGTACGCATCTACCAGGGCGCTGTCGACATCACGCGGATTCTGCATGGCCTCCAGCACGGAGGACTTGGTGATGGCGTTGAACACCACCCGCTGCACGGCCTTGCCCTTGAGCGCGCCTTTTTTCCGGAGAACTTCCAGAACATGCCAGGAAATAGCCTCACCCTCGCGGTCGGGGTCGGTGGCGAGGATCAGGCGGTCGTCTGATTTCAATGCAGCCGCGATGTCTGCAAGGCGCTTGGCGGACTTGCTGTCCACCTCCCAGTCCATCTGGAAATCCTCGTCGGGGCGGACAGAGCCATCCTTGGGCGGCAGGTCGCGGACATGGCCGTATGAGGCGAGGACGGTAAAGTCCTTGCCGAGATATTTGTTGATGGTCTTGGCCTTGGCCGGGGATTCGACGACGACGACAGTCATTCCGGGTCCTGAACAGGTTTCACGGCCTCCATATAGGCATCGTTACCGGCGTGCAAGGCAGGGCAGATTTCTACCTTACACAACGGTAACTCAACTATAGGATGCTTCAAATTCTGAAAAACACGTATAAAGTGAAATTCTGGTGAGAGTTTCATCTGGAGGATAGAATGAGGGGCAGGCGTCGAACACAGGCCAACGGCATCGGGCTGAGCCTTCTGGAGGGTGCCCTGCAGTCAATGGGCTGTGACGGGGGTTCCCCGCTGAACCAGCGCCAGACAGCAGAGTATCTGGTCGATATCATTCTGGAACTCAGAAACCTTGCCCGAATGTCAAAGCTCTACACCGTCATGGTTCCGCTGGAATATGCTTATTATGAAGCCTTTGGCATCGCGAACCGTGTGGAGGTTCCGCCGGAGGAGGTGGAGCGCATCAAGGCGCTGTCCAAGATCGGCGAACAGTATGATCAGAGTGCGTGACGCTTCGCGCCCAGCGGTTCGGCGTGGGCGATCACCCGCCGGATATCGCCAAAACGGTCCTTGAGGCCCGCCTCCACCCGGTCGATGTCCTGATGAATGTGCTCCACCGTCTCGGCGGGTGAGCAGCGGCAGTGGTAGTGCAGAAACAAGCCTTCCTCCGTCTTGCGGAGGCGGATGCTGTGAATGTCAGTGAGCCGGGGATGGGCGGAGGCTAGGTCCATGAGCGCATGCGTAACCTGCGCGGTGAGGCCCGAGGGCGCTTCTTGCCCCCGCAGCATGCGTTCGGGTTGTGGTTCGATATGGCTTTCCACCTCCACATCGCTCCCCAGCTCGAGGCGGATGGCTTCCTCAAGCGCTGTCGCCGTATCATGTGCTTCGCCCAGCGGCGTTGAGCCATCAACCTCAAGATCGAAGCTGACGGCAAGTCGCTCCCCGATCTGCTGCACGGTCAGATGGTGGATGGCGAGGTTCCGGCGGGTGGCGATAAGCATGACCTTCTGGAAGACCGTTTCATTGTCGAGCGCCACCGGATTGGCCGTGACCGTGATGTCGGCGTTGGGGAATCGGTCCTGTACGGCCTGATGGATCGCGTCCTTGGTCTTCACGATTTCATCGATGGGCATGGTGCGGGCCACCTCCACCACGATGGACGTGAACATGGTAGCGCCCGCGGGCTTCAGCCGGATGGACTTGATGGCCAGCACGCCATGGATGTTCTCCACGAGGCCACGGATGATTTCGGTAGCCCCCGCGGGGGCGGCGTCAAGCAGGGTATTGAGGGTGCGGGCGCCCAGCTCCCAGCCGGCATATGCAATAAAGACCGAGACAACAAGCGCGGCAATCGAGTCCGCCGCCGGAATGCCGAGCCACACCGCGCCGAGGCCGAGAAGCACGACGATGGAACTCCACATATCGGAGGAAAAATGCAGTGCGTCCGCCTCCAGCGCCTCGCTAGAGGTTTTCGAGGCCACGCGCTTCAGCGCCCGGGCCCGGTTGAAGTCGATGAGGATGGAGCCCGCGATGATGGCAATAGCCCACCAGGTGACATCAATCTCCTGATGAGTGCCGCCGATCAGCCGGTCGATGGCCTCCCATGCGATCCAACCCGTGGTCAGGAACAGAAGCCCTGTTGCAATCAGCGCCGCAACGCTCTCGATCTTGGCGTGGCCGTAGTGGTGCTCCTCATCTGCAGGCCGGTCACCCCAGCGGACGGCGAAAAAGGTCACGATGGTGGTTCCGAAGTCGATCACGCTGTGGATCGCCTCGGACAGGATACCGAGCGAGCCGGTCGACAGTGCTGCAATGAACTTTGCACCGGCAAGTACTGCGCTGGCCAGCATGGAGACGAGGGCGACAGATTGTTTTTCAGAGCTCGACATGATCTCCTGTTTAGTCCTGCTCGGGCGGCTGCTCAAGCCATACCGGTAAAGCATGTCCACTGTCTCATCGGCGCAGTTGCGCAGGGCCAGTGAATGGTGCTCGTCTGGCGATTCGAAAACCATGCCGAATGACCACCCCACATCCGCCCTGTCCATGCCGCGCCGCGCCGGGGCGTATACGTTTGCGGCGATATTTGCCTTCGAGTCCTTCGTGCGGGCAATCAACGCTACGGTCGTTTCGCTGCAGGCCTATGATATCCTCGGCACGGCGCAGAAAGTCAGTGTGCTCTCGACCGGCGTGTCAGTTGCCGTCCTGCTCATCACCCTGTTCCTGCCGCATGTTCTGGGACGGCTGAAACGGCGCTGGGCCTATACGCTGGGCATTGCCATGCTGATGGCGGCAAGCCTGGCGCTCGGCAGCCATCTGGCGGCGGGGCAGGCCACGGGCATGCTGTTGCGCAACCTCGGGGCGGGGGTGCTGAACATCACGCTTTCCCTTTATATCATGGATCACATCCGCCGTGCCGATCTCGCCCGGTCGGAACCCTTGCGCCTGAGTCTCTCGACCTTTTCATGGATGACCGGTCCCGCACTGGGCGTCTGGCTTTATGTGACGTTTGGGCCGTGGGGGCCGCAGATCGTCGCCATCGCCGCCGGCGCCGCGCTGCTGGCGCTGTTCTGGCATCTCCGGCTTTCCGACAATGTGAATGCGGCACCCGCTGCTGATCCTGACGACTTCAGTGCGATCCGCAATGTGCGGCGGTTCCTTGAACAGCCGAGGCTGCGGCTGGCGTGGCTCATCGCCTTTGGGCGCTCCTGCTTCTGGGCGACCTTTTTCATCTATGGACCACTGCTGCTGGTGGAGGCGGGGCTTGGCAAAACGCTTGGTGGCCTCATGATCTCGGCAAGTCAGGCTGTGTTGCTGACGGCCTGGCTCTCGGGCCGCTTTGCGCAACGGCATGGTGTCCGGGTGGTGATCACGGCCTCACTCATGATCTGCGCTGTCACGTCACTTGCGGCGGGTATCTCGGGAACGGCCGCGCCCTATGCCGCCATGGGTTTCCTGCTGCTCGGCTCGGTTTCGGCTTCCGCGCTTGATGGTGTAGGCGGCATCCCCTTTTTGCGTGCTGTGCGCCACCACGAGCGCCAGCGCATGGCCGCCGTCTACCGCACCTATATCGACTGCTCGGAACTGATTCCCGGATTTGTTTTCGCCATTGCGCTGTTGTGGTTTCCAATTGGCATGGTTTTCGTGCTCCTCGCCGTGGTACTCGCCGTCATCGGCGTCGTATCCTGGCGACACCTGCCAAAGTCCCTCTAGCCATTTTGCTTGACGCAGCACTGGGCGGCGCGCAACAAATCCCGAAAGCACAAGCAGATGGGAGGAAAACTTGCCGCAGAACATCGTGGTCGGGCACAAGCAGCTCATGGCGGAAGCCGAGGCTCAGGTTTCACAGGTGACAGCGGCGGAGGCCGTGGCGATGCTGGGCAATGCCGATGTCACCATCGTCGACATCCGCGATCCGCGCGAGATCGAGCGCGAGGGCCGCATTCCCGGCTCATTCCATGCACCGCGCGGCATGCTGGAATTCTGGGTCGACCCGGAGAGCCCCTACCACAAGCCCATCTTCGCCGAGGACCGGACTTTCATCATTCATTGCGCCAGCGGGTGGCGGTCGCTGTTGGCAACCCAGATTCTGCATCGCATGGGGCTGAAGCCGGTTCTCAACATGAAGGGGGGCTTCGGTGACTGGAAAGAAGCAGGAGGTGCTGTTGAGAAGGTAGAACGGAAGTGAGCAATCTGCACCTCGTCATCGGTAACAAGAACTACTCCTCCTGGTCGCTCAGGCCGTGGATGATGCTGACAATGGCGGGGATTCCGTTCCGCGAGACAGTGATCCCGCTCGACACGCCTGAGACCGCCGGGCTCATCGCGGCCTATTCGGGCGCGGGCCGCGTTCCCGTGTTGCATCATGGGCGGCAGGTGGTTTGGGAGTCGCTGGCCATCATGGAGTATCTGGCGGAACTGTTTCCTGAAAAGCATCTGTGGCCGAAGGCTGTTTCAGCCCGTGCCGTGGCGCGCGCCGTTGCGAACGAGATGCATGCCGGCTTCGGCGCGCTTCGCAGTGCCTGCCCAATGAACATCCGGCGGGCAAAAAAGCCGGTGGTAATGACTGACGCTGTACTGAAGGACGTCGCCCGCATCGAAGCGATCTGGCGGGACTGCAGGGCAAGGTTCGGCAAGGGCGGTAAGTTTCTATTTGGCAAGTTTTCAATTGCCGACGCCATGTATGCGCCCGTTGTTTCACGCTTCGAGACCTATGCCATTGCGGTCACAGACGATACGCGAGCCTATATGGAGTCGGTGTTGAACACCCCGGCCTTCGGAGCCTGGCGGGAGGCCGCTTTGGCGGAAAGCTGGATCGTGCCTGCCGATGAGGTCGCCTAGAAGATCGCCTTCGAGAGCTCCCAGCCGGCAATGCCGCAGATCAGCAGTCCGACGGCAATCATAAGCGGCTTGCGCGGAGCCTTCTTCAGCAGCCAACCGGCAAAGATGGCGGCTGGCAGCCCGCCAACGATCAGCCCTGCAATGGCTGTCAGATGGTCGGCGATGCCTTTTGATTCCGTCCACAGTCCAAAGATGATGGCCGTTGCAAAAGCCATGACGACGGCGCAGGTGACAAGGAATTCAGCTGCGTTCACCGTTCCTACGACATAGCGCGGCGAGGCCCCAGCGCCGATGAGGCTGGAGGTAACGACCGGCCCCCAGCCGCCGCCGCCGATCGCATCCAGAAAGCCGCCCGCCGTACCGAGGGGCGCGATGAATTTACCGGGAATGGTCCTGTTTGCCGGGAGCATCAACCCACGCCACATGATGACAAGGCCCATGATGCCGAGATAGCCGAAGACGAAAGGCCGGATCAGCCCTGCAGGGGCGTTGACCAGCACCATGGCCCCGAGGGTGCCGCCAAGCGAACCCGCGATCCCCAGGATGATGAGCACCCGCCGGTCCACGTTACCGTGAAGGATGTGCGAAACCCCTGAGGCGGCGGTGGTGAACAGCTTCGCAGCGTGAACGCTGGCGGATGTGTTCGCGGGCGGCACGCCAGTCGCGAGCAGCACGGTGGAGGAGATGACGCCATAGCCCATGCCAAGCGCGCCATCGACCAGTTGCGCGAAAAAACCCACGCCTGCAAAAATCAGGAAATCGTAAATGTTGCCGTCCATCGAGAATCCCGTAGCATTATATAGTCTATAAACGTAGTAGTGTATAAGGTCGATAGAATATGAACGTTGCCCCGCTAACTTAATGCCGCACGCGGCTTGGCGGGTTGATCGGCGCGCTGTTCAGGGTCCAGTGAATGCCGCACTCGGTCTTTTCGCTTCCCGCCCATCGCCCGGCGCGCGGATTTGCTGCAGTCCCGCCCGCAGTGGTGCAGGGCTCGCAGCCGATCGAGAAATAACCGATCTCGGTGAGCGGATGAGGAGGAAGGCCATTGGCCTTCATGTAGGCTGAAATGTCGAGGGCGGAAAACCCGGCCAGCGGCTCTACCTTCAACCGGCCATCATTGATGGAGAGAAAGTCCAGGGTGGCGCGCGCCGCGCCATGATAGCGCTTGCGGCCCGAGATGGTGACATCGAATCCCTTGAGCGCCTTCTGCAGCGGCAGTGTCTTGCGGACATGGCAGCATTGATCGGCGTCGCGCTGGTGGAGCGCGCCATCGGCGTCCTTGGCAGTGACATCGCTCTCATCAGGCGAGATGATGCGCACCCCGGTGAGGCCAAGCCTGTCGATCAGCTTGGCGCGGTAGGAGAGCGTTTCCCAGAAATGCTTGCCGGTATCGAGAAAGATGACCGGAGTCGCCGTGTTCACCTCAGACACCATGTGCAGCAGAACGGCAGACTCAGCCCCGAAGGAGGAGACCACGGCGGCGCGGCCGGCGAAGTCGCGCAGGATTGGCTCCAGCAATTGCCGGCCCTCGAGGCCCGCATAGGTTTCGAAGATGGTCTTGTCCACGTTTGCTCAGCCCGCGTGCGGCTGCTCAAGCCAGGGCTCGGCATCGGTGTGGCGCTCGGTCCAGATGTTCGGCTCCCGATCACGGCGGAACAGCCCGCGCTGATAGGCAAGCGACATTTGCCGTGAAGCCTTCTGCCAGGTTTCCAGCGGGAAGCGCTCACCGATGTCGAAGGAATCAAAACCAACTTGCAGCATCAACTGCAACTGGTCGGGCAGCACATTGCCGGTCGCGCGGAGTTCGCCCGTGTAGCCCATTTCGCGTAGCTTGCGGGCCAGCGAATAGGCCCGCCCGTCATTGAAGGCGGGAAATGGCAGGACGATCAGCGAAAGGCGTGGAAGCGCATCAGCGAGGGCTTCGGGCTTGTCCACATTGCCCAGGTGAACGCCGAGCTTTCCTGCACGCTTTGACAGGGTCTCCCACTGCTCACGAAGACGGTTGAGGGATACGATCACGTTGGTGTCGTTGGACACATCGCCCTCCGCCCCAGCGTGAACCCAGATGTCAGGCACCAGCGCGTTGTTCTTAAGCAGTGGCATAGAGGGCCTCCTTGAAGGGCTTGGCGCCGACGCGGCGGTAGGTACCGAGGAATTCCTCGTTGGGCTCCCGGAGTTTCAGATATGTGTCGAGGATGGTCTCAATGGCATCCGCCACCTCGTGCCCTGCGAAGCCCGGGCCCAGAATGGTGCCGATCGAAGCATTTTCGGACGAGGAGCCCCCAAGTGTGATCTGGTAGAATTCCTCGCCCTTCTTGTCGAGGCCGAGAATGCCGATGTGGCCCACATGGTGGTGGCCGCACGCATTGATGCAGCCTGAGATGTTGATCTTGAGCTTGCCGATCTCATCCTGCTTCTTCGAGTCCGCGAACTTGCGCGAAATCGACTGGGCGACGGGAATGGAACGCGCCGTGGCAA
>JBEIDW010000061.1:0-16823 GCA_040383265.1 Hyphomicrobiales bacterium
ACGATGGATGCACAGGCTGCCTATGAAAGCGTGTTCTCGCTCTGGGGTCTCACCATGGGCGGCGGCAACCTCATCATGCATGGTGCGGGCTGGCTTGAAGGCGGCCTCGTTGCCAGCTTCGAGAAGTTCATTCTCGACTGCGACTTGATTCAGATGGTGAGTGAGTTCATGCAGCCGCTCGAAACCACGGAGGATGCGCTGGGCGTGGAGGCGATCCGCGAGGTTGGCCCCGGCGGCCACTTCTTCGGCGCGCAGCATACGCTGGCCCGCTACAGCAATGCCTTTTATGCGCCGATCATCTCAGACTGGCGCAATAATCAGCAGTGGCAAGCCGCAGGTAAGCCCGAGGCATGGCAGAAGGCCAATTCTGTGTGGAAGCAGGCTTTGGCGGATTATCAGGAGCCGCCGATTGATTCGGCGATCCGCGACGAACTCAACGCCTTCGTGGATCGCCGCAAGGCAGAGGGTGGCGCACCGACGGACTTCTGATGCGGCCATGAAGCGGGTCACCGTCATCGGCGGCGCCAATGTAGATATCAAGGGCCGTGCAAGTGGCCCCTACATTGCCGGAACCTCCAATCCAGGGCAGGTGACCGTTTCCGCCGGTGGTGTTGGCCGCAATATCGCGGAGAATCTTTCTCGGCTCTGCGTCACCGTCTCGTTGCTGACCGTTGTTGGCGATGATGCGAACGGAGAGTTCCTGCGTAGCGGCTGCGCGGCGGCGGGGGTTGATCTTTCGCTGTCCATCACCTTGCCAGAGCCGACGGGCACCTGTCTCGCCATCCTCGATCAATGCGGGGAAATGGTGAGTGCGGTGAGTGACATGCAGGGAATTGGGCAGCTCACGCTGCACCATCTCGCCGCGGCGGTCCCACGCCTCTGCGAGGCGGACATGCTGGTGGCAGATTGCAATATCCCGGCTGTCTGCCTTGCATGGCTTATTGAATTCTCCGCGGCACATCACAAGCATCTTCTGATCGAGCCGGTATCGGTTGGGAAGGCACAGAAGCTGAAGCGGCTGGCCATCGCTGCGCCCGTCTTTGCCATCACGCCCAATATGCAGCAGATTGAGGCCCTGACAGGAACGGCCGGAGAGGCAGCCCTTGCAACGCTTCACAAGATGGGATTCGCCAACATCGTGCTGCATCAGGGCAGTGCGGGGGCTGTTGCTTCCGATGGTGTACACATGACCAATGTCGATGCTGTTCTTGCAGATGTCATCACCGATGTCACAGGCGCGGGTGACGCCGCCGTCGCGGGGCTCGCTTGTGGCCTGCTAGATGGATTGGACCTCGCCCGCGCGGCCCGTCTTGGCCAGTGTGCGGCTGCGTTGAAGCTATCTTCACAGGAGTCGGTGGTGCGCGGGCTCTCGCGTGATGGACTTTATAGCCTTGCTGGATTTTGATTTTCCATCTCCCACCTCCGGCGGGAGAAAGGGGAGTGGATGTTATGATTGTGGGGACACCAGTTGACCATTGAACTCTCCTTCACCGATGAGGTGCGCCGCGCGCTGGATATGAAACGTCCTGTGGTGGCGCTTGAATCCACCATCATCGCGCATGGCATGCCCTATCCGCAGAATGTGACAACGGCCCGCGCGCTGGAGGCGATGATCCGTGAGGAGGGGGCCGTTCCAGCGACCATCGCCATCATCAAGGGTGTATTGAAAGCCGGCCTGACGGACGCCGAGCTTGACCGCTTCGGGCGTGAAGGCGTTTCAGTTCCCAAGGTGTCGGTGCGTGACCTACCCTTCATCGTGGCGCAGAAGCTGGATGGTGCAACGACAGTTGCCTCCACGATGCGCATAGCCGCCATGGCCGGCATTTACGTGTTTGCCACGGGCGGAATCGGCGGCGTTCATCGCGGTGCTGAACGGACCTTCGATATCTCTGCCGACATGACTGAATTTGCCACCAGCGACGTGGCGGTGGTGACGGCGGGCGCCAAGGCCATTCTTGACCTTGCGTTGACACTTGAAACCTTGGAGACGCTTGGCGTGCCGGTGATCGGGCTTGGCACCGATGAGTTTCCGGCCTTCTACTCGCGCCAGAGCGGACACGCCGTTCCGATGCGCTGCAACAGCCCAATGGAGGTTGCCGCCGTCATGCGGGCCAAATGGTCGATGGGCCTGAAGGGTGGCATTGTTATCGCCAACCCGATTCCCGCCGCGGCTGAAATTCCGGCGTCTGAAATCGCACCTGTGATCGAGGCTGCGGTAAGGAAGGCGGATGCTCAGGGCGTTTCCGGCAAGACACTGACGCCCTTTCTGCTGGCGGAGATTGCCGGCGTTACGGCGGGCCGGTCGCTTGCCGCCAACATCGCACTCGCGAAACACAATGCCAGCGTCGCTGCCCGGGTCGCAATGGCGTTTGCCGGGCGCGCGGGCTGAGGCACACGGCCACTCCGGGACGGGTCGATCTGACCGGATGTCGCTCTAATCGCGTGAGTAAACCAGGCGCAGCCGGGGGGGAGCCATGTCGCTGCTGACCATGGCCATTTGATAGGAGAGCCGGAGTGCCGCTCCCTGGTCTTCGCGCGGCAGGCTCGACAGGAAGCCGGTGAGGGCGGCCTCCAAGGCGCGGGCAAAGCCCTTGTGCCCCTCGCGCGAGGCTTCGTCTGCCACCATTGCGGCCATGCAATACAGCTTCACCGGACCTGGCTGCTCATGGGCTTGCCGATGGTCATTTTCTGAGCTGCTCACGTCTGCACTCCAAGGCATGTCAGAGATTGCAAAATCCGCCATATTTGTTTGCAATGCAATATGGTAGAATTACTATATCGGTTGACTTAGCGGCATGACACGCCAAGCTTGACGCCTTCGGGGCCGCTTGCTGAATGACAGCCATGACGCCGGTTTTCTTCTACCATTTGGAGCGGCAGCCGCTGGACAGCGTTCTGCCAAAACTGCTTGCGACGAGCCTTGAGCGTGGCTGGCGGGTGGTCGTGCAGGCTGGTTCAGAGGAACGCGCGGAGGCGATTGCAGCCCATTTGTGGAGCTATGATGAGGATAGCTTCCTGCCCCACGGCAACAAGGTTGACGGATTTCCGGACTTGCAGCCCATCTGGATTACCGCGGAGGATGAAAACCCCAACAACGCCAACATCCGCTTCTTTGTGGACGGTGCGGAAGTGGGGGAGATCGGCGGGTTGACCCGCGCCATCATCATGTTCGATGGCAACGATCCGCAGGCGGTGGACGCGGCGCGCGAAGGCTGGAAACGCTTCCGCAGCGCTGGCCATGAGGTGAGCTATTGGCAGCAGGACGAGCAGGGCCGCTGGCAGAACCGCGCTGCCAAGGTCTGAGACTTCAGCCCATCTGAGCTTCGAGCCACTGATTCTCGAGATCTTCCAGATCGGCGGTGAGCTTGGCGCGGAGCTTGGTGAAATCTCCGGCCTTCTTCGGTTCCTCGCTGTAGATCGCGGGGTCGGCGAGCGCTTCGTCCAGAATGGCAATCTTGCCCCTGATGTCTTCCATTTTCCGGTCGATCTTATCGACGGCCTTTTGAACCGCTGCCGCCGAAGGTCGTGGCGCCTCCTTCGGGGCTTCGGGCAATGGCTTGGCGCTTGCCGCTTTCTCGACCCGGCGGTTTTGCCGCGCCTTGTCGAGAACGAGGCGCACATAATCTTCCATGTCGCCGTCGAAAGGTTTCACTGTACCGTCATTGACCAGCCACAGTGTGTCAACGCAGGTTTCGATGATGTGCCTGTCATGGCTGATGAGAATGACGGCTCCTTCATAATCATTGATCGCCATGATGAGTGCTTCGCGGCTGTCAACGTCGAGGTGGTTCGTGGGTTCGTCCAGCACCAGAATATGCGGCGCGTGGAAGGCCGCGAGCGCAAAGAGCAGCCGCGCCTTTTCGCCGCCTGAGAGCGTGTCGCATCGCGAGTCGGCCAGCGATGCGCCAAAGCCATATGCGCCAAGCCGGGCGCGGCGTTTTGATTCCGGTTCATCGGGCATCAGTTCGGCAAAATAGGAATAGGGCGTGCGCTCCGGCGACACTTCATCAAGTTGGTGCTGGGCGAAGTAACCAACCGTCAGCCGTCCCGGCGATTTCATGTCGCCGCCCATCGGCTGCAGCTTGCCGCACAGCAGTTTGGCGAAGGTGGACTTGCCATTGCCGTTTGAGCCCAGAAGCGCAATGCGGTCATCGGGGTCAAGCCGCAGGGTGATGTTCTTCAGGACCGGCCTGCTCTCGGCATAGCCCACGCTCACCTTGTCCCACTTCACCAATGGCGGTGCGATGGCCTTTTCCGGATTGGGAAAGAAGAATGGCGCAACGTGATCTTCGACGAGTTCCGCGATCGGTTCGAGCTTTGCCAGCGCCTTCAGGCGGCTTTGGGCCTGCCGGGCCTTGGTGGCCTTGGCGCGGAAGCGCTCGACGAAGTCCATCATGTGCTTGCGCTGGTCTTCCTGCTTCTTCTTGAGCTTCACCGTCAGCGCCTGTTTCTCGCGGCGCTGGCGCTCGAAGCTGTCATAGTTGCCCTGGTAGAGCGTCAGCTTGCCGCGTTCGAGATGCAGGATGTAGCTCACAGCCTCGTTCAGCAGGTCGCGGTCATGGCTGATCAGCACGATGGTGTGAGGATAGTCGCGGATGAAGCTCTTGAGCCACACGGTGCCTTCGAGGTCGAGGTAGTTTGTGGGCTCGTCCAGCAGCAGGACATCCGGCTTGGCGAAGAGGGCGGCAGCCAGCGCAACGCGCATGCGCCAGCCGCCGGAGAGGGCGGAGCAGGGGCCTGCCTGCGCCTCATCCGAGAAACCGAGGCCGCTCAGGATGGTAGCGGCGCGGGACACTGCCGAATGCGCATCGATATCGGCCAGGCGCATCTGGATTTCTGCGATACGGTGCGGGTCGGTCGCGGTCTCAGCCTCCGCGGTGAGGGCGGCGAGTTCGGCGTCACCAGCGAGCACCGTGTCGATAAGGCTTTCGGGCCCGCCCGGCGCCTCCTGCGCGACGGTTCCGATCTTCGCGTTGCGCGGCAGCGTCACGGTGCCCGACTCGGAAGGGATCTCGCCGAGGATCAGCCGGAACAGGGTGGACTTGCCAACGCCGTTACGGCCGACAATTCCCACCTTGTGGCCTTCCGGCACGGCCACACTGGCTTCTTCAAGCAGCAGGCGGCCGCCGATCCGGTACGTCAATCCATTGATATGCAGCATGGACGCGCCTTGTAACGGCAGACACGGGCCGTGTCATTGAAAACGCATATTGACTTGGGGAATGCTGCACTGCACAAGAAGCCTCAAGATTTGAGGAGCGCCCATCAGGTGAAAGATGCAGGATTTTCAAGGTCTGGTTCCGTAGGCCCGGGAGAGATCGCTTATCTCGATGAAATCACCATGATGTTGCGGGACCTGCTGCGGCAGGTCATCAAGGTGCGCGAGCCACGCGTTCTGGCCCTGATCGATGAGCCGGCCAACGCCACCACCCTGCCACATGATTTGATTGAGCATGCGTTGCAGGTGATCGGCATATGGCTTCAGCTTCTCAATATTGCGGAGGAAAACGCTGCGATGCGCTCCCGCCGCCAGATGGAGACGCGGAGCGGGCCGGATCAGGTGCCGGGCTCCTTTTCCCATGCCTTCGCCATGGTGGCGGCGCATGGCGTTTCTCCGGAATCCGTTCAGAAGGCGCTGGATACGATTGATGTGCAGCCCACCATCACGGCGCACCCCACCGAGGCAAAGCGTGTCACCGTTCTCGAAATCCACCGCCGTATCTACCTGAAGCTCTATGAGCTCGAAAGCCCGCGCTGGACACCGCGCGAGCGGGCGGGGCTGTTGAAGGCACTCCGGAACGAAATCGACCTCCTGTGGCTTACCGGTGAAATCCGCTTCTCGAAGCCGACCGTCGAGCAGGAAATCCACTGGGGCCTGCACTTCTTCCGGGAGACCTTGTTCGAGCGCACGGGAAGCCTCTGCGATCTGCTCGAAGCAGCCCTGCAACGCCATTACCCTGAAACGCCCTGCCGGGTGCGCCCGCCGCTCCGCTACTCCTCTTGGATCGGCGGGGACAGAGACGGTAATCCCTTCGTCACGGTGGACGTAACCCGCTATGCGCTGGCCGAGAATCGCCACGCCATTCTGGACCGGCTGGACCGCAAGTTGAACGATCTGGCGCAGCTATTGTCGCTCAGTTCATTGGAAGTCGCCATTCCGGAGGCGTTCCTCGCCCGCGTTGACGAGCAGGCCGAGCGTTCTGGCGAAGCTGAAGTGCTCCGTAGGCGGAACATCAATGAGCCGTTCCGCCAGTTTTTTGCGGCTTTGAGGAAGCGCCTCGCCGCAACGTTCGACAGCAGAACCAAGGCAGAAGGGTTCCGCAGCACTGATGAGCTGATCGGCGAATTGCGGGCCGCCGAAGAGGCATTGGCGCAGGCACAATCGGTGTCCATCGCCTCCATCCTGATCAGGCCCGTGCGTTGGGAGGTGGAAACCTTCGGCTTCCGCGCGATGAGCCTTGATATCCGGCAGAATACCACTGTCATCAATCGTGTTCTGAAGGAACTCTGGTGCAAGCTCAACCCGCTGGAGACGGGCGAAGGCCTGGAGCCCGGGACGCCAGAATGGCTTGGCTGGATCGAGACTGAACTCGACAAGCCGCTTGGTTTTCTGCCCCAGTTCCGGGGCGTTTCAGACGAAGCGCGGGAGCTGCTGGGTCTTTTCGACCTCATCCGCGATACGCTGGATGGACCAGACCCGCAGGCAGTCGGTGCCTTCATCCTGTCAATGACTCAGCATGCGAGTGATGTGCTCGGCATTTATCTGCTGGCAAAATTCACCGGCCTGTTCGCCGATGAAACGGCGCGTGAGACCTGCCGCATCCGCGTGGTGCCTCTGTTCGAGACCATCGATGACTTGCGCGCCGCCCCGGACATCATGACACAGCTCTTGGCCCATCCAATCGTCAAGAGCTCCATCGCGGCCCATGGGGGGCGTCAGGAAGTCATGCTGGGTTATTCCGACTCGAACAAGGATGGCGGGTTCTTCTGCGCCAGCTTCGAATTGTTCGAGGCGCAGCGCCGTCTGATCCGCATCGGGCGCGAGGCGGGCGTGTCGATCAGCTTCTTCCATGGCCGCGGCGGCTCGGTGAGCCGTGGTGGTGCTCCCACAGGCCGCGCCATTGCGGCACAGCCTGCGGGCACGATCGATGGCCACATGCGTGTGACAGAGCAGGGAGAGGTTGTTTCCTCCAAGTTCGCCAACCGCGGAACGGCGCAGCACAATCTCGAAATCCTGACCTCCAGCGTCTTCGTGCATACGTTGAAGTCCATCGACGAGCCGGAGCTGAGGGTGAACCCGGAACACCAGAGTGCCGTCGAGTGGATCGCGCAGGCCTCTTTCCGGCATTATCGTAAGCTGGCCGAGGACAAGGGGCTTCTCGATTATTTCCACCAGGCTTCACCGGTGGAGGAACTGGCCAACCTGAAGCTTGGCTCGCGGCCCGCCCGGCGCTTCGGCGCCAAGGGCATTGGCGATCTCCGCGCCATTCCCTGGGTCTTCGCATGGAGCCAGAACCGCCACCTTCTCACAGGCTGGTATGGGCTTGGATATGCGCTGGATGATTTCCTCGTGCCGCGCGGGAGTGACGGCATGCGTTTGCTGCGGGACATGTACAACAAGTCACGCGGCTTCCGTCTGGCGGTCGATGAGGTGGAAAAGTCACTCTACCTCGCCGACATGGATGTGGCGGAGCAATATGCGGCGCTTGTGACGGACCGCATTTCCGCCGAACGCCTTTTTGCATTGATCCGCCATGAACACAGCCGCACGGCGCGAACCACCCTCGAACTCACGGGTGAAAAGCGCCTGTGTGAACGCTTCGAGGGCTTGCAGCGCCGCTTCGAGCGTGTGCGCCCGATGGTCGATCAGGCCAACCGCTGGCAGGTTCAGTTGCTGCGGGAGACGCGCGCCAGCGGGGGCAATGAAACACAGATGATGCCGCTGTTGATGACGATGAATTGCGTGGCGGCGGGTCTTGGCTGGACGGGGTGAGCAGGGAATGACGTTTGTCTTCTCCAGTTCCTTCAGCGGGAGATGACGGCAGCGGGTAACACTCAAGCCTTCTCCAACTTGGCAATCTGAAGGCCATGCACGAGCGTTTCACGCTCATCAAACACGAAGCACTTGCCTTGCCACAGGCTTTTCTCTGGCGGGATGGTTTCCAGATATTTCAGGATGCCGCCCTTGAGGTGATAGACGTTCCTGTAGCCCAATTCCCGCATGTAGCTGGTGGCCTTCTCGCAGCGGATGCCGCCGGTGCAGAACATTGCGATCTTGCGGTCCTGCTGGCCTGCGAGTTCACGCGTAACATAGGCAGGGAACTGACCGAAGCTCTGTGTCTCAGGGTCCACCGCGCGGGCGAAGGTTCCGGCCTGAAACTCGAAGCTGTTGCGGGTGTCGATCACCAGCACATCGGGGTCGGAGATGAGGGCGTTCCACTCTTCGGGTGGCACATAGGCTCCGACCAGATGGTTCGGGTCCACCCCCTGAACCCCCATGGTGACGATCTCCTTCTTGAGTCTTACCTTCATGCGCTTGAATGGCATGCCGTCCGCAGCTGACTCCTTGCTTTCAAGATTGGCGAAGGGCGCATGAGCGCGAATGAAGGCCATCATGGCGGCAAGGCTTTCAGGCGGCCCTGCAATCGTGCCGTTGATCCCCTCACCCGCCAGCAGGATGGTGCCGCGGATGCCGAGGCGGCGCGCCTCATCGAGAAGCGGTGCCTGCAACGCGGCAAAATCCGGAAGCGTGGCAAACTTGTAGAAAGCGCTGACCGCAATGTCGCCCGCCATGCCGATGTCTCTTGCCCTTTGGCTGAAATTCCCATTTAGTCCGCCCCATAACAATAGACAGGACGGGAGTGAAGGCAAATGACGCTTGCAAGCAAGGTGATGTTCGCCGCTGCCGCGTTGGTCGCGTTCAGCTTTCCGGCTTCCGCCGCCAACATGATCGGCAATTGCGAAGTGACGGGCGAAAGGGGATCGTTTCCCATCGCCAGCCCCGCCAAGGCCGGACAGCTGACCGTCGAGGCGACCCTTCCTGTGCCGATCTGGTGGAACGGCGATTCGCCGGAGGAGATCAGGGATGGCATGGAGTATTGCATGGCGGCCGAAATCGCCTGGCGCGCTGGTTATGATAAGCTCGAGGTCATCAATGCGGGATGGGATGCGTTGATCACCGGCCAGACCGGCGGCTTCGACCTTGCCTTGTCGCAGATATCGATCACCGAGGACCGCAAGAAGGTGCATGACTTCTCGGTGCCCTATTTCAGCTCCGACATCGGCTTACTGACCCTCAGTGATGCGCCGGTGGATGAGACGACGATCAAGTCCGCCAAGGTGGGCGTCAAGCAGGCCACCACGGGCGCGGCTTTCGTGCAGGACAAGCTTGGCATCATGGATATTCAGGTCTACCCTGACCAGGGTGACATGTTCGCCGCACTCCGGGCCGGCCAGATTGATGCCGCCATCACCAACACCTCTCTGGTGCTGGCGGAAGTGGCGGCCAACCCGGATAAGGTTCAGGTCGTCGGGCAATACAGGACCGGCGAGTCCTATGGCGCCATCCATCCGAAGGGCAATCCGAACAACGCAATCCTCGACAGGATCATCCAGTCGATGGTCGATGACGGCACGATTGCGAGGCTCAGCGCCACATATCTGGCCACGGCCTGGGGCAAGGACCCCGCCAGCGTTCCCTATTTCAACCCCTGAATGACGTTGCCCATTGCGAAGACAGGGCCCTTGGTCTCCGGGTTGCCGGTTGAAAGGCGCAGGCGGCACTGCACCGCCATGCCGATGCCTCTTGCCCTCTGGCCTGAATTCCAGTCTATTCGTCCGCATAACAATGGCAAACTAGGGAGTGAAGACAAATGACGCTGACCAGAAAGGCTATTCTCGCGGCTGCCGCGCTCATGGCGCTCAGCCTTCCGGCCTCTGCTGCCAATATGATCGGCAATTGCGAAGTGACGGGCGAGAAGGGATCAATCCCCATCGCCAGCCCCGCCAAGCCCGGTCAACTGACTGTTGAAGTGTCCCTTCCGGCCCCGATCTGGTGGAATGGCGACACGCCGGAGGCCATCAAGGATGGCATGGAATATTGCATGGCGGCCGAGATTGCCTGGCGCGCCGGCTATGACAAGCTGGAGGTCGTCAATGTTGGCTGGGATGCGCTGATCGCCGGTCAGACCGAGGGCTTTGACCTCGCGATGTCGCAGATTTCCATCACGGATGAGCGCAAGCAGGTGCATGATTTCTCCGTGCCCTATTTCAGCTCCGACATTGGAGTCCTGGCCCGCAAGGACGCGCCGGTGGACGAAAAGTCGATCAAGTCCGCCATGCTCGGCGTGCAGCAGGCAACGACGGGCGCCGCATTCGTTCAGGACAAGCTGGGGATTGCCAGCGTTCAGGTCTATCCGGACCAGGGTGACATGTTCGCCGCGCTGCGCGCCGGGCAAATCGATGCCGCCATCACCGACACCTCGATCGTTCTGGCGGAAGTCGTCGCGAACCCGGACATGGTGGACGTTGTCGGCCAGTACAAGACCGGGGAATCCTACGGCGCGATCTATCCGAAGGGCAACCCGAACAACGCCACGCTCGACAAGATCATCCAGGCCATGATCGATGATGGTACGGTTGCCAAGCTCGGCGCAAAGTATCTTGCCGCCGCCTGGGGCAAGGACCCTGCCACCGTTCCCTATTTCAACCCCTGATCCTGAGTGCCCCCGCTCTGACTGAGGAGCGGGGGCTTTCTCTGCCTGATTGTGAAAACTCCGCCCCCCGCCCCATCATTGCGGCAGCGCGCAGACGCCCTTGCCGTTGCAGCGCTGCTGTTCGCCTTGCTGTGCGTGATTGCCGCCTATGGCGCGACCCATCTCATCCGGGCCTCGCTCGAATTCCTTGGCGTGATGCAGGCTGGCTGGCAGGTGGTGTTCTGGGCCGTCATCGCCACGGCCGCGCTTTTGTTTGTTCCGGCGCTCAGGTCTTACAGCGGTTCGCGGCGGGCTGCGGCGGCGCTTTCGGCAGGCGATGTCGTTGACGCGAGAATCGAGACGGCGGCCTCCCGGGAGAATGCCTGGCTGACCTTCGGCTGGGGCGCCTTCGCGCTGATCGCGCTTGGCCTTGCCGTGTTTGTGATGATGAACAACGTGGCGGTGGGCAAGACCTTTTTCTTCCTGCCGCTGATGCAGGACAAGTGGTGGCTCGTCACCAAGCAGTTCTTCCTCAATAACATCTTCATCTTCATCGTGGCGGAAGTGCTGGTCCTCGTCTGGGGGCTCGTCGTGGCGCTGGCGCGGCTCATGCCCGGCAAGGCGGGCCAGCCGATCCGGGCGCTCGCCATCCTCTACTGCGATATCTTCCGCGGCCTTCCTGCCATCGTGACGCTCTACCTCATCGGCTTCGGCATTCCGACATCGGGCCTTCCCGATCTCATCGTGCCGCATATCGTGGGGCTGTTCGTCGATCTCTCCGCCCTGTCGGTGGCGGAGCAGCGCAGCCTGACGCGCATTCCCGTGGCGTGGTGGTGCATCCTGGCGCTGACGCTCACCTATGGCGCGTATGTGGCGGAAGTGTACCGCGCCGGTATCGAGAGCATTCTCTGGAGCCAGGTCTCCGCTGCACGCTCGCTCGGCCTCTCCTACATGCAGACCATGCGTTACGTGGTGGTGCCGCAGGCAGTGCGCCGCATCATGGCCCCGCTTCTCAATGATTTCATCGGCCTGCAGAAGGACACGGCCCTCGTGCAGGTCGTCGGCGTCATCGATGCCTTCAACCAGTCACGCATCATCGCGGCCAATGCGTTCAACCTGTCGGCGGTGACAATCGTGGCGATCCTCTTCGTCATCATCACAATTCCACAGGCCCGTTTCGTGGACCGCCTGATCGATCGCGACAATGCGCGCATGCGGGCAGGGGGCTGAAGCCATGGCGTTCCTCGAGATCCGCAATGTCGAAAAGGAATTCGGAAACCTGCGGGTGCTGCGCGGCATCAACATGACGGTGGATGAGCATCAGGTCGTCTGCCTTATCGGCGCGTCCGGCTGCGGCAAGTCCACGCTTCTGCGCTGCATCAACGGGCTCGAGAAGATCCAGGGCGGCGAAATCCGCCTGATGGATGACCGCGTCTCCGGCCCCGGCGTTGATGTGAATGCGCTGCGCCAGAATGTCGGCATCGTGTTCCAGAGCTTCAATCTCTTCCCGCACATGAGCGTGCTGGAGAATGTGACGCTCGCGCCCCTCAAGGTGCTGAAGATGAACCGGGATGAGGCGGAGGCGCGCGCCATGGCGCTGCTGAAGCGCATCGGGCTTGAGGCCAAGGCCCAGGAATATCCGGACAGGCTGTCCGGCGGCCAGCAGCAGCGCGTGGCCATCGTGCGTGCGCTCGCCATGGAACCCAAGGTGATGCTGCTGGACGAGATTACCTCGGCACTCGATCCCGAACTGGTGTCTGAGGTTCTCAACATCGTGCGCGATCTCGCCGCGCAGGGCATGACCATGCTGCTCGCCACCCATGAAATGGGCTTTGCGCGCGAGGTCGCATCCAAGGTGTGTTTCCTCTCTGGAGGCGTGGTGCATGAGGAGGGGCCTCCGGCGCAGATTTTCGGTGATCCCAAGCAGGAGCGGACGCGGGCCTTCCTCAAGCGCATCATCGAGGCGGGCCGGCTTTAAAACCTGAAGAGACCGTTCATCTGCGGTTCAGTCTTGTGGCGAAGGCTTCGCAATCGCCCCTTATTTCCGCCATTCAGCGCTGCGAAATGACCGTGGCGATTGGTGGGCCCGGCGCATGTTGCGCCCCGGCGAGATGAAGCGGAGAAACTGTATGAAATTCCTTTCCCTGCAGGCAAGCCTTGTGGCGCTGGCGGTCGTCTCCGGTCCGGCTGGGGTCGGTGCGGCAATGGCTGAAGCGCCGGCGCCCATCGTTCTGGCGCAGGCTGAATCAACTGGAAGCGATGTCGCGGCTTTTCTGCAGTCGGTGAAACCGGCCGCGCAATTGAGCGACAAGGACCTGCGCCGCCAGGTGAAGCAGGCTGTTCAACTGTCCAAGGCAGACGGTATTTCGAAGGAGCAGCGCAAGGCGCTTCGTGAGGTCATCCGCGAGGGGCGCGCTGCCCTGAAAGAGAAAGATAGCACTGGCAGTGAACAGGCGTCCGGCGGCGCAAGCAGCGGAGGCCAGTCGCAGCCACAGCCACAGCCACAGCCGCAAAAGCCCCAGAAGCCCCAGCCGCAACCGGGCAAGCTTGATCCGGTGCAGGAACAGCAGGCCCAGGCGTTGCTGAAGGACAGCGCCGATGTGAGCGCCATGAAGCAGGCGGAGTTGCGCAAGCGCCTGACCACCATGCGTGACCTTCTGGCCTCTGGCCAGCTGTCGCCCAAGACGGCGGAGGCGCTGCGCGCCAGGCTGGCGGCGGAACGCCAGGTGCTGCGCAAGCAGGTTGCGGGCAATGCGGGCAGCAGCGAGGCGCCGAAGCCGCAGGGTGGCGGCAGCAGCGGCTTCACCCCGCCCAAGCAGAATGGCGGTGGCAAGGGTGGCAGCGGCGCGAAAGGGCCCGACATCGACATCACCATTGTGCTGGGCGATACGCGCCCGCCCAATGTGCTGCGCGATGATGAGCTGGTGCGCCGCATCGATGTCTACCGCGTCGCGGCCTATGATCCGCGTTACGCCGAGATCGAGCGCATGCGCTGGCGCCGCCAGATGGAGCTTGACCGCCGTATCCTGCGGGAGCGCATGTTGGCCGAACGCCGCATGCGTGAGGCGCGCCTGCGGTCGGGCATCGACATCGACATCGGCATCGTCATCACCAATGACTACACGCCCGCCCGCCGCCCGCCGCCCTATGTCTTCGCCGCCGAGGCGGAGGACGAGGAGTTGGTGGATGTGCTGTCCGCTCCACCGCGCCGCCAGATTGACCGCCGCTATACGGTGGATGAGTTCGAGAACTCGGATGAAGCGCGGGACGCCGTGGCGCGGATCGAGATCGACACGGTGAATTTCGGCTTCGGCGAAGCCTTCCTGCGCGAAGAGGAGATCGACAAGCTGGACCGCATCGCGGGCATTCTCGAGCGGATCCTCGCCACCAACCCGGACGAGGTGTTCCTGCTCGAAGGCCACACGGATGCCGTGGGCTCGGACGCTGCCAACCTGCGGCTCTCGCGCGAGCGGGCGCGCGCGGTGAAGGAGGCGCTGACCACCTATTACGTCATCCCGGCCGAGAACCTGGAGACGGTGGGCCTCGGTGAGCGCTACCTCAAGATCCCGACGGACCAGCCCGAGGTGGAGAACCGCCGCGTCTCGCTGGCCCGCATCACGCCGCTCGTTGGCGAGGTGCGGTAAAGCCCCGCCACCCGTGCAAAGCTTGCCATCCGGACGGGTCGCCGCTATACGGCGGCCCGTTCCCATCAGTTTTACGGAAAGAAAGAGGACCTCATGGCCATCGAACGCACTTTCTCGATCATCAAGCCGGACGCGACCCGCCGCAACCTGACCGGCGCCATCAATGCCAAGATCGAGGGCGCTGGCCTGCGTATCGTCGGCCAGAAGCGCGTCAAGTGGGGCAAGGCGGAAGCGGAAGCCTTCTACGCCGTGCACAAGGAGCGTCCCTTCTTCAACGACCTCGTGTCCTTCATGATGTCCGGCCCGATCGTGGTGCAGGTTCTGGAAGGCGACAACGCCGTAGCGAAGTATCGCGAAGTGATGGGCGCCACCAACCCGGCCAATGCCGCGCCGGGCACCATCCGCAAGGAATTCGCGGAATCGATCGAAGCCAACTCGGTGCACGGATCTGACTCGCCCGAGAACGCCAAGATCGAAATCGCCCAGGTGTTCAAGCCGGAAGAAATCACCGGCTAAGCTGCGCCTGCGGCAAGGCAGAAGCCCATGTGGACCGTCCTCTACATCGCGTCGATCGTGCTCGTGAACTGGATGTTCACGGCCATCGCGCCGTGGCCGACGCCGCTGGGTGACCTGTACCTTGCCACCTTCGTGGTCGGCTTCATCTTCGTGCTGCGCGATTATGCCCAGCGCGAAACCGGCCATTACATCCTCTTCGCCACGGCTGCCGCGGGCGTCCTCACCTGGTTCATGGTGGACCCCGCGATTGCCGTGGCTTCGATCACGGCCTTCTTCCTGTCGGAAACGGCGGACTGGGCCGTCTATTCTATCCTGCGCCGCCCGCTGTCGCAGCGCATCCTGATCTCAAGCCTGATCGCCCTGCCACTCGATACGCTGGCCTTCCTGCATCTCGCAGGCTTCCTCACGCCGGCAGCCTTCATGACCGAGATCACCAGCAAGGCGGCGGGCGTGGTGTTCGTGTGGTATCTCCTCCGCCTGCGCGACCGCAAACTCGCCATCACCACAGCCTGACAGGCGGGCCATTACTGGCGTTTCGCATGGGCCAGCCCCCGGGCTGGCTTTTTTGCTTTTTGGGAGGACTCGTAGGCGAGCGCTCCCTCGCGCACCATGTTGTAGAGGAGGGCGTAGCGCCGCTCGAATTCCTCGGAGCCGGGTTCCACCCATGGGTCCGGCTCGCCGGGCTTGCGGGCGCGGCGCGCCTCGGCGGCGAATCTGTCGAGTTTTTCCGCGAGCCGGTCATAGAGTTCGTCCTGATGTTCATGGGTGCGCTGGCAGGGCAGGCGCCGGCGCCACGGCACGGCCATGCGCCCGCACAGCCCGGCCGCGGCGGCAGCGTGGGAAGGGGCAGCGCGCCAAGGGTTCCTCACGTTCCAGCCAGACGGCATTGTACGGCCATGGTTCATCCATGGGGCTCTGCTTGTGTGGGGGCTTGAAGGGGAGGGGGCAGGGCCCGGCGCCCCCGTCAGGGCGGCTTGCGCCCGTCGGCGGATGCGCCACGGGCGCGCCGGAGCGGCGGAGGAAGGGAATGCCGGAGCCGGGGCTTGCGCAGTCCAATTGGAAGGAAGGCGCAAGGCGCCCGTCTCATGCGGGCCTGCGCGGTGAGGGCGCGCTGCGGCCCCCTCAAGGCGGGGGCAGCACCCGCTGGAAGCGGCGGCGCGGCGTTTGTCGCTCGCGGCAGAAGCTTATGGAACGCCCCCTTGGAGTGGCCCGACTGCCTTTCGGCGCGGAGGTCGTAGTGCCCCCCGGGTCCTGCCATTCGCGTCCGGGGCGAAGCGTTGCGTGGACGCCGCGCCACAGGTTACACCGGCTGATACGCAATTTCGAGACGCTGTCGACATAGTCCCCTCCTCATGGACCAACCGTGGGAAGGAGTATAGGCATGGAATAGGAAAAAAGTCAATCACAAAATGAATGCAAAAACATCCTAAAGGTGTATATCAATGTTTTCGTGGCGTCACCATGGGTTCGTTGTGACAATGAAAACTCTCCAACTGGCTAATCTCGCAAAGAGACATTACGGGCTGACGGAATCACTGGGGAATGTCTTTGAGGAGGCAGCCTCTGTGAAGCTTTCTAAACACCATAATTCTCCAGCCCTCGCCGTCATATTTGACGGTTCATCGGAAGCTGATGCGGAACTGACGTGGAGTGTTCCTAGTGGTCGCATTATTGCTGCACATGGGAACGCAATTAATGCCACAGAGGTTGGAGCATATGGCCTCGCTCTCGCCGCTCCGGAACTGACAAGAGGAATAGTAGCCATACGCCGTGCCGAACAGGGGTCTGGAGCAGATTATTATTTGGCGCCTCTGGGTTCAACGGAACACGGTAATCCCCCCGTTTTTGGAGGGGGTTCGGCGTAGAACTCACCCGGAGGGTTGCACTTCCATTTGCCGCCTCAGTTTCTGAGCCGGTGTAATTCCGCCAAGCGCCATGTTGGGGCGCTCATGGTTGTAAGTCCAGAGCC
>JBEIDW010000062.1:0-16707 GCA_040383265.1 Hyphomicrobiales bacterium
TCCTCCTTGATGCCATAAGACATACTTCAAGTCGGACCACTTCAGTGGGGGTGGATCAAAACAATAATACACATTTAAACTACTGTCTCTCCACCACAATCCTTAAATCAAAACATCCTTTAGACGGCGATCCGCCCCTCTTCACTTGCTTCTGCAGATGATAGGGTCTGGGCATGAACGATCCAAAATTCGTTATATGTCACAGCTTGGCAGAAAGATGACAACAAACAGCTACTGAAACTGCAGTCAGAGATCTTAAGCGACTCTGTCACGCCAAGGCCTTTAATCAACCTTTCGCACGCGCAGAGAGAGATAAAACGGTAGCTCCCCCCAATGTTCCGTTTGGGGCACCGACGGCATACTAATAGATTGCGAGGGAATGCCAAAGTGTCCAGGCACAGCTCTGATCCGATCAATCGCAATTAGAAGAGATCAGTCGCAGACTGTTACCCTAGCGCAGAATTGGCGACACCCGGTCTCCCAACGCCACTCTAGGGTGCGGCACGCTTCGGTTCTGTACTTTACGGTGCAGAGATAGAAGGCCCCTAGAGCACGTGCCCTCATCCTGGACGCTTGGTCAAGAATTCCGGCGCCAGCAGAATTCAATGGTGTCAAATTATTCCCGCCCCCACCTGCCAGCCTGATTTAAGGGTTAGGCTGACGATTTTTAGGGCCAAGAAACGGTTGTGGACAAGACGGAAACCAACTTAAGGTAATGGTTTTATGGGGCGAAGCATGCGGATCCGATATCCTGGCATATTTCTTGTATCGCTCGTCATGGCGTTGCACACAGCGGCCATCGGACGTTATCTTGAGAGTGTATTTTTCATCATCGCATTTTGCTGGGGATGGATGGCTGTAACCGCCTACCGGGACCGGCTCAAATCAGCACAATCAATGGCACTCATTATGTTGGGAATTCTGGTGCTCATCGTCCTTCCTATGGCTGTGCTGCGGCTGGACGGGTCCGAGCTTTTTTCATACCTCTCCCTTGCGATCGTGCCGGGCATCATCAGCTGGTCCTGCATGTTCGTGTATATCCGGCATATCAGCAAGCAGAACGCGAATGGTGGTGAACCTGTCTCTTAGGGCACCACGCGATCGACGGAGATGGCGTCTTGCTCCTAAGCCTTACAGGGTTCATCCCTGTCATAATGGCATCCTGCGCAGCATGATATGATCGCCTAACTGGTTTTGCTTTGGCAAACCTGCCGATCGTTCGTCGCAGCCTCCCAAGACCATCGTAAAGCTGATCCCCCTGGACAATCCATCACAGCGCTGCGGCGGCGTCCTGAACACGCAAAGAAGACGCGCGCAGTGCTTTTGCCGTTACAGCCAACCGGGAGTCGCACCCGACGGCGCATCCGCGTCACGATTTACATGAGAACCGGCGAAATTGCGCTACGGCCTGTAATTCATTACGAGGCCAAGCCCAGTGGAAAACAAGGTCATAAGACAATCGTCGTTGGCGTTCACCTCGGACAGGGTTACTTCGAAACGGCTGAGGTTCTTCTTGTTCCTGTACGTGAAGGCACCTGCCCACGGCCGCTCGGATACATCCGCCAAATTCAGGAATCCGCCATTGTAGCGGAGATCGTTGAACGCCTGGAAAGGCTTGCCTGAGATGACATTGAATGTCTGCGCATCCCCCGCGGACATCACTGAATCAAGAGCGGACTACGATGCCTGCGGCGTATAACAACAGATATTGAGTTGCGCAGCGCCGTCGGCCGTCCCCAATGTCAAACCATGACCAGAGGTGTTACGAACAAGATAAAAGGAAACCTTCACTGTCTCACCCTTCGTGACCGTTGGGATGACAAAAGACGTCTCAACCTTTCGACAACGCTCCGACGTGTCAACGACCCGGGTTGCACCCGTCGACGAATTTACGCAAAGCTTCTATTCGGCGCGCACTTCACCGCCGGCGAGGCCAATGGCGAGAGCGACTGCTGCAGCTTGAAAACCAATACGGAGGAAATTCATTTTTGATCCTATTGCTGGAAAACAAGCTCGGACCGTTTCACGCTATTCAACTTGATTCAACAACAACTTCGGCTGGAGATTGCCAACCCCACTCGACGTGCTGGACACGTGATGCCAAGAGACCGCAATAAACAGCAAGACAGCGGACAGGACCTGAGAGGCGCGTGCAAATGGCGACCCCGGCAGGATTCGAACCTGCGACCTAGTGCTTAGAAGGCACTTGCTCTAGTCCAGCTGAGCTACGGGGTCCTGAGAAGGCAGGCTTCAGTGCGTCCAGTTGTCGGGCCGGCCGAACTTGAAGTTGTCGGAGTAGGATTTCTTGATGACCTTCGCCACCGGCGCCTCGGGCAGGATGGTGTAGGCGAGGCCCTCGCGCTCGCAATAGGCAACCGCCTCTTCCACGGTGGCGAAGTTCAGCTTCACCTGTTGGCGGGTGTCAGCAGATGAAGTCCAGCCCATGAGCGGATCAACCGTGCGCGGCTTGGTGGCCACGTGCTCCACCACCCAGTGGTCATACTTCGCCTTACCTGACTGCATGGCGTTGCGGGCGGGTTTGTAGATGCGGACGGTCATGACGGTCTCTTCTCAATCGCTCGTTCTACTGGAAGGCCGTGGTCGGGGAGGTCAGATTCGAACTGACGACCCCCTGCTCCCAAAGCAGGTGCGCTACCAGACTGCGCTACACCCCGAATACGGTCTTTCTCGCCTGAGCCTCATATCCGATTATGGCCACTGGGGGCAAGGCTTGGGCGTGGCTATTCAACGTCCTCGAACAGGCGGTGGTAAACCTTGTCCCCCGCCCGGATGCCGTGCTTCCTCGCAACGCCCCCGGCAAGCTCCAGAACAGCCAGAACCGGCTCCAATATGCCCACCGTCTCAGTCGAATGGGGCACCGTGTTTTCAGCGATATAGGCGATTGTCCCGTCCTTGCGAATGAACAGCATGTCGAGCGGGATATAGGTATTTTTCATCGTCATGGCGGCAGGGCGCGGTTCCTGCAGGTCGAACAGCATGCCGCGGTCTTCCGGCAGGCGCTGCCGGAACATCAGCCCACGCGCCCGGAGATATTCGGTATCGGCGATCTCGACGGTGAACATCACCGCATCGTCTTCGGTGGCAATGGTCAGCGGCTCGATCTTGGAGATCGGCGCCTCCTCGGCAAATGCCGCCGCCGGATACACCAGCGACAACAGCCCGATGAGGACGAACGTAAGGGCCTGACGGATCATGACCACATCTCTATCAGACTGAAATCGTACGGAATGATGGCTTACTGAGTATGAGCCGGCCCGCCCTCAAGCGAGATACGCACTTCTGCTGCCATCTTGCCCTTGGGGCCGTCCCCAAAGCGAACATAAATCCAGCTGTCAGGCTGCAAGTCGGCGATTGCCGTCTTCCGCAACGTCTCCATATGGATGAAGATGTCGGGGCCATTATCGCTCTCGGCGGCGAAGCCGAAGCCACGCGCACGGTTGAACCATTTCACCTTGGCCCGCACCCAGGCGCTGCTGGGCGTTACACTCGTATGGGTGCGTGGACGGCGTTCCACCGGGTTGATGGCGGTCGAAGGATCGACGGTGAGTACGCGCAGGCACTGATAGCCCTTCTGACGCGCCACCGCCTCGCACACGACGCGCGTGCCCTCTAGCGGGGCATCGAAGCCATCACGCTTTAGGCAACTCAGATGCAAAAGTACATCCTGCATGCCATTGTCGGGAATGATGAAGCCATAACCGCGGCCCACATCAAACCACTTGACCAGACCACTGACCTGCACGATGCGAATATTGTTTTCGGGCGCTTCGTTCAGAACTGAACCTGCCTCGCCCTTTAATTCGCCACTTATTGCCATCTCACCAACTCTGTCCTGTGGGCTAGGCCTTGTTTGAAACCGACCTGCCGCTGTTTTGCCCCAATCTGGCCAAATCCGGCAGGTTTGTACAGAGCGTGTTCCAGTGTCCGTGTGGAAAACCGCCAGCGCAATCCGGCGGAGCCTCACCCGGTCCTGCTCAAATCCCATCACTTTGCCCTCAACAGGCGGGAAACAAGGGGCAATTCGCAACCTGACCATGTCTGGCACCTGCCCGCGCTTACAGGGTCCGAGTGGCAACAAACGCCTCATCCACGGCGTCTCCTGCAGGTTCACTGCAAGGAGCAGCGCCAACTTGTGCCACCGATTCGCAATCACGCGGCAGAAAGACGGTTCATCACCGCCTCCATGACAGGGCCGATTTCGGCATGGATCACAAGATCGGCGAGGCCATCGAGACCCGTCTCCTCACGGTTGATGATGACGAGCGGCGTTCGGTTCTGTTTGGCTAGCACCGGAAAGCCCGCCGCCGGAAACACCTGCAACGAAGAGCCAATGGCGAGGAACAGATCGGCATTGAGCGTTGCCGCGCGGCCATCGGCCATTTCCTGTTCGGGCATCGCCTGTCCAAAGGAGATGGTCGCTGACTTGACGATACCACCACAGCCGGTGCAGCAGGGCGGCTTTTCCTGCGTCTCGATCACTTCGCGCACCCAACCGATCTCGTGGCGCAGGCCACAGCCCAGGCATTTCGCATAGGTGCCATTTCCGTGGATCTCGATGATCCGCTCACGGGCAACGCCCGCTGCCTCATGCAGGCCATCGATGTTCTGGGTGATGATGTGCGACACATGCCCCCGCCGCGCCAGTTCCGCCACCGCCAGATGGCCACGGCCGGGCTGCGCCGCGCTGATCGTCTCGCGGATCATCAGAAACCTGCGCCACGCCTCCAGCCTCGTGTCTTCGCTGCTCAGGAAGTCCTTGAACTCGATGGGCTTATATTTGGTCCAGAAGCCTCCCGGCGAGCGGAAATCCGGAATGCCGCTGTCCGTCGAGATTCCAGCGCCGGTGAACACCACCGCCTTCCGTGCGCGCTGGACCATACTGGCCAGTTCTTCTATGTCTTGGTCAAACACGAGGTGATCCCATGAAATATCTGCACACCATGATCCGCGTCTCCAATCTGGAGCAATCACTCGATTTCTTCATCAACAAACTGGGCTTCGTGGAGCAGCGCCGCTACGACAATGAAAAGGGCCGATTCACGCTGGTCTTCGTGGCAGCCCCCGAAAGCCCGGATGCACCAGTGGAACTGACATACAACTGGGATCCGGAGGTCTACACCGGCGGGCGCAACTTCGGTCACCTGGCATTGGGCGTCGACAATATCTACGACTACTGCGCCAAGCTGCAAACGCACGGCATCACCATCAACCGCCCCCCGCGCGATGGCCGCATGGCCTTCATCAAGACGCCCGATGGCATCTCGATCGAGCTTCTCCAGAAGGGCGATGCGCTCCCCGTCGCCGAACCATGGGCCTCGATGCAGAACACCGGATCGTGGTGAGGTTCAGAGGCCAGCGGACAGCGCCAAGCTGAACGAAGCAAAGCCCTCACCAAATTCCCGGCACCTCATAGGCTTCGTCCATGCCGGGCCAGGGGGGCATGGTAACGCCCACGCAGTCGAGCGGCTCGTCGCCATCGTTGCGGAACTGGAACTGAACGCCCACCGGAATGGAGAGCGAAACACCAGGGTGCAGCTCCACCGTTTCCTCCATCGCGCCGAGCTTGCGCCACATACGGCCACGGCCATTGAGCACCAGCCACAGCTCTTCCACCGTTCGATGCGCCACAGCCTTGGAAACAGCACCGGCGGGAAGCGAGAACTGCGCCATGCTGCCGCGCGACATGGCGGCGAGAAGGCGCACCTGCGAGCCATCTGGCGCGATCACATCGGGAGACTCGGATTTCTGCCGGGTGTGAAAGCTCATGCCATCAACTGCCCGCCATTCACTTCGATGGTCTGCCCGGTGACATAGGCAGAAGCCTTGTCGCTGGCGAGATAGAGAAAGGTTCCGGCACAATCTTCCGCCAGGCCCAGCCGCTGCATGGGGATCACCTTGCGCGTCGCCTCGCGCTTGGCCTCATCCGAGAAACGGTCATGGAAGGCGGTATGTATGGTGCCGGGCGACACGCAGTTGACGCGGATGCCGCTGCCCACAAGTTCCTTCGCCAGCGTCTTCGAGAAGCCGGACACAAAGGCCTTTGCGCCCGCATAGACAGAGCCACCCGCACTCGAGCCCACGCGCGCGGCAATCGAGGTGACATTGATGATGTTGCCCGCTCCTTGCGCCTTCATCAGCTCCGCAGCGATGCGGCAGCAGTGAATGAGCTGCCGGCAGTTGAGGTCGAACACCTTGTCGATGAAATCATCGGAGACATCCGCCAGCGGCACGCGAGCGACAAGGCTTCCGGCGTTGTTCACCAGCACGTCGATGCGGCCAAAGCGGGCAACGGCTGCATCCATCAACCTGGCGGGTGCATCGGCTTCCGTCAGATCCAGCTTCAGCGTGGCGATGCCAGCCTTCTCGATGGCGGCGAGCTCCGCGCCGCCACCGAAATACTGCGCGAACACCTTGGCGCCCGCCGCGGCAAAGGCCAGCGATGCCGCACCGCCAATCCCTGTGACGCCACCTGTCACAACCACGACTTTGCCCTTCAGATCATCAAACATGAACCTTACCCTTCTGACTTCCGGCGCTTGCCAAGCCCGCGCACAATGGAGGTGATAGCGGGAATGAGAAGCCCCGTCACCGCAGCGCCCTGAAGGCCGCCGCCGCCCAGCACACTGCCCAAGGAGGCTGACTTCACCTCAGCCTCAAGCGACTGGCCTGCCATGGCGCGGATTTCTTCCGCCATGGCAAGCTCTGCGCCTGGCTTCAGCGTGGCGGCAATCAACAGTGCCGCAACCGCAAGAGCGGCATTGATAAGGCCAAGCCCAACAGGCGTCCACACCGTGCCCCACGGCGGCAGCAGGAATTCGTAAAGCCCGATGTTGATGAACACGAGCCCCAGCCCCGCGAATAGCAGCGCGAAGGCGAGGAAGGTTCCGCGCCGCATGGCGTGGGCAAGTTTTGCCTGCGCCACCAGGATTTCTCCCCGAATGACGAGCCGCACGTGACGCGACAGGTTCTGGATGTTCATTGTTATGCTTTCCCCTTGCCTTAGCGTGCCGTCAAGCGGCCAATCACGATGCCGAGCGCCAGCGCACCCGCCACCGTGGCGACGGGATGTTCGGCGATTGTTTCCTCAGCGTCCTCCAGCATTTTATGAACCAGACGGTTCAATTCCGCGATCTGGTCGGCCGCACCGGAGGACTCAATGCGGTCCGCCGCCGCCTCCCTGAGATGCGCCAATTCAGACTTGAGAGCCTCGAGTTCATCGCGCAGTGTCTTTGCATCCATCTTCAGTTCTCCTCCGCGCCGTCCTCTGGTAAGCAAACTCCAAAGGGCGCGGCGCCAATTTGAGCTTGCGAATTCTAAACATTTTTAACGCGCACGTGGGAACTTCTTTTCATCGCAGGTGGCGGCCCCCCACGGGGGCCGAGGCATCATGCCGCCCCACCCGCCGCCGGACACGGCATTCTCCAGTTTCATCATCGCCCACGCACGCCGGCACGCCGGCGCCTGCGAACGGCTGCACTCTTGTGAGGAAGTCATGACCGCTCTCATTCTCACCGCTCCCTTCGCCATGGCCCCTGCAAGGACCCTGGCCGTCCCCATGCTTGAAGCACCGGGTGGCCAACCGCTTCTGACCGTTACCGGCAATATTCAGCATACCAACGCCGCAGAAGCCGCCCAGTTCGACATGGACATGCTCAAGTCGCTTCAGGGCCGTCGCGCCCGGCTTGAGACGCCCTGGACGCCCGGACCTACCCTGTTTGAAGGCCCCTATCTCCGCGCGGTGCTGGACGCCGCCGGCGCCACCGGCGAGGCGCTGAGGCTCAAGGCCAGCAATGGCTATCAGGTCGAAATCCCCATCGAGGATGCGCTCGACCTCGATACGATCCTCGCCATCAAGATGAACGGTTTTCCGATGCATGTGCGCTACAAGGGGCCGCTGTTCCTGATCTACCCATTCGACCGCAGGCCGGAACTCTACACAAAGGCTTATTTCGCCCGCTCGGTGTGGCAGATCAGTGAAATCGAGGTTCTGCGATGATGCCACTGGCCGGTCAAACCGCGCTCCTGCGGCAAATTGCGAAATGCCCCAAAAAGCAAAATATTGCGAGTTCTATATACTTTAGGTAGCATGACGCCTGTCTTGGATGGGGCAGGCAGATGATGACAAAAGAGAAAGCGCTGGACGCCGCGCGCTCTGCGGGCTGGCTTGCCGGGCAGAGTTCCGCGTTCCAGGAGGATCTTCTCTCGCACTGCCTGTTGCGTCATTACGGCGAGAAGGAAACCATCTGCAATGTCGGCGATCCTCACCACGGCATCTATGCGCTGGTGAACGGCGTACTGCGCGTTGAACTCTCAACCATTGGCGAGGATTACCGCATTGCCTCCGTCAAGCAGCCGGTGTTCTGGTTTGGGGAAGCTGCATCACTCGCCCGGGGGTCATTCTACGTCACCATCACGGCTGCAACGCCCGTATCCCTGTTGTTTCTGCCGCACCATGACTTCGAGCGACTGATCGAGACGGCAGCCCATTGCCGCGCCTTCTCCGCCTTGTTGATCGAGCACTTCAATGAAGCCTCTCAGATGATCACCCAATTGCTGGAAGGGGATGTTGAGACACGCATTGCGGCACGCTTGGCGCTGCTGGCGCAACGCTCCGAACCGCATCAGCCGCACGCCATTCCTGTCACCCAATCCGACCTTGCCGAGATGTGCGGGTTAAGCCGGCCCACGGTTCAGCAGGTGCTGAGCAACCTGGAAATGCGTGGCCTGATCCGCGCTCGCTACAGGCGGATCGAAGTCATCGATCGGGACGCGCTGGTGAACTGGAAAAACGCGTGAGGCACGGCCAAACCCGGGTGGCGGCTCCTTAGCACTCATCGTTCGGAAATCGAACCGCTGCTATGCTCACGCTCGCTTTAAGCCGTCACTCCGGCTGAGGGTGCACATCATGCTCGAAAAGCCGGCGGTTCTGGCTGTCCCTGACCATCCCACACGCCCTGTGGCCAGGTCAACGTGAAGCGGGTCCGGCCCTCCGGGGTGCGTTCAAGGCTCCATCCGCCATCGATCTGCCGGGCAAGCGCCGTCATGATGCGCGTGCCGAGGCCGCCCTTGATCTCGGGCGGCGGGCCTGTTCCCGTATCATCCACCTGAAGCGCATTGCGGCCGCCATGCTGCCTGAGCGTGACGGTGATCGCGCCCTGCCCGCTCTTGAGGCCATGCTGGATCGCATTGGTGATCGCCTCGGTGGCCATCAGCGCCACCGGCACGGCTTGGTCCAGCCCCACGGTCACAGGATCCAGATCGCTCGCAATCTCGGCGCGCTCCGCTCCGAGCAAAGAGGCCTGAATCTGCGTCATCAAAGCCTGAAGGAACGGATCCAGCTGAACCACAGAAGGCGAGTCGGCCGAATAGATCTGCTCATGCACCATGGCAATGGCACGCACCCGCGCCGCCGTCTGCTCCATCACGGGCTGAAACTCCTCCGGCATCCGGTCGGTCTGCATCCGGATCAGGCTGGAAATAACCTGCAGATTGTTCTTCACGCGGTGATGCACCTCCTGGAACAGCATGCGGTTATCGGCCAGCGCCTGCTCCACCTGCTGGCTCTTGCGCTGCGCGAGCCGCGACAGGTTGAGGAGCGCTACGGAGAACAGCCCAAGCCCAAGGGATGCGAACATTATGCCCCACAGGGCGGGCCGGAGTATCGACAGCAGGGGCAGCGCCGCCATCACATAAAGATGCTGGTCCGGCAGGTTTCGCACGGTGGCAATTGACAGCACGCCGAAGGCCCGGCCCAGCACGGTGGACTGATCACCTGACGGCCTGGCGGGAAGGGCAAAGACCTTGCCAATATCAGAAACACTGATGGGGCTGGCCGCGACAAGCGGACCCTCATGCTGGACGATCTCCATGTTCATATCATCAAAATGCAGCGAGAAACCGATGATGGCTTCTGATGGAATGCCAAGCACGACGATGCCGAGCAGCCGTCCATCGCGCGCAAAAAAGCTCTTGGTATAAGTATAGCCGACCCTGTCAACCACCCGGCTTGCGATAGCCGGGCCAAGGTAGGACCGCGCGCCATCAACCAGATGGGCGCGGAACCAGCGCCGGTCACTGAGGTTGAGGGGGCGGCGGGGCAGCTTGCTCGTTGATACCGCAACCTCGCCATCCGGCAGGACAAACAAGATTTCACTTCCCGGTGGAATCTGCTGCTTCAGCCGATAGAGTTCAGGATGAACCTGCGTATCCTTGTTCAGCCCCTCGGTACTGCCGCGATGCTGAAGGTAATGGACAAAGCCATCGGTCACGAAATCGCTGAGTTCGATATTGCGACGGGCATATTGCTCTAAGCCCGCGGCGGTTGCTTCCGTCTCCAGGACGCCGCGCGTCACCAGAAGCCAGATTGACGTGGCAGCAGCCGCAAGCGCCAGGAGCCACAGGAGCGCCAGCACCACCAGCGTGCCGCGCCGGATGAGCAGCACGACTTCCGCGCTGTCCGCGTGACGTAGCGGGTTGATCAACCAGCTCAGCACATGCCGTTCCCCACCCTCCGAAAGCCGTCCAGTTTCAGTCTAGTAAACTGCAACGGATATGCAAATCTTTTACCGCCTGATAAAATATAAGGCTCTAGGAATTCTTGACAACTGACTAACTGTATCGCCAGACTCTCAACAACATGATTGCCACGAATAAAAAATTAGTTTAGAAAACGATTGTGAATGACGTACGGATAATTTCGCAACCGTACAATTGTGGTGGTGTGAGTATGAGTCAGCTTCGTTCGGCCGTGGGAACCATCATCGACACCGGTGAAACATGGACACCGGTTGATGTCTATGCGGTGGCAGAGGAGTTGCATGCAACCTTCCCAGACAAGGATCTGGTCGAACTCGCAGATATTGTCTCAGAAATTGCCGTAAGGAAACCTGGCCGCTCGCTCCTGTGGGAGCGCTGGCGGGAACAGGGCAAGTGATGTTGGGGCGACCATATACGGCACTCATGGGTTGGGAGTGATGATGCAACCACCTGCGGTCAATTCGCGTTATTCCGCTCCGAATCCAGGATTTGCCTGAGCAGGGTGTCAGGCATTTACGCCTCGCAACCGAAGCGTAGCCCGGAAGCCGCCGGTGGTGTTGTTCAGGCTCAGGCTGCCCTGAGCGGCTTCAGCGATTTCCGAGACGATGGACAGGCCGATCCCGTGGCCATCCGCCCTTTCATCCAGCCGAACGCCGCGCTGCACTAGCTGCTCCAACTGGCTCTCCGGAACACCGGGACCGTCATCCAGCACCTCTATTTCAACCCAGCTGTCCTTCTCCTTGACAGCAACATCCACGCGTCCTGCGGCATGGCGCACAGCATTCTCAATCAGCGCACCGACTGCTTCAGTGAGATCACTGGAATCGATGCGGATCTTGACGGATGAGGGCGCCGTGATCCGCCATGCAACGGATGCTCCCATAGGCGTTCGGCGCAGGACTTCTATAACCTGCTCAACCGCTTGTGATGCATCGGCCTCGGCCGCAAGCCTGTCAGATTGAATTCGCGACCGAGCCAGTTCCCTCTCAACGACCATTCGCATTACTGCGGCCGTCGCCTCGATATTGTCTGCGATTTCGTCTTCGTTCCGCTCTCTGAGTTGTTCGGCATCTCCGAAGAGCGCCTGCAGCGGACTCTTGAAGCCATGCGCAAGGTTTGCGGCGCGGTGCCGCGCACGCTCCAGTTCATTGTCACGCGCGTCGAGCAGTTGATCTATCTCGCGCGCCAAGGGCAAAACCTCCTCCGGCAAGTCCACGCCAACACGCGATATCTGACCGGACCGGAGGCCTGCAATACGCGAACTCACCTGCGAGAGGGGCTTCAGTCCAACGGAAACCTGCATCCAAGAGGCGGCCAGCAACAACCCGCCGAGAAGCCCAAGAAAGGGGATCAGGTCAGCCAGGAAGCCAATGTTGGCACGTTCAAGTTCCTTGCGGTCCTTGGCCACGACGATTCTGAGCGGCAACAACTGCCCAGCCGACGAAACCTCCAGGAACCTCTCAAGCGCCAGCAGCGCCTCTCCCTGGGGCCCCGTCATCGCAACTATCCGGCTGTCTCCGCGGTTGGGCGTGGTGCCCGGGCTTGGTAACACGTAGTCCCAAAGCGAACGAGATCGCCTGATGTCATCGGCCAACTCAATCTGCCAGTAATGCCCTGAGAACGGCTGATCATACAGCGGATCAACGGGTGCATCACGGAACTTGGCTTCCGCAGACCGGCCCGGTTCCACCATCGCAGTTACCGATAGGGCGCGCGCCTCAAGATCGGCAATGGAAACCCGCTCAACATGGCGTTCAAATAGATAGTCCAGCCCGATGGCAGACAACAAAAGTGATGCGGAAATCGCCAAAGCGCCGCTCAGTATAAGCCGCCAGCGAAGTGACCGCTGTCTCACGCAATGCCTCGCAGAAAATAGCCGAACCCGCGGCGAGTCCCGATTGCCGAGCCGCCAAGCTTCCTGCGAAGTCTTGCAATGATTGCTTCGAGCGCGTTGGCTTCCTTCTTGTCGTCGTCACCATAGAGATGCTCAAGAAGTTCCGTGGCAGGTACAACCCGGTTGCGGTGGATAGTCAGATATGAAATCAACCTAAATTCGAGAGGTGTCATGGTAACCGGGATGCCCTGTACGGCCACAGTCATCTGGTTGAGATCCACCGACAAATGTCCCAGCGCATGGCGCGCTCCCCCACGGCCACCGGCCCGGCGAATGAGCGCGCGAGCCCTTGCAATCAACTCCTCCATGCGGAACGGTTTCGGCAAATAGTCGTCAGCTCCGGCATCGATTCCCTCGACACGCTCTGTCCAGGTCCCTCTTGCCGTCAGAACGAGGACAGGCGTTTCAATACCTTCGCCACGCCATCGCTTGAGAACCGTGAGGCCATCGAGATCCGGCAGGCCAAGGTCCAGAATGATGAGGTCATAACTTTGCGTACCGCCCTCAAACCAGGCTGCTTCCCCACTATGAACATGCTCAACGCTTAAGCCCACGGTTTCCAATGCCCGCCGGACATTGCCTGCAATACGGTCATCGTCCTCGACAAGCAACGCACGCACTATTCTGCATCTTCCTCTTCTGTTTCGAGAACTTTACCCGTGGCAGCGTCCATATCGACCTCAATAAGGCGGCCGTCCTCGGTCACAAGCTCAACCTCATAGACACGGCGGCCATTGCTGTATTCTAGCTCCACTTCCGTGATCTTACCGGGGAACTCGGTCTGGAGCCGCCTGCAGGCCTCCGCCAGAGGAATAATCTCGCCCTTTTTGACGGCAGTTTCCGCAAGCTCGTAATCCGGTACGCCGCCCTCCTGCCCCATCGCGAATGGGGCCACAGCGGCGGTAAAGACCACAGATAAGAGGACTGCCGTCGCAAATATTGAAATCACGTTTACCTTCATGACCAACTCATAACCGCACCAATCTGACGGGACGCTGACAGATGCAGGTCATGCAACATGCATCCCCGGTGCGCAGGAATGGCACGTAAATCTGCCGCCCTCAACTCCCCAAAAAAAGAGGGGTGAGCGTTGTTACCTCATGTCATACGGTCCCACTGAATCTGACTTTTATCTGACATTCAAGATCAGGCTGGTGTCAGGCACGTGTCACTAAAGATGTCCCCGTCACGGTTTTCCTGTCTGGCGCACGACCGGGTCAGTTCGGAGGAACCACAGAAAGCAGAGGAGTTCAAGCTATGGCAGGCATGACAGGTTCCAAGGTGGGTTCAAATTCCCTCGATTCACTCCAGGGAAACAGTCAGATTGATCTGGCTGCTACACTCGATGGCGGTGATCGAATGGCCGCGACGCTCGCGAGGTACATTGAAGGTGGGCCGGCAAGCGACACGCTCAGGGGCGGCAGGGGCAATGATGAGATTGACGGCAATGGAGGAAACGACTCGCTCTACGGTGAGCAGGGCAAGGATGAACTTGATGGTGACGCAGGCAACGACAAGCTGTTCGGAGGCCCCGGAAATGACGAACTCGACGGCGGCCCTGGAAACGACGTTTTGAATGGTGAAGCTGGCCGCGACTGGCTTGAAGGCGATCGCGGCCGCGATGTCCACACCGGCGGCGCGGATGCCGATGTCTTCGAATTCAACCGTCTCGACGGACACGATACAATTACTGACTTCACCAATGGGGTCGACCGCATTCACATTGACGACTTCAGCAGGTCCGCGCTGGAGTCGCTGATTGCCAATGCCCGCGAGGTTGGTAACGATCTTGTTCTGACGATTTCGCCGGAAGCAACCGTGACCATAATGAACATGACGCGGGCGCTGCTTGACATGCGGGACTTCATACTCTGAACCTTCTGGGCAACCCTTGACAGATGTGGCGGGGCATCACGCCACGTCTGTCGCTTACGCAGCATCTTCCTGCGCAGCGTTTCGCGATCGAAGCACTCATCAGCACAGATGACGCCGGACTTGGAGAGGGAAGCGCAGCACCGCTGCAAGAAGCCTGGCCGCTCGTACCTGTGGGAGCAATGGCGC
Organism: Hyphomicrobiales bacterium; assembly: GCA_040383265.1. Taxonomy (GTDB): domain Bacteria; phylum Pseudomonadota; class Alphaproteobacteria; order Rhizobiales; family Aestuariivirgaceae; genus Aestuariivirga. Next base: position 14,513 of record JBEIDW010000062.1, read on the forward strand.
CGGTTATGCCGTCTGATGGGAGTGAGCCTCCCAGAGTGGCGCGCCCTACGGGAGTCGAACCCGTCTTTACAACGTGAAAGGCTGTCGTCCTAACCGATAGACGAAGGGCGCCCGCGCTCTGAGGTGGCCGCTCTATAAGGGGGGTTTTTCCGCTTGGCAAGCCCTAAGACACGCGTGCGGCGTCTTCGATGTGGAGATTGGGAAGGCGCGCTCCGGACCAGTCGTCGATCGTCAGCCGCCCGGCGATGTGGAGCGGCATCTGCTTCTCGGACAACAATAATTCGCCAAGCTCCGTGCCCATGGCACGGAACGCCACGGCCTTGAGGCGATTGCCATCAGCAGAGGCAATGGTGCAGCGGATATGGTCGCTCCCCGCCCTGTCCGCATAGAGCACGCGATGCGCCGGAAAGGCGAAAACCGGCGAAGGATGGGCCGTGCCGTAAGGCCCTGCCTGTTCCAGAAGTTCGATCAACTCCAGCGTGGCCGCACCCGCCGTCAGGGCCGCGTCGATGGAGAGCGCGCGGTCCTGCGCGGCTTGCACCTGCACCGCCAGCCGCTCCTCCATGAAGCCCCGCAGATCGCCCAGCCGCTCCCTCAGAACCGTCAGGCCCGCCGCCATGGCGTGGCCGCCGCCCTTCTCGATCAGGCCTGATTCGAAGGCCTCGCGCACCGCGCTCCCCAAATCGACACCCGGAATCGACCGGCCAGAGCCTGCGGCAAGCCTGCCTTCCCGGTCCTCCGCCAGCACGAAGCTTGGCAGGTTGAAGCGTTCTTTCAGGCGGGCCGCTGCCAGCCCCACCACGCCCGGGTGCCAGCCCCTGCCCGACACGACCAGAACGCTGGCGCGGCGCTCCTGGCCCAGCATGGCATCCGCCTGCGCCAGCGCCTGATCGACCACCGCAAGTTCAATCTCCTGACGCTCGCGGTTGAGGCGTTCAAGCTCCTGCGCGATCTGTGCCGCCTCGCCCTTGTCGGCTGTGGTCAGCAATGTCAGTGCCAGTCCGGCATTGCCGATGCGGCCTGCCGCATTGATGCGCGGACCAAGCAAGTAGCCCAGCGCATAGGTATCGGGCTTGCGCTTGAGGCGCGAGACATCGGCAAGGCTCGACAGCCCCGCATTCTCCCGCCGCGCCATGATCTTGAGGCCTTGCGTCACATAGGCGCGGTTCAAACCTTTGAGTGGCACAACATCGCACACCGTGGCGAGGCTCACGAGTTCCAGCCATTGCAGCATGTTGGGCTCGGGCCTCGCGCCGGAATACCAGCCCCTGCTCCGCAGCGCCTTGTTGACGGTGGCGATGAAGATCATCGTGACGCTCGCCGCGCAGAGATAGCCAAGTCCCGAAATATCATCCTGCCGGTTCGGATTGATGACGGCGTGGGCCTCCGGCAGCACCTCGCCCGCCTGATGATGATCGACGATGATGGTGGTGAGACCCAGTTCAGCCGCCCGCGCCAACGGGTCATGCGCCATCACGCCGCAATCGAGCGTCACCAGCACCTCAGTGCCACCCGCCTTCAATTGCTCCACCGCGCGCTGGCTCGGGCCATAGCCCTCGGTCAGGCGGTCGGGGATGTGAACAGCGCAGGAGGAGCCAACCGCCTTCAGGAAAGAGGAGAGGATGGCAGCGGAGGACACGCCATCCACGTCATAGTCAGCGATCACGCCGATCTTCTCGCCCGTCATGATCGCTTCAGCCAGCCGCGCCGCACCCTTCTCCATGTCCTGAAGGGCTGAGGGCTGCGGCATCAGGATGCGGATCGTCGGATTGAGGAAGGCCTCCGCCTCATCGACGCCAACGCCGCGCGCCGCCAGCACGCGGCCCAGAATTTCAGGGAGTTCATAGCGCTGTGAGATCGCTTCGGCGATGCGCGGGTCTTCCAGCCGCGCCTTCCACCTCCGCCCGGACGCCGAGCGTTCGACATTCAGGAAGGGACGTGGCGCGGCGCCGGTTGTCAAAGCCTCTCGATCCGGATCATGCGCGGGTGCGAAGCGACGTGGCCATCCTTCTCGATGCGGTCAAGCGCGGCGCGCATCGCGCTTTCCACCGTGTCATGGGTGATCAGAATGAAGGGCGCGGTGGCGCGCGGGGCGTCCTTCTCGGTCTTGCCGCGCTGTACGATGCTTTCGATGGAAATCTTCTCATCGGCCAGGATGCGCGCAACGGCGGCAACCGCGCCCGGCTTGTCCAGCA
>JBEIDW010000063.1:0-16634 GCA_040383265.1 Hyphomicrobiales bacterium
GCCGAAGAAACCCTCCTGCGGCCTCCGACCAGCATCAGCAGCCACCGCCGCTATGCGGAAGTATCGCAGACTACGAATCTGGGGGTCATGGGTTCGAATCCTGTCGGGCGCGCCATTTGCGAACAAAACCACTAACTTTTCCAGCGGCAGACTGCTGGCCTGCGATGACGGCTGCGAGATTGGCCTTGTGTCCGATGATCTGGATCTTGTGGTCGTCGACGCGGATTTCCACATGGTCGGGGCCGCGTTCAACACGCAGCACGGCCTGACCAATACGATTCTTCTGCCGGAAATACTGCGCCTCAACCTGCCCGGACAGAAGGAAAAGGTCGGCCACATGGTGCAGGCGATGGGCCTGCCCGATACGTCGGTTGAAGGAATCATCTGGGCTGTCGAGATCCTGCTCCACCAGATCGGAATTCCGAAGTCCCTGGGCGAGATTGGCGTGCCTTTCGATTGCACCGCAAGGATTGCCGAAAAGGCCCTGAAAGACAGCACCGCCCGCACCACCCCCCGTGCCGCAACACTGGCAGAGATCGTGACGTTGAGCGAAACCGCCATATCAAAGGCGCGCTGACAGAATGATGGGGTAAGTTCGGAACGTCGCGAAATTCTTCGTCTATTGGCAATGGGCCGAACCTCTATCCTCTAACACACTGGCGGTTATGAATCCGGCGATCAAGGCGCAGCGCGGCACCGGTGCCATGGGCAACTATTTGGTGGAGTCGTTCAGCGCTGGAACGGCAGCTTCCCACGCAGCATGTCGGGGAGTTCTATTCCGACTGCACTGGCCAGGACCCTGCAGGCATCCAACATCACACAAGACCAGGAACACGGCAGGTCACGGGCACAGGGCTATTGAGTGACGCAGCACGAATTCTCACGCTGGTTGTTGAGCAATGCGACGTCGACAGTAAGGCTTGGCAGAAAATCGTGAGGGACAATCAGGGGCCGAGGTCTGCTATCGGTCTCACACAGTGACCAGAGAATACGTCGGGAGATCGCTCAACGCGACATATCACACCAAGATGCTCCAGATCCTCTCTGCGATCACCTTCCAACCGCCTCAGATTATCCGATGATGCAAAGCATAGATATCGACTTACACCAACATTCAATCCAGACTACTCTTTGGAGGCTGATCATTGCCGGACTCCTGACCCAGCAAGGGAGAAGGTCATTCCCGACAGACCGGGTTGAAGCGGGGGCCATGGGACTTCATGGTTTTTGGAGCGAGCGTGGCACATGGCGCAGCTTGGCCTGCACCACGGCCCCACGCGATCCCTGAACCAAAGACAAAGATGGCGTCGAGGCTTCGGCGCACCCACAAGGGAAATCCTGAAAATGGGCGGGAGACTGACCATCCCCCCATTTGAGTGGTCCGGCACTGGCCATTGACATGGCGTGGGCCGGTCTTGGCGTGGCTCTCGGCCAGCACTCCCTCGCCTCAGAGGGAACCCGCTTTGGCAGCCTCATCACGCCGTTTCAAACGACGATCGACATGCCGAGCCTATATGCTAAGATTACAGCGTTCAGGGCGGAAATAATTGCGCTTCGCTCTTGTTGTGTCAGTTCTTATCGCCGAAGCGGTCAAGCTCAGTTCGTGAGGCATAGTTGAGTTTGCCAGGGATGTTGCGGAATGACCCCTGATGATCATCGGAGCTGGCTCGCGGCAATGCCGGCGGAGCGGCTGGCTGAACTCTCGGCACCCTCCACCACTGCAGGTCTCTTACACCTTGCCGGACATCTAGGCTTGATCTTCCTCTGCGGGACGTTGATCTGGCTCAAGGTGCCGGGCTGGTGGTTGCTTCTTCCGGTCCAGGGTATCCTCCTGGTTTTTCTGTTTACGCTGGAGCATGAGGCTACTCACCAGACGCCTTTCGCCTCAGTGCGGCTCAACGAGATTGTTGGGCACATCTGCGGATTGGTGCTGATGTTGCCGTTTCTTTGGTTCCGCTACTTTCATCTCGCTCATCACCGCTGGACGAATATCGCTGGCAAAGACCCTGAACTGTCCACTGCAAAACCCGACACCGTTTGGAGCTGGATCTGGCATGTCTCAGGACTTCCATATTGGTATGCGGCGTGTCGGCTGATCGCCGCTCTCGCATCTGGCAAAGCTGAGGACGGATATCTGCCCAGAGGTGCGCGGCATCGCATCATTCGTGAGGCCCGCATCATGTTGCTCGCATATGCAGTGATAGCAGCAAGCCTCTTGTGGACATCCGCAATCTTCTGGCTGTGGCTTGTCCCAGTTCTTCTGGGCCAACCCTTCCTCAGGCTCTATCTGCTGGCTGAACACGGGGACTGCCCCCATGTGGCTAACATGTTCCAGAACACCCGCACAACCTTCACCAACCGCATCATCCGGTTTCTGGCCTGGAACATGCCATATCATGTGGAGCATCATGTCTCCCCCGCCATACCCTTCCACCGTCTGCCTGAGCTTCACCGGATGATGCAAAGTCAACTGAAGGTTACCGCCAATGGCTATGCTGCATTCACACGCGAATTCCTCAAGCGCCACCGGTGAGAAGAAGCCTGGCTAAGGTTCGACCCTCGTGGAGGTACAGCAAAGAGACTTCGTGCAGATAACTGCTATTTTAGACTGAGTTCGAACCTCAAATGCGGACCCACAAAGCGGAACAACGCCGCTTTTGATGCGGCAGGATCAATCAAGTTGGCTCCTTGTCCTCACAAGTTCCTCGAACAAGTGCGCAACGGCCTCGGCACCTGGATCATTGTGACCACTCAAGTTTGTTTCGGAGACATAACTCGCCCTGCCCGCCCGCGCGCGCAAGATGGTCGCGGTGTAATCAGCGCCTCTTCGTGCCGCCAATGCAGCCTCATCAAGACCCGATGAAAGCGCCTCAAGTGCTGGTTCGAGAGCATCTATCATCGTACGATCACCGCGCTTGGCACCGCCAACCTCCTGGACACGCCTCAGTCCAGCCTTAAGCGCACTGACTGCATCCTGGCCACTGGCCGAAGCGTCCCCTGCCGCCGTGAAGAAGATTGCCAGCAAGACACCTGAAGATCCACCCATGGTTTGGCTGAGTTCCAATCCTATGGCGCGGAACAACTGTGTCCAGTCTGCCAGTGGAAGCCGATCGAGCGCCTTCACCAGAGAACGCGAGGCTGTCGTAAGGGTTGAACCCGTATCTCCATCACCCGACTTGGCATCAAGGGCATTCAACTCACCTTCGGCAGCGATCAGGATTTCACAGCACCTCTGAACGATCTTTTCTGTCTTACTATTCTTCGAGGGAATTGGCTGTATGGGGATCAATCCGTCTGGCAGAGGAATAACTTTCGGTTCAGACACAGGCAAGCATCCTGGCCAAGCCACCGGGGACGCCTTTGCCTGTAATGCAGACTGGACAGACGTGTTTAGTGGGAGCAGCGAAACCGAGAAGCCATGCATGTCAAGCGACGTCATCAATGGCGCAGGTCCGATAACATGACTGATCTGATGGCCAATGCGCGATTTCAAGAGCTCCTTTAAAAGGACCGACATTTCAAGCGGTGTTGCGCTGCCAAGATTGTTGATAAGCGCAACGTGTGAACCTGGTTGTACATGAGGCGCGAGCCGGTCAACCATCATCTCGATGGCCCTGCGCGCTCCGTCAAAAACAACCTGCTCAACCCCGGCCTCGCCGTGAATACCCAGGCCCAACTCTGCTTTACCATCTGGAATCCGGTCTTCCTTTGGCGACCCTGGAATAGTGCAGGTTCCCAGCGACATGCCGATGGAAATAGCTCCATCGATAACCTCAAGAGCTGCGTCCGTCACAGTCTGAAGATCAGCGCCCTCCTCTGCCAATGCTCCCGCTACTTTATGAACGAACAGCGTTCCAGCTACGCCGCGAGCATGCGGCAGGTTCGGTAGCGCGATATCGTCATCGACGATCACCATGTTGACGCTGAGTCCAAATGTTCGGGCGCGCTCGACTGCAAGACCGAAATTCAGACGATCTCCTGTATAGTTTTTTACGATCACGAGACAGCCTGCAGGACCTGTGACAGCCAAAATTGCGGCCAGCACGGCGTCAACGGAAGGAGACGCAAAGACATCGCCACAGACGGCTGCAGTCAGCATACCTTTGCCAACAAACCCGACATGGGCGGGTTCATGCCCAGCCCCGCCGCCTGACACCAGAGCAACCTTTGAACGGTCCGCGTCGGTGCGAACAACCACCTTGATATGTGGGAAGCCATCAAGCCGGGCCAGCTGGCCACAAGCCGTGTGGAGCACGCCATCGATGGCGTCCGTCACAAGTGCTTCCTTCGTATTGATGAACTGCTTCATAGACGAACTCCTTGTCAGATACACATCAGCCGAGACGTAGGCCTGCCGAATCGAAGTAGAGAGGGTTCACGGGCTTGACAGCGACGATGTCACCTTGAGACAGCTTAGAGTAAGCATCGGTGAGAGTGATGATCTTATGGCCGTCGAGCTCCAGATGAAGCCGCGTCTGGTCGCCCAGATGCTCAATGCGCCCAACTTTGGCCGGCTTGCCTTCGCCAAGCTGAATATGCTCTGGGCGAAGACCTATTGTCCGTGCTCCAGCAGGAGCGCCGCCAAACAATTCGGCCGGCAGTATGTTGATTCGCGGTACTCCCAACCGGCTTGCGACATCGAGGCTCGCAGGCTTTTCGTAAATGTCCCTCGGCGCGCCAAATTGAACCAATCTTCCTTGTTCCAAGACGCCGATATGCGTGGCCATCGTCATGGCTTCGATCTGGTCATGGGTCACATACAGAAAGGTGGCACCCAGACTGGCCTGAATGCTCTTCAACTCAACACGCAAGTCAGCGCGTAGCTTGGCGTCAAGCGAACTCAGCGGCTCGTCCATCAAGTAGATGGCTGGGTTCCTTACCAGCGCACGGCCAATGGAGACACGCTGCATCTCGCCGCCTGAAAGTGCGGTCGCCTTGTTGTCCAACTTTCGGGATATTCGGAGGACTTCGGCAACTTCGTCGACCTTTCGCTTGATTTGGTCCTCCGGCAAACGGTGTACCGGCGAGCGAAGGGGGAAAGAGAGATTCTCCCGAACCGTCATATGGGGGTAAAGCGAGTATTGCTGGAAGACCATGGCAACATCGCGCTGGGCCGGAGTGAAGTCGAGGACGGACCGGCCATCAATCAGAACATTCCCAGTATCTGGACGCTCAAGACCGGACACCACCCGCAACGTGGTGGTCTTTCCCGCGCCTGTCGGCCCCAGCAGAACGACAAATGAGCCATTCGGGACAGTCAGGCTCACATCGCGCAAGGCCGTATGCTTTCCAAAGGACTTGCTGACCCGGTCAAGCGCGATCTCAGCCATTCGCAAAAACTCCGTCATTCAAAGACGAGTGAAGAGCGCGTCCTGTCTGAGTATCGAAAAGGGTCACGGTGCTGCCATTAAAATCAAGACCGACCGTCTCGCCCGGATTGACCCTCGTGGCAGCAGATATCCTTGCCTTCACAGAGCCATGTGCCGTGAGGAGCGTGACAATCTGGGTCGTACCTAGATATTCAGTGGCCTTTACCTCGCCGCGGTAGCCACCAGCGTCTGAGAGGCGCACATGTTCAGGCCGCACGCCGAATGCAATTTCACCTGTATGCGTCTCCAGCATCCGCGGCACTTCCATGGAGACTCCGCCAAGCGCCACAGCAACATCTCCAGCATGCACAGTCCCGGTGAATTTCAAAAAATTCATAGGAGGCGATCCGATGAAATCCGCCACAAACATCGTAGCGGGCTTATCGTAGACCTCCTGTGGCCTCCCGTACTGCTCAACAACACCATGATTCATGACGACGATCCTGTCGCCCATCTGCATGGCCTCGAGTTGATCGTGGGTGACGTAGATGGTGGTCGCCTTCATGCGATCGTGAAGGGCCCGCAACTCCAGCGACATGTGCTCACGAAACTCCGCGTCAAGAGCCCCGAGAGGTTCATCCATCATAAAGGCCTTTGGCTTGCGGACGATAGCACGCCCGAGCGCTACCCGTTGCCGATCGCCTCCGGAAAGACCACTAATCGGCTTGTCAAGAATGTCCTGGATCCCGAGGAGAGAGGCCACCTCACTCACTTTTTGCCGCACCTCTGCGCGCGGCATACCCTGACTGACCAGAGGGTAACTGATGTTCTTTCGCACGTTCATATGCGGGTAAAGCGCAAACATCTGAAAGACAAAGGCGATGTCACGCTGGCCAGCAGGCTTTTGAGCAACCTCCTCACCATCAATCCAGATTTCGCCTGATGTGGGCAGTTCCAGCCCAGCTATCATGCGCAAGGTTGTCGTTTTTCCACAACCCGAAGGCCCAAGCAGCATGAAGAACTCACCATCCTCAATCGTGAAAGACGATGACTGGACAGCCGTGAAATCACCGAACTTTTTCTGGAGGTTCTTTATGACGATCTGGGCCATGGGCTAGTCCGGAAAGTGGCTAACAATGATGAACATTGCTGTACCAGCGAGGGTGACTGCGAATGAGTAGGTGTAGATCCAAAGGGCTACGTTCTGCATCAACATGACAACACCCGCAGCAATGAGCACCGATGCAACCATCTCCCATGGACCACGCCGAAGTCTTAGCAAGCCATCAAGGAAATTTTTCATTTACGCACCGCCCCGAACGTGATGCCACGGAGAAGGTGCTTCCTCAGAAGGATGGTGAATACCATGACCGGAAGAAGAAACAGCGTCGCGCCTGCGGCAACAGCTGGCCAGTCCTTGCCTCCCACACCAATAATCGTCGGGATGAACGGGGGAGCAGTCTGAGCACTGCCGGAGGTGAGCAGGACCGCGAAGGCATATTCATTCCAGGCAAAGATGAGGCAAAAGATGGCGGTCGATGCGATGCCTGTTGTCGCCTGCGGGAGAACAACCTTGTAGAAGGCCTGAAACCTTGTGTAGCCATCGATAAGCGCGGCTTCTTCATACTCGACCGGGATTTCATCAATGAAGCCCTTGAGAAGCCAGACAGCCAGCGAGATATTGACCGCGGTGTAAAGGAGTATCATCCCCAGATGCGTGTCACTGAGGCCCAGGTTACGAAACATGAGGAAAATTGGGATTGCAACCGCAATTGGAGGCATCATGCGGGTCGACAATATGAAGAAGAGCAGGTCATCTTTCAGCGGTACTTTGAAGCGGCTAAAGGCATAGGCAGCAAGCGTGCCAAGAAAGATCGATAGAAATGTCGACCCGAACCCGATTACGACCGAGTTCATGAAGCGCTCGCCATATCGTGAAGGCCCCACGACCACCATGCCGCTTTCTCGAACGATCTGTTCATACCACGTTGCCGGCGGCGGCAATTCTGCAAAGCTCTCCGCATCTGGCCGGGTGCGCGTAGTAAAGAGATTTACATACCCAGCGGCCGTGGGTTCAAAGAGCACTTTGGGCGGATATGCGATTGAGTCTTCGGTCGTCTTGAACCCAGTAGCAATGATCCAAAGCAAGGGTGTCAACGTCGCCACAGCGTAGAAGGCGACGAGCACGGCAGCAAAGAGTTTCTGGCGGGCGGACGGTTCCGTGATCGAATGCGCACTCATCTCTCTTTCACCTTGTTCAGTGCCTTCACGTAGATTGACGCAAGCCCAAAAACGGTAACAAAGAGAATGATTGCATAGGCCGACGCATAGCCCGTGCGCCACTTCTCAAAGGCCTCTCGCTTCAAGTTGATAGACGTGAGTTCTGTGGTTGAGCCGGGCCCTCCTCCCGTGAGTTGCACCACCAGATCAAACATCTTGAAATTCTCTATGCCGCGGAACAGAACCGCAAGCATCAGGAACGGCAAGACCATGGGAATTGTAATGGTCCAGAACTGCCGCCACTTGCTGGCACGATCGACCGCAGCTGCCTCATAGATGTAGTTCGGGATGGACCGCAGACCTGCGAGACAGATCAGCATGACGAAGGGCGTCCACATCCAGGTGTCGACGATCACGATCGCCCAGGGTGCGAGTTCCACAGAGCCGATCATGGTGAAGGATGAGGGGTCGCTGCCAGTAAGGAATGCGACAATATAGTTGAAGATGCCGATTTGGGGTTCGTAGAAGAACGTCCAGAAGTTTCCGACAACAGCCGGCGAGAGCATCATTGGCAATACGATCAGCGTGGTCCACAGATCGTTTCCCCGGAATTTCTGGTTGATAAGCCAGGCCAATGCGAAGCCAATCAGGACCTGCAATACGATCGTCCACACGAGGAAGTGGGCAGTTGCCTGCATCGTGTTCCAGACATCCGGATCGTTGAGGATGTTCTGATAGTTTTCGAAACCCACCCACTTTAACGGCCGGTTGGGCTGGTTGGCGCGAAAGTTGGTGAAGCTGAGCCGGATCGTCCAGATCAGTGGAAAGATATTCACCGCGAGGAGGAGGAGAATTGTCGGAGCGACAAAAATCCATGCAATCGTACGGTCGCTCAGGCCCCGTATGCGTTTTGCAAGCTTTGGGGGCGTTGCACCGGCGATGCTTTCTGACACGGATTTCTGCATGCAATTATCTCTGACTGCCTGAGAAAATGCACGCAGAACCCTGTGCCAATATACAAGGATTCTGCGCGCTTGCAGTTAACCCGTCTTACGATCACTCCAGACGGGAAGGTCGAACTCAGAGCTTACCTTCTTCCTTGAAGGTTTTCGTCCAGTCTGCCACGAGGCCGTCGAGCGCTTCCTGAGCGGTGCCCTTGCCGGCAACGACATAGTCATGGAAGCGCTTTTGCGAGTCTTGAAGCAGCGTTGCATAACTGGGGTCTGCCCAGAAGTCCTTCACGATTGCCATCGAGTCAAGAAAAGCCTGGGCGTAAGGCTGACTGGAGGCAAAGTCGGGAGATTCGACGACGGAGCGCAGACAGGAGAAACCACCTGCCTTCCACCATTTCTGCTGGACTTCAGGCTGAGCGAACCACTTGATGTATTCAAGAGCGGCGTCGCGCTTCTCCGAATAGGAGACGACTGAGATGCCCTGTCCGCCAAGCTGAGCAAATTTGTCTCCATTGGGGCCAGCCGGATTGACCAGATAACCCGTCTTGCCTCCGCCAACATTGGGATCGGCTTCAAACCCGGGCCACGTGAACGCAAAGTTCATCTGAAGGGCGACCTGGCCCGACTTAAAGGCATCGATACCTTCGCCCATGTAGCCGTTGGAAGCGCCCGGCGGAGTGCAGCAGTCATAGAGCGCCTTGTAGAATTCAAGGCCCGCCACGGATTCGGGAGAGTTGACAAACCCATTCATGTCATAGGGCTTGTCTGGATTCTGATACTTGAAGCCGAAGCTGTACAAGACATCCATGACACCCATGGTGATGCCTTCAGAGCCACGCTCGGTGTAGATCGAGGCGCCGTAAACTGTTTTGCCATCGATCGTGCGGTTCTGGAAGAATGTCGCGATATCCTTTAGCTCTGCAAAGGTAGCAGGTGGGCTAAGGTCACGGCCATATTTTTCCTTAAATTCTTTTTGAAGCTCGGGCCGATCAAACCAGTCCTTACGATACGTCCAACCGACGACATCGCCGAAGGCGGGCAATGCCCAATAATTCGGGGTGTTCTTGGGCCACTCGGCATAGCCGGTGACTGTTGCCGGAACGAAATCGCTCATCTTGATTCCGTTGGCGTCAAAGAAATCGTTGAGCTTCACGTAGTGTCCGGCTTCGGCTGCTCCGCCGATCCACTGGCTGTCACCGATCATCAGATCGCAGAGTTTTCCGCCCGAATTCAGCTCATTGAGCATCCGATCGGCAAAGTTCGGCCATGGCACGAATTCAAACTTCATCTTGTGGCCGGACTTGGCCTCGAAATCCTTCGACAGCTCAACCAGGGCATTTGCGGGATCCCACGCAGCCCAGCATAGTGTGAGTTCCTCGGCCTGAGCCGCAGATGGACCTATGGAACTGGCGGCGGCCAGAGCCGCGACGCTCAGCAACAATCTGGTTTTCATTTCCATTTCCTCGCCTTTGTGAGAGCTCCGAATGCTTTTTCGCCGGAAGCCCGATTATGTGCGCTCGAAACGCTAGGGAGGTACGTACCTCTTGTCAATCAATTTTGAGACGTACGTACCTCTTTTTTATGTAGGTGAGTGATACCCATCACTTTCTATCCTCCCCTTTTGCGGCAGCCCGCAAGGACTGTCGTTCAAGTATTTCATGATGATCGTTGTGGAAAAGGGAGTCCAAAGGCCGCGCCGAACAGATGGTCAACAGCCTCAGAGTTCACGTTGAAACTCAGCCTGGCTCAACCCGCCGCTTTCAACTTATTCGGGCAGCAAATTCTCTTTTGTAACAATCTCAATCCGTATTTGCTCCTGAGATTCCACGATCACAGACTGATCGACATGCGCCCGAAGAACGCGGATTGAGCTGCGCACGATATGACCGACATTTTGCATAATGACGACATCGATCTCATCAGCTTCCAGCGCGGCGCGCGTCACCGGGGTCAACTCATGCATAATCACAGCCGCGCCACGGACTGCGGGTGCCGCTCGCAGTACATCAATGACGGCCAAATTCTCACTGCCTAATGAATAAACACCCCATATATCCTGATGTTGGAGCAGTACACTGCGCATGATTGAGCTCAGACGCGCGTCGTCTTGGCGGGATTCGATCGTTGGCAAAACTTCAATGTTGGGAAAGCATTCAGAGATGATGCTGTCAAAACCATAGCGCCTCTCCATGTTGTCGCGTGACGCAAGAGATTCTGAAATCACAAGGACTTTGCCGGCCTTTCCTCCAAGAAACCGCCCCATCAATGCGCCAGCCGTCCTGCCGGCAGCCACATTGTCCACTCCAACAAATCGGTCGCGCGGCGAACTCGGCAAGTCTGAAATCATTGCAACAACAGCCACTCCGGCTTGCTTCAGCCGCATCACGGCATCGCGCACCTGAGGGGTTTCTGGACACATGATTGCCACCCCGTCGAACCCTTGCGTGAGCAACCCGGTTAGAACCCTTGCCGTTGCATTCGGATCACCAATCCGCACCTGAACAACTTCAAGTGACAGGCGTTCGCTGACGACCATCTGCGAAGCATCGGCAAAGGCCATGTAGACCGTTTCGAGAAACTGGCCCGAATCATCGGGAAGGACGAATGCAAAACGGTATTGCTTGCGCCGAGCCAAGTTTGCCGCTGAGATGTCCCGAACGTACCCAAGCTTCTCAACAGCATCCATCACAAGCTTGATGCTACTCTCGCGCACTTTCGGCCGGCCATTGAGAACGCGGTCGACGGTCGCAAGACTAACGCCCGCTTCGCGAGCGATATCGTGAACGGTTGGCCTGCTCATCATGTATTCTCGGGACCATGCATTCGCCATGAGGTACGTCAATCACGGTCTGCTTTCAAGCTTTCCCTTGGCGCCCGCGAACTAAACGGTTAGGTCCCTGCTGCTTGCCAAGCTCAACCCCTATCGTTCGACCACCCAACGATATCTCGCGAGATCCGAACCGGTTGATGATGAAAGCACATTGATTTCAAAATTTTACGGCAAAACGGCAAGATCCCCCTGCCCAACAGACGCCTATCATCCGACTACTGATCAACAAGACAGATATTCACCAGTCGCAAGCGCGGTGACCGAAAGCTGATCACCCCGACAGATGGCACGGCGACCGCGACAGCGCACTGCTCAAGCCCCTCGCGCGCGGGTTCGGGATGAAGCCCTGCTTCAAAACCACTGGATGCGCTCCTCCGAGATCATCCGCAACAGCGCTGCCTAGCCGATCGGAAACAGCCCTGCATGATCCGCCAGCTCTATTCCTCTCCCGAGCGATCAACGTGCCGCTGAACTTTGCGCTGATCCGGGGCATCGGCCCCTTCCCGCTGCCGCTGCCTGACCAGGGCGGGGCGTGCCTCCTTCCTCGCCGGAGTGCTGGCATTGGGAGCCGCCTTCCTGTGGTGGTTCTATGCGCCGTCGATGCGGCGGCTGCGCCTGCGCCGCCCCCGGCGAGCGGCGGGAAATCGGCCTGACCCTGCGCGAGGCAGCGCGGATCAGGGCCTCGTCAATCTTGATGACCAGCCCAATTGGCCTGCCTTCGTACTCTTGCAGCAAGGCTTCTTCGCTTCTTCAATCTGAAGAAACTGCCGCACATTGAACAGTAACAAAGGTTCCTTACGTCATACCTGCCCTTTAGCATGGCAGGCCGCAAGATGGGTTCAGTTATTCCAACTTAGAGTGACACCGATCGAAGTGTTCTGCGCGTCCGGCTGACCGAATGTCATGGTTCCGTCAACACTCAGGCTGGTAGACCTGTTCAACTCCAATGCCCCGCCTACTGCCAGCAACCCATACCCACCCGTTGGGTTTGACACTTCGACGGTCATCGCGTTGTCGCTTCCTGCGAATCCAGCCGTGTAATCAGAGTTGTCATTGAGGAACTGATACTCATATGTCAGCTGAGCATAAGGGCGCAGACGCAAGCCAGACACTTCGGTGGTGCCCTGTAATTGGTAGCCTAGGCGAGATCGCAGTTGCTGCCGCGTCTGATCGCCGAACTCCATTGCCGTAAAGTTATCTGAGTCTTCTTTATACCCATCGACTCTTACCTCTTCCCAAGCCAAGCCTACCAAAGGACCGTGAACAAGGGCTTCCGTGCCAAAGTTGTAGCCACCCTGGAATTTAACGCCAAACTGGTTACCTCTCGTTTCGCCGTCGTCGGAGTAGGTCGCGATGCCCAGTTCAGTGTAGCGTGTGATATCGTAATCAAGAAGCGCCGCGGTCGCTATAACGTTTCCGTATAGAGGGCCATACTTCTTTGACAGGAACGCAGACATGGCGAATTCGCTGTAAGTGATCTCTCCGCTGTTGTTTCCGAGATCAACCGGCATATTCGAGTAGCCGAGCGTGATACCGCCAAACAGGTCGTCTGCCAACGCCCTTTCATAACCAACGATGACACTCTTGCTCTGACCGCTTGCCCCCGGTGTGTCGGAGGTCGCGTCTAGCTCTCCTGGCGCATAATCCCCCGTCACAAAGAAACCCTGCCCCCGATAGGAAAAATTCTGAAACTCACGAATACGATTGTCTATCGAACGCCACTGAGCGCCCGAACGGCCCATAGGTAAAGTCGCAAGCAAGCTCATGCGCCCCGTCGACTCAAGCGTTGAATAAATCCAATCAGCAATCACCGTATGGCCGGTGCCGCTGGGGTGCACGCCATCGGCAAATAAATATCCCGCCGCTTGTTCTGCTGAAACGGAACCCTCTGTCACGCCGGGAACACACCCAAGAGCACTATTGTCGGCGCCACATGCCGGGTCTGCGGTATTCGTGATTCCAAAACGTCCGGGATCGGCGATGATTGCCTCAAGTGCCGCGGCGGAGTCGAAGTACAGCAAATTCTTGCCAGCAATGGAAGCCTTGAGCGTGTTGTTAAAGGTCGACGACATAGCGTTGAGAAGGGCACTGCCCTCCGGACCGACGCCTGAACCGAACGGGGTCAAGGCAACATCTGGAACCCCAATGACGATCAGGTTCTTTGCACCCGCCTTTTGCAAGCGGGTGATCTGCGCTCCTTGAGCCTCGGCTGCCGTCTGTAGGTTTGCCAATGCGACCGGGACTTCTATTGCCTGCCCGGCAACACCTGCAAATTGCGTAAAGATATCGTTTGCGCCTGCCAAGACAGTGTAAAGCGCCTTTCTGTCAAGCGGCCCACGCGAAAGGAACTGAGTGACTTGATCGCTGACAGTGGGGACGTATGGCGCCATTGCGGCCAGTGGCCCACCCAAAACGCCAGGCTCCAGATCAACGCGAGCACCACCGACGGCGAAATTGTTGCTTGTATCGTCTGGTGTAAAGGTGAAGCCCTCTGTCGAGTAAACAGAGTTCATGCTCTTGTTGTAACGGGCAGCAAGGTTTTCACTCCAGACATTGTCTGGATTCGTTGTAAATTTTGAGTAGGCAGGCGGCAAACCTAGCGCCCCGGAAAATGTGCCGGAGTCACTAAGGCTGTCGCCAAATACATAGATGTTAGAAAAATCCCGCGCATGTGCGGCTGATGAAAGCGCCGAGAACGACACCAGGAAAAATATCAGGCGTGTCATCATAATTGTTTTTCCTTGCAGCGTCCCTGACGCTTATGAGTGCTGAGTGAGATAAATTACGAGGCGAATGTCAAGTTGGGTGCTGGACCGCTAGTTAGTCAACACCAAATTCTATCCCGGTGTCTACCGCAAATTGAAACTGATTCGCCAATGGGTCAATATCGGGCGCTGCTTCCTGGCGATGGTAACTATTCTCAGACTGACCTGGGGCGCGGATGAAGGCGCGGGCGTGCTCTTCTTCCGCGGCATGTTCTGATCCTCCTTGAGGCCAAAAGACTACTTCAAGTCGGACCACTTCAATGGGTGCGGAGCGGCAAGAGTCGTGGCCGCGACGCTGCGCAACGCCCTATGGACTAAGCATTGGCTGTCCGCTCCGCCCAGGATGGACACGCCATCACGAGGATATTGACTCTCATATCCTTGAACTGGGTTCGGGGCATGAGGGGTGTTGTGAACTTTGGCGTGCCAACTGGCGCATTGCCGGGGTCTGCGATCATCAGGCATGCATATTGCCGGAACTTTCGTTTGTTTCCCAAACGATATTGACTTGCTAAGTTTTATCGAAGCCGGCATTGCTCAGTACTGGAGGAATATATGAGTTTTCGTCCCACTGCCCAGTCGCTGATCGCACCGAACATCTTTGACGCCTATGCCAATCCAAACCTCTTGCTTTACCTCATCGCAGGCAATCTTCTGTCACCTGCGACGTGGGATCTTTCCAGCAAGATTCAACAGCGTGCCCTCGCAGCTGTTGGAGATAATGTACCGACGCCTCGGCTGCTGGTGAAGGAGATCCAGAATGTCATTGACCGGAACTTCCGTCACCTTCATACCGCTGAGGTCGTCAGGCTCTATGGTGAAATTGAAATCGAAGCGGAGAAGCGTCAGCTCGGTGCGGAGATAATCGACGATGCTCTCGCTCAGATCCTGCGGCTCTTTGAGGCGCGCGTACAGTCCGGCAGCATATCGCCTGAGGCAATTCAGCCAACAATCGATCGCATCGGTGAGGGGTATTTCCCCGCCTATTTCTACGGAAACATTGATCTTATAAGAGCTAACAAGAAGTTGGTCGGAACGTCGCATGCCTCGGTCAAGGGGCTGACGTCATGCGTGGATGAAACTGCCATATTCGCGGCACTTGGAATAACCATACCACGTGGATTCGTCGCAAACGTCATTGCGCTTGCCAGTCCATCTCACACCTCTGCCTTTGGCTGGAACAGCGATGGCGAGCCATGGTGGTTTTATGGCAAGAACAGGCTTTTTTTTGCTGATGACTGGCAAAACTTCGTTCAGCAGGAAAAATCAAGTGATCCGCAGGTAGCCTTTGATCACTTGATGTCAGATATGTGCCGGATCATCTCCGTGGCGGGAACCTTCAACCTCGACACCGGAGAAAGCCAGCTGCCGGAAGATCACGTCGATGAGATCGTCACCAAGCTGGATCAGTTCTTCGGTGTACGTCTGCAACAGGTTGATGAGGCTTTGTCCAAGCCAAGGCTCTCGCGCAGTGAAGATCCCATTGCACCTTGCTTGAGGGAACTGATGGGTTCTCGATCCATGACTGACGTCTCGGCCATGCTGGCGAGCGTCGGTGACCAAACTGAACAGGATGTGCTCTACTCCTACCGTTCACTTCTGGCCAGGGATATCCATCCCTATCTCGTGGTCGCGCGAAAGCAACCCAATAGCCAGCGGTTGGCGGAAACGCTGTCAAACGTCGAGGAGGCTCTGCAGGTCATCATTGGCATTATGGAGGGACCATCTATCCTTGGCAGTCATGACCGGATTGCCATGCCAGATGAAACGCTTCGCTTCCGCATGGGAACGGACAGGGACAAGGCACTGCTGCTGCATGTTCTCGCTGAACACATATCCAGGCGGTCTGGTGGCATTGGTCAGGTAAGGACCCACATAGGGGAAAAGCAGAGTTTTGTCTGCCTGGATGGTCGGTGGTTTGACGCTGCAACCGGGCAGTTGGTTGAGTGGCCTGCCGGTCCAATCCTCCATGAACTGGCTTGAGGTCCGCAGTGGCCGTGAGTTTCGACAGCCGAACACGCGAAGTTGGGGTCGTCTGGTGTGTCGCGATGATGGCCTTCACCTTCCAGTTCGAGTCAGCGTTGGTCACCGTATCGCTGCCGGACATGGCTCGGGAACTGTCTGTGTCGGCAAGCGCTGTGTCCTTCGTGCTCCTCAGCTACCTCGTGGGCGCGGTTATCGCCTTCATTCCGGCAGGAAAGCTTGGCGACCTATATGGCCTCAGGATTGTCTGTCTGGCTGGATGTGTGCTGGCCGCGGCGGGCACAGTCCTCTGTGGCGCCGCGCAATCCATTGAGTCGCTCGTCGCCGGGCGGCTTATCCAGGGCATCGGCGCAGGCGGCTTCGTGGCGGCAGGCTATGCAATGATCCCGACCTGGGTGAGCCAGGAACGTGTCGGCTGGGGCTATGGCATGCAGTCACTGGGGGCCGGCGTGGGCATGGTTGCCGGTGTTCCTGCAGGCGCACTTCTGTCCAATTTCCTGAGCTGGCCGTGGATATTCCTAGCATCCATTCCCTTGTTCTGTGCGCTTCTAGTTGTAGCCTGGTACGTGATCCC
>JBEIDW010000064.1:0-15935 GCA_040383265.1 Hyphomicrobiales bacterium
ATATAGAAGGCGCCGAAACGCTCCGGCAGGTTGAAGTCCACCTGCGTGGTGCCACACTGCCAGTCACGGCCGATTGCATCGCGCAGCACATATTCGAACTTGGGGCCATAGAAGGCGCCCTCGCCCGGGTTCACCGCCGTCTTGATCTTGCCGCCGGATTCTTCCGCGATCTGCTCCAGCACCTTCGACATGATGCTTTCAGCACGGTCCCATGCCTCATCCGAGCCCACACGCTTTTCAGGCCGAGTCGAGAGCTTGACCACGATCTGTTCGAAGCCGAAGTCCTTGTAAGTGGAGAGGAGGAGATCGTTGATCTTCAGGCACTCGTCCGCCATCTGCTCTTCGGTGCAGAAGATGTGCGCGTCATCCTGCGTGAAGCCGCGCACGCGCATGAGGCCGTGCAGCGCGCCTGACGGCTCATAGCGATGCACATTGCCAAACTCGGCAAGACGCAGCGGCAGCTCGCGGTAGGAGCGGAGTCCGTGCTTGAAGATCTGCACATGGCCCGGGCAGTTCATCGGCTTGATGGCGAAGACCTGATCATCCTCCGTCGTGTCGCCGGCGGAGGTGGCAGCGAACATCGCCTCCTTGTACCAGCCCCAGTGGCCGGAGGTTTCCCACAGCGACTTGTCGAGAAGCTGCGGTGCATTCACCTCGTCATAGTCGAGCTTGGCCAGGCGGCGGCGCATGTAGGCGATCAACTGCTGGAACATCGTCCAGCCCTTGGCATGCCAGAAGACAACGCCCGGGCCTTCCTCCTGGAAGTGGAACAGGTCCATCTCGCGGCCCAGCTTGCGGTGGTCGCGCTTCTCTGCCTCCTCCAGCGCATGGAGATAGGCCTTGAGGTCATTCTCATTCGCCCAGGCCGTGCCGTAGATGCGGGTGAGCATCGGGTTCTTGGCATCGCCGCGCCAGTAAGCACCGGCAACTTTCATCAGCTTGAAGGCGTTGCCGACCTTGCCGGTCGACGTCATGTGCGGGCCACGGCACAGGTCGGTCCAGCCGCCCTGGTCATAGAACTTGATGTCCTGGTTGCCGGGAATGGCGTCGACCAGTTCGACCTTGAACAGCTCGCCCTTCTGGCGGAAGAATTCTTTCGCCTCTTCGCGCGTCTTCACTGACTTGGTGAACGGCTTGTCGCGCTGGATGATCTCGCGCATCTTCTTTTCGATCGCGGCAAAATCTTCCGTCGTGAAGGGCTCGTTGCGGAAGAAGTCGTAATAGAAACCATTCTCGATGGTTGGGCCGATGGTCACCTGCGTGCCGGGAAAAAGCTCCTGCACGGCTTCAGCCAGCACATGGGCGCAATCATGCCGGATCAGCTCAAGCGCTTCGGGGTCGTCACGCGTCACGATGCGCAGTGTGGAGCCTGCGGTGATCGGATCGGCAAGATCGACAAGCGTGCCGTTGACGACGGCGGCCACTGCCTTCTTCTCGAGGGATTTGGAAATGGACGCCGCCACATCGCGGGCGGAGACCCCCTGTTCAACCTGGCGGCTGGCGCCATCGGGGAAAGTCAGCGTGATCATCTGGTCCTCCTGCTCACTCCCGCCAACGCGTGCGGGTAAGCGAAATCAATGGTTTAGAGTGCGGCCGGGATTTAGGACTTGCCGGCCTCATGGTCAAGCCGGGAATCCTGCTCCTTCATCCGCCACACCGGGCCTTCATAGACGTCCGGCACGGGATCAAAGCCAGATTGCCCCCACGGATGGCAGCGGCAGATGCGGGCGAAGCCCAGGCCTACGCCCCGCGCTGCACCATGCTTGCGGATCGCGTCGCTCGTATACTCGGAACAGGTCGGTAAATAGCGGCAGCGGCGGCCGATGAAGGCCGATAACGTCAGCTGATAGACTCTGATGATTCCGAGCAGGATATGTTTCATGATGCTTGGAATGGAATACAGGATTCAGCATGACCGATAAACCCAACATTCTCTTCATCATGGCTGACCAGTTGGCGGCGCAGTTCCTGCCCTTCCATGGCCACAGGCTGGTGAAGACACCGAACCTGTCGCGGCTCGCCGCCGAGGGCGTGGTGTTCGAGAATGCCTATTCAACGAGCCCGCTGTGCGCGCCCGCCCGCGCCACGGTGATGAACGGCCTGCTGCCCTCCCGCACCGGGGTTTACGACAATGCGGCGGAGTTCCCCTCCTCCATTCCCACCTGGGCGCACTACCTGCGGCTGGCGGGCTACAAGACCTGCCTTTCCGGCAAGATGCATTTCGTGGGGCCGGACCAGTTACACGGACTTGAGGAACGACTCACGACCGACATCTACCCAGCCGATTTCGGCTGGGCGCCCGATTGGCGCCTGCGGCAGGAGCGCATCGACTGGTGGTACCATAACATGACCTCGGTGCTTCAACCCGGCATCGCCGAGATTACCAACCAGCTCGAATTTGATGACGAGGTGGCCTTCCTCGCCATCCGCAAGATCTATGACTATGTGCGCTTCGAGCCGGACAAGCCCTTCTGCCTGATGACATCCTTCACCCATCCGCATGATCCTTATGCGGCGCGTAAAAAATTCTGGGATCTTTACAAAGACGAGGACATCGACCTTCCCGCCATTCCCCGCATGGACCGCGCCCACCTCGATCCGCACAGCCAAAGACTTTATGATGTATCCGCCATGGACGACTACACGGTGACGGAGGCGGACCTCCGCGCCGCACGCCATGGCTACTATGCCAACATCTCCTATGTCGATGATCTCGTCGGCCAATTGATCGACGCACTGGACGCCACGGGCAAGCTCGATGACACGGTGATCGTCTTCACCTCCGATCACGGCGATTTTCTCGGCGAACGTGGGCTCTGGTACAAGATGTCCTATCTTGAACCCTCGGCCCATGTGCCGATGCTGATCTGGTCGCCCAAGCGCTTTGCCGCAAGGCGGGTGAGCGAACCGGTGACGCTGGCCGACATTCTCCCCACGCTGACGGCAATCGGAAATGGCGGCGTGGCAACGCTCTCACGCCCCGTCGATGGCCGCTCGCTCTACCCGCTGCTGATCGGCGGCTCGGAAGACCCCAACGGCACCGCCTGGTGCGAATATCTGGCGGAAGGCGCCGTCGCCCCCATGTACATGCTGCGCCGGGGCCCGTGGAAGTTCATCCACTCACCGGCCGATCCGGACCAGCTGTTCAATCTTTTGGATGATCCGCTGGAGCTTCACAACCTCGCGCCAAGGCACCCTCTGGCGGCGGAGTTCCGCGCCGAGGTGGAAGCCAGGTTCGACATTCCGCGCATCAACGCGCAAGTGCTCGAAAGCCAGCAGGCCCGCCACATGATGTTCGAGGCGCTGAAGCACGGCAACCACTTCCCATGGGACTTCCAGCCGTTGCGTGATGCCTCCGAGCAATACACCCGCAACCATATGAGCGTGACAGACCGCGACCTCAAATCCCGCTTCCCGCATGCGCCGGACATCGAGGGCAAGCGGCGGCGGTGAGGCGCAGCGGCAGTCCCTCAGCTTGGAACCGCCGCCTTCGCCTCGATCTGGTTCACGGCATCCACCACCGCATCGAAGATCAGAAGCGTCGAGGCGTGGCGGGCCTTGAAGTCCCTGACGGGCAGCAAGGCCTCCAGATCGGCCCACTTGCCCGAAGGTGCTGGCCCCTCGTCCTTCAGCATCTTGTACATCTGGTCGCGGACATGCCGCAGTTCCTCGCCCGTGGAGCCCACCACGTGGCGCGCCATGATGGAGGACGACGCCTGCCCCAACGCGCAGGCCTTCACCTCCTGGCCGAAGTCGGTCACAACCCCCTCCTTCATGGCGAGATCGACCGTCACCTTGGAGCCGCAAAGCCTCGAAATGGCGACCGCTGTCGCATCCGGCACCGCCAGGCGTTGCAGCCCTGGAATGTCTGCCGCGAAGCCCAATATCTTTCGGTTGTAAATGTCGTTAATCATTCCAGCATCCTAGCGCATAGGTATTCTGCTGCAACCGACTGTTTGGCGGTTTGCCATCGGGTCACAGGACATGATATGGGGTCCGCCACAATCGGGGCGCAAGCACGTCGGCCATGTGATCCGCTGGCGGCTGATTTGCAGTAAACGGCCTCATGGAAGGTAGAGTCAGGATTATGGACGCAGTCATCAAGAAGATCCCGGCCAAGCAGGTCAAGCGCCCCTCGCAGGAAGAGGCGGAAGCCGCTGTCCGCACCCTGCTCGCCTGGGCCGGTGACAACCCGGACCGCGAAGGCCTGCTCGATACCCCGAAGCGCGTGGCCAAGGCCTTCCGCGAATATTTCAGCGGCTATGAGGACGATCCGGCGGAAGCCCTGTCCCGCACCTTCGAGGATGTGGGCGGCTATGACGACATCGTCATGCTGCGCGACATTGAGTTCAACTCGCATTGTGAACACCACATCGCCCCCTTCGTAGGCCGCACCCATGTTGCCTACCTGCCCTCAAAGAACGTGGTCGGCATTTCCAAGCTGGCCCGCGTAGTTGAAATCTATGCCCGCCGCCTGCAGACGCAGGAGACGATGACGGCTCAGATCGCCAACGCCATCATGGACTCCCTGAACCCGCGGGGCGTGGCCGTGCTGGTTGAAGCAGTGCACACCTGCATGTCGATGCGCGGCGTGGGCAAGCGCAACGTGGCGACCATCACCACCCAGTTCACCGGTGAGTTCAAGACCAACCCGGTGCTGCAGGCCCGTTTCATGGAACTGGTGCGCGCGCCCTCTTCCGGCTTCTCGCTCTGATGGCTTCAGGCCTCGACGAAACAACTGCGTTTCAGCCGAGGTTCGATGCGGATGGCCTGATTGGCGCCATCGTGACGGATGCGCGCGACGGCACGGTTCTCATGTTCGCCTACATGACTGCAGACGCGCTACGCCTGACGCAGGACACCGGCATCGCCCATTTCTGGAGCCGTTCGCGGCAATCACTGTGGAAGAAGGGCGAGACCTCCGGCGAAACGCTGAAGGTCACCGAAATCCTCACCGACTGTGACCAGGACATCCTGCAGGTGAAGGCGCTGCCGCAAGGCCTGGGGGCGTCCTGCCATAGCGGCCGGCGCTCCTGCTTCTATCGCAAGCTCGAGGGCGGCAGGCTCGTCTTCATCGACGACACCCGCCTTTTCGACCCCAAGAGCGTTTACTGAGGCGCCGGAAAGATTGCGGGCGGGATATAGCTTTGCGGAAGCCCACCAGCCTTGTAGGGCAACAGTGACGGTGGTTGATTGCCAGGCGTGGGATAGTAAGACCGCATGATCACCTGCAATGCCGTGCTGATGCCGGAATTCGCTCCGTAGAGACTGTCATAATAGGCGGTCGATGGGGTCGGAATCCAGTTCTTGGCAGGCACGCCGGACGGCAGCGTGGGAGACAGCCAGAGCGTCACCGAGCCATCCGGATTCCTGACCAGGTCACCATCTTCCAGATTGTCCGAGCCAAGCTGCGAAACGGGCCTCACGACGCCATAGCTGAGATTGGTTGCCGAATTGCACTGCAGATCGACAGGTGCCCCCGCCTGCCCGGAATACTGGATTGGCACGGAGGCATCGGAAATCTCCTGCAGCCAGGTGGCTGAGATCTTGAAGGTATAGGTTGTCTTGCCGCTTTCACCGTCCACGCCGGTCACCGGCGTGTTTGCGACATAGTAAACGGCATTGCTCGACATCGTATCGAGACCGCAGCCTGAGGCGCCCGCGCCATTGAACAGCAATGGCGTGCTGGTGACGATACGGCCCCAGCTGGGTTCCAGGACGGTGATGGTGTCATCCGCTGCGTTGACGCCCGTCACGGTGTCGTTCGCTTCCGAATAGGCGTTGTTGAGAATCGAGCTCTGCGGGAGGAATGGCGCAGAGACCTCGGAGGGATCAGGCTGATAGACGGTGAGCGACCAAAAGCCCTTGATCTCCCCACGCCGTCCCGTGACCTGCGGTGGAAATGTTCCGTCTACCGGCAATGGCGCCCCGGCGACCGGTGGCGTGAAGGTAACGTGGTAAGTTGCATTCCCATCGAGTTCGTTCATACCGTCATACTTCACGATGCTGGGGTAGACGGCATCCAGCGGGATATTCGCGGAGCCGCCATTGAGGACGATCACCGAGCGGATCGCATATCCTTGGCGGGTATTTGGATAAGTGCCAATCATGTCATTCAGGATCGTCCAGTAATTCGTGCTCTCAGAGGGAGCCTGCGCGTCGATCAAGGCATTGAGATTTGCCTGTCCCTGCTCATATCCCTGCTGCAGGGCATTCCGTTCCGCCGCACCCCAGCCCCTGGGGACCCGGAAACCCTTGGCGGTCAAGCCGATGGGGGCGAACTGCCTGAGCGCCGCCTCCTGTCCGGATGAGGGCGCAAAATACACGCTTGTCGCGCCGTATTGTGGAACGACATAAGCGGGAAGCTGTGAGACCGGGCTTCCACCCAGCCCGGTTTCAGGCCGCGGAATTGGGCTCTTCACGAGTGAATCACCCAGTTGCTTGAAGAACTTCGCCGCATCTCGCGGCGTATCCTTGTATGGCGCTGCCGCGATGATTTCCTCCGGCGTCGGGGGCACGTTGGTGTAATCGGCGGGATACACGGGCTGGAAATTGTTGTTGCGGAACTGAGCAAGCGTATTGAGCGCGAATTTCTTGCTGACGCGATTATAGACCGCCGCGAAGGAGTCGCGGTCTGAACTGTTGGCCAGCGTACTTGCACCGATACGGATCAGCATCCAATTGAGGTTGGTGTCCGAGGCCATGACGGGGAAGACGCGTCCGCCGATCCTCGCAGTCTTCCTGCCGGCATACTTGGACTTGGGGCCAACCAGCAGATAGGAGGTTGTTTGATCCGACGGGGTCGTGCGGGTGCCGATGCTGCCGACGGTATTGATGAAGCTGTCCAGATAATTGACGACGTAATACTGGTTGCGCGAAGGCGGCACCGTCAGCACAAGTTCGTCGCCGCTGCTGAAATCCATGAAGCCGTTGATGTAGATGACAGAGGCATCGCCCGCGTTGGTGCCCGCATTATTCCACGCCGCGGGGTTCATGCCATAAGTCAGCGCATTCATTGGCGAACTGATCGTGGTGTTATACTTGGCGAAGCGGTAGGTGAATTGAGCTGCCAGGCCCCAGATATAAGCTTGCGCCGCAAGGGTTCGGATCTCCAGAAGCCGGTTCTGGCTGTTGGCCGCTTGCGCTGTACTGGCGGAAAACAACGGGCCCGCAGGCTGTCCCGAGACAGAAAGGCCACCAAAGAGAACAATCGCGGCAAGACCAAGCTTCGCCGCGCGCGAACAGAAACCACCAGGCATTCGGGAACTCGCTTTCAGATAAGGACGTCAGGTTTACTTAGTTAGCAGCAGACTAGCGTAAACCAGCGGATTGAGAAGGTCTGATTTGCAGGTTACCACCTGCCGCAGGCGGAAAGACGGCCAGCCTTCAGCACAGGCAACCATTTCGGCACCTTCCATCCACCAGAGGTTATCGAAAGCGCGGATGTGTCCGGTCAGCCAGCGGACGCAATGTAGCTTTTCATCTGGTCGGCCTCGCGCTCGATGGCCTCGATGCGGAACTTCACCACATCGCCGATCGACACCATGCCCGCCAGCCGCCCATCCGCCACCACGGGCAGATGGCGGATGCGGTTCTCCGTCATGAGTTGCATGAGGTCCGCTTCGGAGTCGCCGGGCGCGCAGGTTCTCACCCTTGCGGTCATGATGTCCCGCGCCGCCTTGCCAGGAAGCAGCCCAGCATTGCCCGCCATGGCGCGCACCACGTCACGCTCCGACACGATGCCGGCGATGTTTCCGGCATCGTCAACCACCACCACGGCACCGATCCGGTGCCTCGCGAGCGTATCGACAATGGACTGGACGCTGTCGGCGGGAGAAACGGTGATGACCGCCGTTCCCTTCTGCCTGAGGATGTGAGCAACTGCCATGAGGGCCTCCTTCCTGCAAGAACAACGAAGGTAAGCCTATCACAGTTTCACGCGCGGCGCACCGCCCTTGGGGCCAGCATGTAGAAGGCGAGAAGCCCACCGAGGAAACCGCCGACGTGCGCCTCCCAGGCAATGCCTCCATCCGCAATGAAGGAATTGCCGGTCCAGCCCGCGGCGCCTGAAAACAGCGTGAGGCCCAGCCAGATGGCGGTGAACAGCAAGGCGCGCGGGCTTGTGAGGAATTCCGTGAAGGCCAGCGGCCGTGCCCCGCCATAGACGCGTTTGCCATACATGAGCGGAATGGCGGCAGCCAGCAGGCCGGAGACAGCGCCAGAGGCGCCAATCACCAGAATTTCCTGGCCCCAGTGCAGCGCGAGGCTGGCAAGCCCTCCGGCCACTCCGGCAACGAGGCACAAGACCAAAAACCGCCGCGCACCGAGATACCGCGCCACCGGCGTGCCGAACACCAGCAGCCACAGCGCATTGAACAGAAGGTGCATCCAGTCGGCATGAAGCAGCATGTAGCTGGCGAGCGACCAGTACTGCGAGCCTTCCAGCATCGGATAGGCTGGGTCGGTCCACCGCACCGGGATAAGCGCCAGCGCGTAATAGGCGAACACACGCCAACTCTCGTCCAGCAGCGCCAGCGCCACATGCACGGCGACCAGAACGCCGATGACAACCAGCACCACGGCTGGCGCATTGAACACCGGCGTCTGCCCCGGCGAAGTTCTCCAGTTGCCGGCCGGCGGATGTTGCTCCGTCAA
Organism: Hyphomicrobiales bacterium; assembly: GCA_040383265.1. Taxonomy (GTDB): domain Bacteria; phylum Pseudomonadota; class Alphaproteobacteria; order Rhizobiales; family Aestuariivirgaceae; genus Aestuariivirga. The sequence goes on from JBEIDW010000064.1 coordinate 8,656, forward strand.
GTGATGTCCTCTCGGTTGGCACGAAGGCTGCATCGCAGCGCCTCGAAGGTCAATATTGGAACAGCGGGAACCAGGGGGTTCCCTCAGGGGAGTCGCGCATGTGGGTTAGCGGGGAGGCTCGGACAAGCCAAGAGGAAACGCTGCTGAGGCCCCCCGCACGGCAACTGTGGCGCTGCTGGGAGGCGATGCGGGCTGGCCGTACCGCGCCTGAACGCCGCGATCTCGATTTGAAACAACTCCGCCACCTTGTGCCCTATCTGTTCATCGCGGAACAGCTCGGGGCGAAGGGAGACTATGTCTGGCGCCTGGCGGGAACCGGATTGTGTGACCTCCACCGCCGTGAGCTGACCGGCAGCGATCTCCTCGCCGGCTGGGACGCCTTTGAGCGGAGTGTCATCCAGCGCTTCCTGACTGGCGTAACCGCCTCCCACAAGCAGGCCGTTCTGCGTCTTACGTACACAACAGACCGCGGCCAGCAATTTGGCGCGGAGTTGCTGGCGCTTCCGCTTGCCGCAGCAGATGGCGTGAGCACCCATGTGCTGGGCGGGCTATTCCCCTCAGCCCAGCAGGACATCCGCCATTATAACGCGCTTGCACCGCTTGAGGTGGCATTCGCTCGCTTCCTCGACCCCGCCGCTCCGGAGATGTCCGAGCCCGCGGGAACCCCGCAGGCTCGCCGCAAGTTTCAGGTGATATCGGGAGGTCTCGACCACTCCTGAACCATCGCCACAGCCTGCGCTGAACCCACTTCACAGCGGCGCCTTTGCTGGCCTAGTGTTTCCACTCCGCAACACCAGCAAAGAACGCCTGTCATGCCCTCGCTTGCCGCCTTCATGTCTTCCGCCGCCCTTCCCGCCCATGGGCTTCTCGTTGGCCGCGTGTGGAACCCGGCCGTCAATGGCCCGTGCATCGCGCGCCGCGATGGTGAGAGTCTCACCGACATCACCGAGGCCTTCCCCACCATGCGCGATCTGTGCGAGGCGGATGACCCGGCGGCCGCCGCCCGCGCCGTTACGGGCCCCAGCCTCGGCACGATCGATGCGATCATGGCGAACACGCCGCCTGAAACGCGCGATGTCACCAAGCCATGGCTCTTGCCGCCGGTGGACCTTCAGGCGCTGAAGGCGGCCGGCGTCACCTTCGCCACCTCCATGCTGGAGCGCGTGATCGAGGAGCGCGCGCGCGGCAACCCCGCGGCGGCGGTTGAAATCCGCGCCACCATCGGCACGCTCATCGGCAATGACCTCTCGAGGCTTCGCGCCGGTTCGCCGGAAGCGATGCAGTTGAAGCAGGTGCTGATGGAGAAAGGCGCGTGGTCGCAATATCTCGAAGTCGGCATCGGGCCGGATGCGGAAATCTTCACCAAGTCGCAGATCATGTCGGCCGTTGGCCATGGCATGGAGGCAGGGCTGAACAAGGTGTCCACCTGGAACAATCCGGAGCCGGAGGTCGTGGTCATCGTCGCCTCGTCCGGCCGGATCGTGGGCGCCATGCTGGGCAATGACGTGAACCTGCGCGATGTGGAAGGCCGCTCGGCACTGCTGCTCGGCAAGGCGAAGGACAACAACGCCTCCTGCGCCGTGGGCCCGATGATCCGGCTGTTCGACGCGGGCTTCTCGCTTGACCATGTCCGCGCCATGCAGTTGTCGCTGCGCGTCGAGGGCGAGGATGGCTATGTGCTGAACGGCGCGTCCAACATGTCGAAGATCAGCCGGGACCCGGCGGACCTCGTCGGCCAGATGATCGGCCCGCACCATCAATACCCGGATGGCGCGGTGCTGTTCCTCGGCACGCTGTTCGCGCCCGTAGAAGACCGCGATGCGCCGGGCAAGGGCTTCACCCACAAGCTGGGCGATGTGGTGACGGTCTCCTCACCGGAACTCGGCACGCTGGCCAACCGGATGACGACCTCGGACAAGGCCGCGCCCTGGACCTTCGGCGCAAGCCACCTGTTCCGCAATCTCGCCCGGCGCGGGCTGCTCTGAGGCCCACGCGCCGCGTTTCCGCCGAACCGTTGCCCTCATCCGCCCTGCTGGCACCGTCCCCCACGCCATGCGCGGGAGACGGAAAACGGCGTTTGCAACGCGCTGGATAAGGGCTCTGCCTATCCCTGCCCGCGCTCGCGCCGGAGCTTCGACCAATAGTCCAGCCGGCGATTCACCTCGCGCTCGAAGCCGCGTTCGACGGGGGCGTAATATGTCTCGCGGCCCAGGCCGTCAGGGAAATAGTTCTGGCCCGAGAAGGCATCCGGCTGGTCATGGTCGTATTGGTAGCCCGCGCCATATTCCTGCGCCTTCATCAGCTTGGTCGGCGCATTGAGAATGATCTTGGGCGGCATCAGCGAGCCCGTCTGCTTGGCCCGCTCCATGGCGGCCTTGTAGGCTGTATAGACAGCATTGGATTTGGGCGCGGTGGCTACATAGACAACCGCCTGCGCGATGGCCAATTCACCCTCCGGGCTGCCGAGGAAGTCGTAGGTTTCCTTCGCGGCGAGCGCCTGATGCAGGGCTTCCGGATCCACCAGGCCCACATCCTCAATCGCCATGCGCACCACCCGCCTTGCAATGAACAGCGGGTCTTCCCCCGCCGTGAACATGCGGGCGAGATAATAAAGCGCCGCATCCGGGTCTGAGCCACGCACCGACTTGTGCAGCGCGGAAACGAGATTGTAGTGGCCGTCGGACGCCTTGTCGTAAAGCGGCAGGCGCTTCTGAACCGTTCGCGCCAGTGTTGCGGGGTCGAGCGGCACTGCCCCCTCCGGCACGGCGGCGAAGACCTCCTCCAGCATGTTGAGGAAATAGCGCCCGTCCCCATCCGCCATGCCGGTCATCGCCGCGCGCGCCTCCTCTGTCGCGGGAAGCGGGCGGCGCTCGAACATCTCGGCCCGGCGGATCAGCGCGTTGAGCGCCTCCCCGTCAAGGCGGTTCAACACCAGCACCTGTGCGCGGGAGAGAAGCGCGCCGTTCAGCTCAAAGGACGGGTTCTCGGTGGTGGCGCCCACGAGGATGATCGTGCCATCCTCCACATAGGGCAGGAACGAGTCCTGCTGGGATTTGTTGAAGCGGTGGATTTCATCCACGAACAGCAGCGTGCCGCGCCCCTGCTCCCGCCGGATGCGTGCCTGCTCGAACACTTTTTTGAGATCGGCAACGCCCGAGAAGATCGCCGAGATCTGCTCGAAGGCAAGCCCCGTCTCACCCGCCAGGAGGCGCGCGATGGTAGTCTTGCCGGTGCCCGGCGGCCCCCACAGGATGATCGACGGAATGCGGCCAGCGGCCAGCATGCGCGTGATCACCCCATCGGAGCCCACCAGATGGTCCTGTCCCACGACATCCGCCAGCCTCTGCGGGCGCAGCCTGTCCGCCAGCGGGCGGGGCGCGTCCTTACCGAGGCCCGCTGCCTGGAACAGGCTGGACATCAGTCGCCCACGGAAAGTTTCAGCACGCGGCCACCGCGCTTCACCGCAATGCGCCAGCTGCGCTCTTCCACATTGAGCACCGCCTTGAGCGTGGACACGCTGTCGATTTCAACATCATTCACTTCCAGAACAATGTCACCCTTGCGGAAGAACCGCTGCGCGGGACCCTTTTCAATCTTGCTGACGATGACGCCATTGGCCTCCGCCGGAAGGCCGAACTCATCGGCAACGGCGGGAGAAAGATTGGTGGCGACCGCGCCTGTGAGCGGCGTGCGGCCACCGATCAGGCTGTCGTCACGATCCACCGTTTCGGGCGCGGCAATCATCGTCACCTTTGTTTCACGGCGGTCGCCCTTGCGCTGATATTCGACGATCGTGCTGGCGCCGATCGCTGTCGTTGCCACGCGGTAGCCCAGTTCCTGCGCACTCTCCACGGGCTTTCCCTCGATGGCGAGAATGATGTCGCCACGCTTCAGGCCGGCCTTGTTGAGAGGGCTTTCGGGATGCAGGCTCACCACCATCGCGCCCTCCGGGCGCTCCATGCCGAGCGAGCTGGCGATGTCCGGTGTGACGTCCTGCAATTCCGCGCCGATCCACGGGCGCTTGATGGCGCTGCTGCCGCTTTCGGCGGTCGCCACCACCGTCTTCACCATGTTGGTGGGAATGGCGAAGCCAATGCCGATCGAACCGCCGCCGCGCGAGAAGATTGCAGTGTTGATGCCGATCAACTCACCCTGCATGTTGACAAGCGCGCCACCCGAATTGCCCGGGTTGATGGCGGCATCGGTCTGGATGAAAAACTGATAGTCGCTGACGCCGACGCGGGTACGGGCAAGGGCTGACACAATGCCGCTCGTGACCGTCTGGCCGACACCGAAGGGATTGCCGATGGCCAGCACGAGATCGCCAACTTCGAGCGCGTCAGAATCGCCCATCGGCAGCGCCGGAAGCTCCTCGTCCGGCACATCGATCTTGAGCACGGCGAGGTCGGTGCGCTCATCCGCCAGCAGCACCTTCGCCTCGAATTCGCGCTTGTCGGCCAGCACCACCTTGATGTCCTTGATGTTGATGCCGCCGCCAATGACGTGATTGTTGGTGACGATGAGGCCAGAGGACTCAACGATCACGCCGGAACCCAGCGAATTCTGCACCCGCTCCCGCGGACGGCCGAAGGATCCGTCATCGCCGAAGAAACGGCGGAAGAACGGGTCCTCGAAGAAGCGGCTGCTACTGCCCCCGCCCGTCTCGACCTTGCGCGACGCATAGACATTGACGACGGCCGGTGCCGTTCGCTTGACGATCGGCGCAAAAGACAGCTGCATGGCAGCAGCGGACTCCGGAGCAGCCTTTGTATCCGCCTTGGCGGCCATAGGACCGGCCATGAACAGAATGAGGGCCGAAAAAACAGTGGTGGCGAAACGCATGGGACTCCTCTTGGACGCTTCCGGGCGCCTATTTGCGATCAAGCTTTGTCGACAAAATGACCGATGTCTCGATCCGGGTGATGCCGGGAATCTGACCGATCCCGTCGATCAGCCTGTCCATGGCTTCAGATGATGATGTCTTCACCTGCGCCACGAGATCGAACTTGCCGCTCACGGTATGCAGGGTCTCTATTTGCGGGAAGCGGGACAGCGCCTTGCCCACTTCAATCTGGCGGCGCGGCTCAACCGACAGCGTCACAAAAGCGCGCATGCCGCCCTGGTCCATCTCGCGCGACAGCCGGACCGAATAGGAGACGATGACGCCCGTCTCCTCCAGCCGCCTGAGCCGGTCCTGCACCGTGGTGCGGGACAGACCGAGCTTTCGTGCGAGCGATGCCACGGGTTCACGCGCGTCTGCCTTCAGAAGCGCAAGCAGTTCCTCGTCCTTGGGTGTCATCTGGATCATTGCGTCGAATAGCAGCCCGCTTCGTCACAACGACGACTCAACCGTCATATTTCAGCACAATGCCGTCTGTATTCCAACCACTGCTGGCACTAACCCACACCTCTCTTGACCCCGCATGAATATGAGGTTTCGATGGCCCAGTCCGCGCTTGCTCTCGCCACACCCACTCATAACGCCGATGCCCTGGCCGTTGCCCGGACCATGCAACCGGAGGAAGCGGTATTCTGCTTCAGCGCGCAGACACTCAAGGCGCGGCTGGCGAATTTCACGGAGGCCTTTCCGGGTACGGTGAGCTTTGCCGTGAAATCCAACCCCTCCAAGGACATTGCCAAGGCCCTTGCCGCGGGCGGCCTGCAACACTGGGACGTTGCCTCCGTCCATGAGATGGCGCTGGTGCGCGCCGTGACGCCGCGGGCGCATTTCCACTACCACAACCCGGTAAAGTCTCGCCGCGAGATTTCCGACGCCTATCACGTGTATGGATGCCGGCGCTTTGCGGTGGACGCACGTGAGGAAATAGCAAAAATCGCAGATATCACCGGCAATGATCCCTCCGTGGAACTCGCCGTGCGCTTCGTGCTACCGCGCGACAGAGGTGCCTCCGCCCATGATTTCTCCACCAAGTTCGGCGCGCCCGAGCATATTGCGGTTGAGTTGCTGCGCGACATCGTACGGCGCGGCATGACGCCAGTGATGACCTTCCATCCCGGTTCGCAATCGCGGGATCCGCAGGTCTATGTGCGCCACATTGAGGCGGCGCACCGGATCGCCAGAACAGCCGGGGTTCATATCAGCACCCTCAATGTGGGCGGCGGCTTTCCGGCCAGCTACCCGCACAGCAAACCCGCCGCCCAGCTGGAGCAATTCTTCAGCGCCATTGCCGAAGCCGCAACCCGGTATTTCGGCAAGGGCACAGAGCCGCAGCTTGAATGCGAACCGGGCCGAGGACTTGTCGCCAACTGCATGTCGCTTCTCACACGCATCAAGCTTGTCTGCTCGGATGGCGATGACATCTTCATAAATGACGGCGTTTATGGCGGGCTGATGGAATTCATGCAGGTGCCGGAACTGCAGCCACCCTTCCGCGTGATCCGCGATGGCGCGGTGCTGGAGGGGCCAACCAAACCGTGGAAGGTGTTCGGGCCCACCTGCGACCCGCTGGATGTGCTGCCCACCAAGCTCGATCTTCCGACGGGAATCCGCGATGAGGATTATATCGAATTCGGAACGCTTGGCGCTTATGGCATCGCCACCTCAACCAAGTTCAACGGATATGGCGGGCACGCCGTAATCCCGGTCGACAACGTTTACAACGGATGAGGCGCGAGCAAGCGCTTCAATGAAGAATTGCGTTCCTCACGGCGATGGCGACGGCTTGGGTTTTTGTGCGCGCGTTCAGCTTCGTCATGGCCTTTGCTGCATAGAGATTTACCGCGCTCTCGCTCAACCCTAGAAGACTCGCCGTCTCACGCGCCGTCTTGCCTTCGGCCGCCCATAGAAGAACCTCGCGCTCGCGTGGACTCAGGTCAAACTCCGCCGCCACCGTGCGGGCGGCGATTACCGACTTCATGCGCTGGTGGTAGTAATGGGCGAAGAGATGGGCGGTGTTGACCAGCCGCTGCCGCACCTCCGCCCAATGCCGGTCCTCGCACTCGAAATTGATGGAGAACATCGCATCCCCCAAACCGGGCTCTCGAATGGGGATTGAAATGCCATGCCGGCCGACACCGAAGCGTTCCGCCACCTCGTGAATGCACCGCACCGTCTGATCCCGATGGCGTACCTCTGCCCAATCCAGCGGCAGCAGGCGGCGGAAACATATCTCGAAGGCGCGGTCCTTCAGCGGCGAATAATCACGCAGATAAACCGCCATGTAGCCCTCATCATAAGTGGAACACCAGGTCATCCTGTCTGGCACGCCACTGGAGGCGCCAAGAAACCAGTAGGACAGGTTCAGAACGCCGAAGCGGTC
>JBEIDW010000065.1:0-15480 GCA_040383265.1 Hyphomicrobiales bacterium
CGGCCCCCAGCCCCAGAGGTCTTCATTCCGCAGTCCGCGCGGGCGGCTGCGCTACCCCGACCGGCTTCGCCGCCCGCGCTGGCGTCGAGGCCACCCATGCACTAACATTCAACCCGGACCACTCGTCGGGGGCCGATCAAAGTACCTGATATTGTTGAGAGAAATTGGCGCACCCGACAGGATTCGAACCTGTGACCTCTGCCTTCGGAGGGCAGCACTCTATCCAGCTGAGCTACGGGTGCCAGAGAGACCAATGCCCCTATAGCTGATTGCAATGGCATTCCGCAATGGCTGGCGCTAACAGGCGGGGCGGAGGTGTTTTATGAAAGCTGCCGTGTTCGAGTCGTACCGTTCGCCGCTGGAAATCCGGGATGTTCCTGATCCAGACTGTCCGCTGGACGGTGTCGTCTTGAAGATCGAGGCTTGCGGCGTCTGCCGGTCGGATCATCACGGTTGGAGCGGGGTGGACCCGGATGTGGCGCTGCCTCATGTTCCGGGGCATGAGTTTGCGGGAACCGTGCTTGCGGTTGGCCCTGATTGCCGCAGTTTCCGCAAGGGCGATAGGGTTACTGCCCCGTTTATCCTCGCCTGTGGCGAATGCCCGGATTGCCGGGGTGGCGAGCCCACGGTGTGCAACCATCAGTTTGTTGTGGGCTTTTCAGGCTGGGGGGCATTTGCCGAGCAGCTGGCCGTACCGCATGCCGACTTCAATCTGGTAAGGTTGCCGGATTCGCTGGGCTTTGCCGAAGCCGCCGCCATGGGCTGCCGCCTGACCACCGCCTTCCGTGGCCTGGTGGACCGGGCAGGCCTGAAGCCGGGAGAATGGCTGGCCATCCACGGCTGCGGCGGTGTCGGCCTCTCCGCCGTGATGATCGGCCAGGCACTCGGCGCGCAGGTGCTGGCCATCGACATTAATGAGGAGGCGCTGGCCATGGCGCGCAGGCTTGGCGCCAATGCCACGCTGAACCCGTCTGCCGTGCTGGATCCGGCGCTCGCCGTGCGCGACATGACGGGTGGTGGCGCGCATGTGTCGATCGACGGCCTCGGCATCACCACCACAATTCAGAATTCGATGCGCAGCTTACGCAAGCTTGGCCGCCATGTGCAGATCGGCCAGCCGCTTGGCAAGCATGCGGCCCCGCCGGTGCCGCTGCTCGAAACTGTCTATGCCCGGCAGATTTCCATCTTCGGCACGCGCGGAATCGCGGCCAGCCGGTTCTCTGCGCTGCTGGGCATGATTGCTGGTGGAAGGCTGGATCCGGCGCGCATGATCACGAACCGAATCGCGCTGTCGGAGGCAGGTGCCGCCCTTCAGGCCATGGATGGCTATACGGGCGTAGGCGTCACCGTCATCGACAAGATGAACGCCTAAAGAAAACCCAGAGGCTGGCCTCGGGGCACGCGCGGTGGCATAGTGCGTCCATGTCAGCCATATCTTCACTGAAGCCCGGGGACCATCTCTATCTTATCGATGGGTCCGGCTATATCTTCCGCGCCTATCACGCGCTACCGCCCCTCACGCGCAAGTCTGACGGCCTGCCGGTGGGGGCCGTTCAGGGCTTCTGCAACATGTTGTGGAAGCTTTTGAAGGAGACCAATGCGGGGCACAGGCCCACGCATCTTGCCGTCATCTTCGATCATTCCTCAAAGTCCTTCCGTAATGAAATCTATCCTGAATACAAGGCGCACCGGCCGGACCCTCCGGCGGATTTGCGCCCGCAATTCGGCCTGATTCGCCAGGCAACGCGTGCCTTCAATGTGGCCTGCGTGGAACAGGCGAACTACGAGGCGGATGATCTCATCGCCACCTATGCCCGGCAGGCCGTGGAGGCGGGGGCCACATGCCGCATCATTTCCTCCGACAAGGACCTGATGCAGCTGATCCGCCCCGGCGTAGCCCTCTACGACACGATGAAGGACCGCGAAGTGGGCGAACCGGAAGTGTTGGAGAAATTCGGCGTGACGCCGGACAAGGTGGTGGACATACAGGCGCTTGCCGGCGACTCGGTGGACAATGTGCCAGGCGTTCCCGGCATCGGCGTCAAGACGGCGGCACAGCTCATCACCGAGTACGGCGATCTTGAGACGTTGCTTGTGCGCGCGCCTGAGATCAAGCAGCAGAAGCGGCGCGAGAATCTGATCCAGTTTGCTGAGCAGGCGCGCATCTCGAAGCGTTTGGTGACGCTCGATGATCATGTGCCGGTGGATCATGACGTCAGTGGTTTCGCTGTGGATACGCCGCGCGGATCGCAGCTCGTTGGCTTTCTCAAGGCGTTGGAGTTCACGAGCTTCACCAAGAAGGTTGCTGGTGAGCTTGACTGCGACATGGCCGCGGTCGACCCCGTTCCGGTGGAGGTGAAATTCTGGCCGCCGGAAGGCGCGGACGTTCCGCAGGCCACCGAACCCGCACAAGAGAAACGCAAGAAAATTGAACCGCAGGCGGGCGCAGCTGCAGTGGTGGCTGTCACGCAGGACAATTCCGCCTTGCTTGCCATTCCCATCGTACATGGTGATTACGAAACGGTACGAAGCACTGCCGCGCTTCAGGCCTGGATCAACGGCGTATATGAAAATGGCGTCGTCGCGCTCGACACCGAAACAGATTCACTTGATTCGATGCAGGCAAATCTCGTGGGTGTCTCGCTGGCACTTTCACCCGGCAAAGCTTGCTATATTCCGTTGCAGCACAAAGCCACAGGTGGTGGACTGTTCGGAGGGGAGCTGGTGGACGGCCAGATTCCACTTGCTCAAGCCATCACCATGTTGAAGCCGGTTCTTGAAGATTCCTCCATTCTTAAGGTCGGACAAAATCTCAAATACGATATTGAGGTCTTGAAGCGTCATGGCATCGCCGTAACACCGATCGATGATACGATGCTCATGTCCTATGTGCTGGAATCGGGCGACGTTGGTCATGGTATGGATGAGCTGTCGCTTCGTCACCTTAACCACAAGTGTATTTCCTTCAAGGATGTGGCTGGCTCCGGCAAGTCGATGATCACCTTCGACCGCGTGCCCATCGCTGATGCAACGGCCTATGCGGCGGAAGATGCGGATGTGACGCTGCGCCTCTGGCTGCTGTTGAAACCGCGCCTTGCCGCACAGGGAAAGCGCACGGTCTATGAAACGCTGGAGCGGCCGCTGGTGCAGGTTCTTGCGGCGATGGAGATGGAGGGAGTCCTCATCGATCCGGAACTCTTGCGCCGCCTCTCAAATGATCTCGCAACAAGTGCTGCCGCAATCGAGACGCAGGTCTATGAACTGGCCGGAGAACGTTTCAACATTGGATCGCCGAAGCAACTGGGTGACATTTTGTTCGGCCGTATGGGCCTTTCCGGCGGGCGCAAGACGGCAACGGGTGCCTGGAGCACCGACTCAGATGCCTTGGAGGATCTGGCGGGGCAGGGTGTGGAGCTGGCCCGCCGGGTGCTGGAATGGCGGCAGCTTTCGAAGCTGCGCTCAACTTATACTGACGCGCTGCCAAACTACATCAACCCGCAAACCAGGCGCGTTCACACATCCTATTCACTGGCGGCCACCTCTACCGGCCGCCTGGCTTCGACCGACCCCAATCTGCAGAATATTCCGGTGCGCACAGAAGAAGGACGCAAGATCCGCTCCGCTTTCATTGCACCGGAAGGTTCCAAGCTCATCAGCGCCGACTACAGCCAGATCGAACTGCGCGTCGTGGCGCATGTGGCGGATATTCCGCAACTCAAGAAAGCCTTCGCTGAGGGGCGGGACATTCACGCCATGACGGCGTCTGAGATGTTCGGGGTTCCCATCGAAGGGATGGACCCGATGGTGCGCCGCCGCGCCAAGGCCATCAACTTCGGAATCATCTATGGCATTTCTGCTTTCGGCCTTGCCAATCAGTTGGGTATCGGGCGGGAGGAGGCGGGTGACTATATCCGCACCTATTTCAAGCGCTTCCCCGGCATCCGTGATTACATGGAGGCGACAAAGCAGCAGGCGCGTGAGCAGGGTTATGTCGAAACCATCTTCGGACGGCGGATGCACTTCCCCCGCATCACATCGCCCAACGCGTCTGAACGCGCCTTTCTGGAGCGTGCCGCCATCAACGCGCCCATTCAGGGAGCTGCAGCAGATATCATTCGTCGTGCCATGATCCGTATGCCCGGTGCCTTGGCTGAGGCAGGCCTCAGGGCCCGCATGCTGCTACAGGTGCATGATGAACTGATCTTTGAGTGCGTGGATGAGGAGGCTGAAAGGACAATGGATCTGGTGAGGCGTGTGATGGTCTCAGCGCCTGAGCCAGCGGTGAAGCTTTCCGTCCCGCTGCAGGTCGATGCACGCGCCGCCCAGAACTGGGAAGCGGCGCATTGATCCACTCTCTTCACCGCCGGGCTTGACCCGGCGGTCCATTGTGCGTGACCCAGAAAAGGATGCGCGGCTCACCCCTGCGCATGGTGGGTTTGGGAGCTATGTCCCGCAGAATGTCCGGTACAGTTTCTCTGTTTCCGCAGGTGCTTCGGCAAAGCGCTGGGCTCCGGGCTGTTCCTCATAAGGCATCATCAGTATACGGAGCATTGTTTCAAACGGTGCATAGTCGTCTCGTTCGATTGCCGCCTGAATTATCTCCTCGACAAGGTGGTTGCGTGGGATATAGGCCGGGTTCACTCCGCGCATGAGGGTCTTGCGTTGTTCATCATCCTGCGGGTCGCGCGCGTGGCGCGCGTGCCACGCCGGAAGCCAGTTTGAAAGCGCTTCCGGTTCTCTGCCATTGGCCAATGCGCGGAAGCTGATCGTGAAGTCGGATCTTGTCAGCTGCAGCGTATCGAGCAGCGATTGGATCAGATCCATGTCGCTGTCTTCTTCCGAAGCAAGCCCGATCTTGCGGCGGAATATCTGAAGCCAGTGCTGCGTGTAGATCTCGGGGAAGCTTTCGATCCGTTCGGTGGCGATACGGATCGCTTCTTCGCGGTCTTCATGCAGGAGAGGCAACAGCGCCTCGGCCAGCCTGGCGAGGTTCCACTGTGCAATGGGCGCCTGATTTGCATAGGCATAGCGTCCATAGGTGTCGATGGAGCTGAACACCGTGGCGGGATCATAGGCATCCATGAAGGCGCAGGGGCCGTAATCGATGGTCTCGCCCGAAACTGACATGTTGTCTGTGTTCATCACGCCATGGATGAATCCAACGCCTACCCAACGCGAGACAAGCCGCGCCTGCGCCTCCATCACGGCGTCGAGCAGCGCAAGCGCCGGGTTCGCCGCGCCCTGTAGTTCCGGATAGTGGCGGGCAATCACATGTTCGAGGAGCGCCTGGAGCGATTCCGTATCTTTCCGTACCGCGAAGAACTGGAAGGTGCCAACCCGGATATGGCTTGCGGCAACGCGGGTCAGCACCGCGCCCGGAAGTGCCGTCTCGCGGTAGACTGTCTCGCCGGTGGTGGCCGCCATGAGGGCGCGGGTCGTCGGTATGCCGAGCGCATGCATGGCCTCGCTGATGAGATATTCCCGCAAGACTGGCCCTAGCGCCGCGCGCCCATCACCACGGCGGGAGAAGGGCGTTTGGCCAGCACCTTTGAGCTGAATATCTCGGCGTCGACCGTTCACATCCACCACCTCACCCAGCAGAATGGCCCGGCCATCCCCCAGTTGCGGAACAAGGGTTCCGAACTGGTGCCCGGCATAGGCCTGGGCGATGGGGGCTGCCCCCTCTGGCAGCACATTGCCCACCGCCATCTCGGCTGTCAGGTGAGCGGGGTCGATTCCCAAGTCCCGGGCGAGAGGGGCGTTCACCTTGATCAGGCGGGGAGCGGCAACCGGGGTGGGTTGAGCGCCGGCATGCATGGTGCCCGGCAAACGGGCATAACTGTTATCGAAGGGGATCATCGTGTCCTCAGGGAAGGCTGTCACGCCTCTTAATATAGGCGGAGAGGCCGGGAAGTTCCCGGTAACTCAACATAAAGATTTCTTTATGTCCTCATGGACAGACCCTTTCGGCGCTGCTATAGCACCCGCCGAAATCTTGAAAACCAGAGGTAAAGCCATGACCCGCGCCCACCACGACTATCACGTTGCCGATATCAAGCTGGCCGATTGGGGCCGCAAGGAAATTGATATGGCGGAAGTGGAAATGCCGGGCCTGATGGCAACGCGTGCTGAATACAAGGCGCAGCAACCGCTGCGCGGCGCACGCATTTCGGGCTCTCTGCACATGACGATCCAGACCGCTGTGCTGATCGAGACGCTGGTTGCTCTGGGCGCTGAAGTGCGCTGGGCCTCTTGCAACATCTATTCGACCCAGGATCACGCCGCCGCCGCGATCGCTGCCGCCGGCATTCCCGTTTTCGCCTTCAAGGGCGAAAACCTCAAGGAATACTGGGACTTCACCGCCAAGATCTTCGACTGGCCGGATGGTCAGCCCTCCAACATGATCCTCGATGACGGTGGCGACGCCACCCTCTACATTTTGCTTGGCTCCAAGGCCGAGAAGGACCCGAGCCTCATTGCGCATCCCAAGAGCGAGGAAGAGGAATGCCTTTTCGCCGCCATCAAGAAGCGCATCAAGGAGCAGCCGGGCTGGTTCGACAAGGTGAAAGCAGCCATCAAGGGCGTTTCCGAGGAAACCACCACCGGTGTTCACCGCCTCTATGAGCTGCAGAAGAAGGGTGAGCTGCCTTTCCCGGCGATCAACGTCAATGACAGTGTCACAAAGTCGAAGTTCGACAATAAGTATGGCTGCCGTGAATCTCTGGTGGACGCCATCCGCCGCGGCACCGACGTGATGATGGCCGGCAAGGTGGCCGTGGTCTGCGGCTATGGTGACGTGGGCAAGGGCTCCGCCGCGTCGCTTCAAGGCTCGGGCGCACGCGTTATTGTTACGGAAGTTGATCCGATCTGCGCGCTGCAGGCGGCGATGGACGGCTTCCATGTGCAGACAGTGGAAGACGTCGTCGGTACGGCCGATATCTTCGTCACCGCGACCGGCAACAAGGATGTGATCACCGTTGATCACATGAAGCAGATGAAGGACATGGCCATCGTCTGCAACATCGGCCATTTCGACAATGAAATTCAGGTGTCTGAACTGCGCAACTTCAAGACCACCAACATCAAGCCACAGGTTGACATGATCCACATGCCCTCGGGCGCGCGCGTCATCCTGCTCTCGCAAGGCCGCCTGGTGAACCTTGGCAACGCCACGGGCCACCCCAGCTTCGTGATGTCGGCTTCCTTCACCAACCAGACGCTCGCGCAGATCGAACTGTTCACGTCTGCGGGTACCGGAAAGTACAAGAACGAAGTCTATGTTCTGCCGAAGCATCTCGATGAAAAGGTAGCCCGCCTGCATCTGGAAAAGCTGGGCGTCAAGCTCACCAAGCTGAAGGATGACCAGGCGGCCTATATCGGCGTTACCCCGCAGGGGCCCTTCAAGCCGGAATATTACCGCTACTGAGATTGGTGGATTCCGGCGCAAGCCTCTTTTGGCTATATGAACCCGGGGTGGATGCCGTGCTGATTCGCACGTCATCCCGGGGCTTTAGACCGGAGAAGACATGGGCGCCGGTTTCGGCAGCAACTTGGCGGGCGATCCGATCGCTCTCATTGCGGTTTTGGCCGTTCTCGGCGTATTCGGCTGGGCTCTCCTGAGCCTTCGCCGCATGGCGCGCGACGAGAACGCTCAGCGGCGCCGTATCGCCGAGTTGGAAATTCGCTTGAACGAGGCTGAAACCGCCATCGCGGCGGAAGCCCATGTGCTTGTCATCTGGCGCGGGCGGGGCGCCATGCCGGACCGCATGGCGGGCTCGATGCACGGCGCTGCCAGCGTTCCGGAAAGACTTGAGGAACTGATCGATTTTCCCGGTTGGCTCGATCATGATTCAGCGGGTGCTCTGGCTGAATGCCTGCATGACCTCCGGTACGACGGCACCCCTTTCAATATCGGCGTCCGGACGCGCAACGGAGACCTGCTGGAGGCGGATGGCCGCACAGCGGGCGGTTCTGCTGCGCTGCGCTTCCGCCCGATTGCCGGCGAGCGCCGCGACATCGCGGCCCTCGCGCATGAGACGCATCGGCTTGCCAATCAGGTGGACCGCCTCACCGCCGTGCTGGATGCAGCACCTCTTGCCGTATGGCTTCGGGGGCCGGACGGCAGGTTATCCTGGGTGAACCAGGCCTATGCCGTCGCTGTCGAAGCGCCCGACTGCTCGGCTGTCATTGAAAACGGCACGGAAATCGCCGGCCGCCCCGCGCTCGAAAGACTTCAGGCGGATGGCGAAACTGGCGCCATGGGACGGGTCCATGCCGTGGTCGGCGGCACCATGCGCGCACTCGATATCTTTGAAGTGCCGGTGTCAGATGGCATAGCCGGCTTCGCCATCGACACGACAGCCCTTGAGAGCGCGGAAAAGGAGCTCGAGCGCCACATCAATGCGCATACCTCAACACTGAACAAGCTTGACACAGCCATTGCCATTTTTGGGGCGGACCAGCGGCTCAAGTTCCACAACGCCGCCTATGCGGCACTCTGGCCGCTCGAATCCATTTGGCTCGAGTCGAACCCGACTGACGGCGAAATCCTCGACAGATTGCGGAGCCAGCGCTGCATTCCCGAACAGGCCAATTACCGCGAGTGGAAGACGAAGCAGCTTTCAGCCTATACCACGCTCGAAACCCGGGAGAGCTGGTGGCATTTGCCTGATGGCCGCACGCTGCATGTGGTGTGCGAGCAGCACCCTTTTGGTGGCGTCACCTATCTGTTCGAAAATGTCACCAACGAACTTCTCCTCGAAAGCCGCTATAATGAATTGATTGGCGTCCAGCGCGAAACGTTGGACAATCTGGAGGAAGGCATCGCCCTTCTGGGATCAGATGGCCGGTTGAAGCTGTTCAACCCGGCTTTCGCCCGGTTCTGGCAGCTTGATCCCGACGTGCTCGCAACTGAACCCCACATCGAGGATCTCGCCAACCACGCCCACCGCGTGGCACCTGATGCCGGGTCATGGGATGAGTTGCGTTACAGCGTCACAAGACTCGATTCGGAGCGGAAACCGATCACCGGCAAAACCACCGTGTCGGACCGTATTCTGCAATTCATCGCCGTGCCGCTTCCTGACGGCAATACGCTTCTGACCTTTGCCGATGTCACCGATTCCGCCCGCATGGAGCGCGCCCTGCGTGATCGCGCCGAAGCGTTGGAAGCAGCCGACCGGCTCAAGAATTCCTTCCTCTCCAACGTCTCTTATGAAATCCGCACGCCGCTCACGTCTATCCTTGGCTTTGCGGAAGGCCTGCAGCTAGGCCTTGCCGGTCCGCTGACGGCAAAGCAGCAGGACTACGTGCGCGATATCCGACGCTCGTCGACTGATCTCAAGACCATCATCGACGCCATCATCGATCTGACCGCCATCGATGCGGGCGCCATGGAATTGCGGCTGGATCAGGTGGATGTCACACACCTTCTTGAAGGCGTGGCAGGCAAGCTCTCGTCTGCCATCGAAGAACGTGATCTCACGCTCAATATTGACGTCGGCGCGGACGTAACAAGCTTCATCGCTGATTCCACCCGTGTGGAACAGGTTCTCACCAATCTTCTCTCCAATGCCATCGGCTTCTCGGAACCAGGCGCCACGGTTCGCATGGGTGCAAAGCGTGCGCGTGGCATGCTGCAGCTTTGGGTATCGGATTCAGGGCGCGGCATTGATCCAGAGTTCCAGAAGCAGGCCTTCGAGCGCTTCCAGTCCCGCCCCGTGCCCGGTGGCCACCGCGGCCCCGGCCTTGGCCTTGCCATCGTGAAGAGCTTTGTGGAACTGCATGAGGGGCAGGTGTCGCTCCTCTCCAAGATCAACCAAGGTACTACGGTTCTGTGCACTTTTCCCATAGACGGTCCGACAGGCGCGCAGCGGAGCCTGCCGGCTGCCGCTATACGGAAGACGGCCTGACCGCCATGCACATCACCCGCCGCTTTGAATCGGCCGCCGCACTTGAAGGCTTTGCCGCTGATCTGGCCCTCTTTGCGCGGCCCGGCATGGCGCTGCTGCTGAAGGGTAACCTTGGCGCTGGAAAATCTACCTTCGCCCGCGCCTTCATCCGCGCCCTTGCGCCTGGGCAGGACTTCGACATACCGAGTCCTACCTTCACGCTGGTCCAGACCTATGATGAAACGCGCGTGCCGGTCGCCCATGCCGATCTCTACCGCATCGGCAGCGCGGATGAGCTTGATGAACTTGGCTTTGACGACCTCGTGAGCACTCATGTGCTGGCCGTCGAATGGCCGGAGAAGATACTTGGGTGGCCGCTGGCCGACCGGTTGCTGATTGAACTCTCAGGCACAGGCATTCATCGTGATGCGGCCATCACGGCAAGCGGGGCATGGGTGCAGGCTTTGACGCGCAATGCGGCGATCCGCTCCTTCCTGTCCGGTACGCGCTGGGCTGAAGCTGAGCGAAGGTTTCTCGAAGGCGATGCCTCCTTCCGCCGTTACGAAACGCTTCATCTGGGGCATGGTGAAGCTGCCGTGCTCATGGACATGCCCGCAAGGCCTGACGGCCCGCCGGTGCGGCACGGCAAACCCTACAGTGCCATTGCCCATCTTGCCGAGGACATCCGCGCCGTCATCGCGGTGAACAGCGTGCTGCGTGATAAGGGCTACAGCGCGCCGAAGTCTGAAGCCCATGATCTGGACCATGGCTTTGCGGTGATGGAAGACCTGGGCCGCAAGGTCTATGGCCGCATGATACGCGATGGTGCTGACATGCGCGAACCCATGTCCGCCGCCGTGTCTGTTCTGGCCGATATGGCCGGGCGTGACTGGCCGCAGGATGTTCACCTGACAAAAGGCATGCATCGTGTACCGCCTTATGACATCGAGGCGCAGTTGATCGAGGTTGACCTCCTGCCTTCGTGGTTCTGGCCTCTTGTGACGGGATCGGACATTCCGCCGGATGCGCTCAAGGACTTCGAAAGCTTGTGGCGCGACCTCCTGCCGCTTACACAGGCCGAAAGGCCCGTGTGGGTATTACGTGATTATCATTCGCCAAATCTGATCTGGCTGCCGGAGCGTGAGGGATTGCAGCGAGTCGGCCTCATCGACACGCAGGATTGCCTGATGGGCCACCCCGCCTATGACCTGGCCTCCATGCTGCAGGATGCGCGCGTCGACATAGACTCTGCCTTTGCCGATGATCTTTATGCGGAGTATTGCGTGCTTCGCTCTGCCAGCGGCTCTTTTGACCGTGAAGCCTTCGCTGTCGCCTACGCCATTCTTGGCGCGCAACGCGCCACGAAGATCCTCGGCATCTTCGCGCGCCTGTCAAAGCGTGATGGCAAGCATGGCTATCTCCGCCACATTCCACGTGTGTCGCGCTATCTCGAACGCAATCTCGCACATCCGCGCCTTGCCGGCCTGAAGGCTTGGTTTGACAGGCACTTGCCGCCCGCACAGCGGGAGCGAAACTGATGGCGATTGGCAACACAGCCATGGTGCTCGCCGCCGGCTACGGCCAGCGCATGCGGCCCTTGACCCTCACGCGGCCCAAGCCGCTTGTGGAGGTATCCGGAAAGCCCCTCATCGACTATGGCTTTGACAGGCTGCGCCTTGCGGGCGTCGAAACGGCTGTGGTCAATGTGCATTATCTTGGTCACCAGATCGAAAACTGGGCCAAGCGGCAGGTGACACCCCGCATCATCATTTCAGATGAGCGCGCGGAGATACTGGACACTGGTGGTGGTGTAGCAAAAGCCTTGCCATTTCTGGGAGAGGAACCGTTCTTCGTCCTCAACAGCGACAGTTTCTGGGTGGATGACGGTGAACCCGCACTTGATTGTCTGCGCGCGGCGTGGGACGATGCCACCATGGATTGTCTTCTTCTCCTGTCTCCGCTGGAGCGCACCATCGGATATGATGGCGCGGGCGATTTCGTGCTGGGTGATGACGGGCGGCTGGCGCGCCGTGCCGCCACCAGCGGAACACCGCTCGCCTATATCGGCGGTTACCTAGTATCCCCCCGATTGTTCGCAGGGGTGCCACAGGGCAGCTTCTCCATGAACGTGCTGTGGGACAAGGCGATAGCGGAGCGCCGCCTGTTTGGCCTCCGGCATCTTGGCCGTTGGCTGCATGTTGGAACGCCCGAGGCCATTCCGCTTGCCGAGCAGGCGCTGAAGGCATGAGCCATGGCCGGTGAAGCCCCGTATCTGTTCACCATCTCACCCGACCGGCCGTTTCTCGAAACCCTCGCCCGCGCCGTTCTGAATGGGTTCCCGCTCGCGAAGGCAACTCCGCCGGGTCCGCTGGATCTGGCGCGCTGGACGATCCTGCTGCCAACCCGACGTGCGGTGCGCGAATTGGAAGAGATCTTCTTCCATCTCACCGGCCGTGGCACGGTGCTGCTGCCGCGCCTCCGGCCCATCGGCGATATCGACGAGGATCTTCTTGCCCCCGAAATGGGACATGAGGAATTGGGCAAACCCGTGAGCGTGCCCGGCCAGTTTCTCCTGCTGATGGACCTGATTGATGAGTGGGCGGCGGCGAACCCGCTAGCGCCTCTGGCGCAGGAGATTGCCGCCGCCCCGCATCAGGCGGGTGGCCTAGCCGTGTCGCTTTCCGAATTCCTTGATTCGGTTGAGACAGAAGACATCGACGTCGCGCGGATTGCCGAACTCTATGGGCTCGAAGCGGCGCGCCATCGTGAGGCCATTCTCGAGTTTTTGGCGATTGCGCGGGAGAAATATCCGCAGCGCCTTGCCGAAGAAAATGCGATTGGCCCTCAGGCGCGGCGCTCTGCCATTCTCCGGCGCGAAGCGAGCCGGCTTGAACGCGCAGCCACGGAGAAGCCCTTCATTGCGGCGGGCTCGACAGGTTCCATTCCGGCCACTTGCGCCTTGCTCAAAGCCATTGCCAATCTGCCCAATGGCGCGGTGGTGCTGCCTGGCCTTGACCAGATGATGGATGAGGCGAGTTGGACAGCCGTTGGCCCCACCCACCCGCAGCAAGCCATGAAGCAGTTGCTTGGCCGCCTCAACGCGACCCGCGATATGGTGCGTGAATTGGGCGGCGTGACGCCTGGCCCGCGCGCCTGGCTTGCCAGCGAGATGATGCGCCCTGCAGAAGCGGCGCATGTGTGGAACGCATCGCTCAAGGGCGCGGCAGAGCGCATTGCGGCAGGCATGCAGGGCGTTGAACTCATCGAAACCCGCAGCCTAAAGGAACAGGCCGTCACCGCTGCGCTGATCTTGAGGGAGTGTCTCGAAACGCCAGGCCGCACTGGCTGCCTGGTGACGCCGGATCGCCAGCTCGCCCGCCGTGTCAAAGTGGAGTTGAAGCGCTGGAATGTCACCATCAACGATTCGGCGGGTGAACCGCTTGTCCGCTTTGGTGGCGCATCGTTGCTCAATCTGTTGATCGAAGCTTTGCTTGGCAGGTTCACGGCGGAAACTCTCGCCGCACTCCTGCGTCATGATCTTGCGGGCTTCGGGCTTCCGCCGGAGGAAGCCCGCCACCACGCGAGCCTCATCGAACTGGCACTGCTGCGTACCGGAACGGGTGCGCCGGAGATTGGCAAGCTGTCACATGCGCTGCGCATCGCCACTGACAGGAAGATTCGCTATCAGCTCCACCTTCTGCTGCAGTCGGTGAGTGACGAGCAGTGGGAGGCGACCATTGCCCATTGCTCCCGCATCGCCGCTGTTCTGGAGCCTCTTCTCAGTGATCACCCAACAACGCTCGAAGCCCATCTGGAGCGTTTGATCACTGCGTGTGAGGCCATGGCGGGCGATGCCTTTTGGCTGGGCGAGGGCGGAGACGTGCTGCAGGAGGGTTTGAGCCTGCTGAAGCAGGAGTCACGCCATCTTCGTCATTGTGATCTTCCCCGCGCCGCAGCCGTCATCCGCCACTGGCTGCACGGGCTTCCGGTGCGAAGCCAGCAGAATGGCCAGTCCCCACTCGCAATCCTGGGCCTTCTCGAAGCGCGCCTCATTCCGGCAGATGTGATGGTGCTCGCGGGCCTCAACGAAGGAAATTGGCCCGGTGCGCCTGACTGCGGGCCGTGGATCAACCGCCCGATGCGCGACGTTCTCGCCATGAAGCAGCCCGAAGCGCAGATCGGTCAAACCGCGCATGACTTCGTGCAGGCCTTCGGCAATTCGCAGGTCAGGCTCTTGTGGTCCCGGCGCATCGGGGACTCGCCGGGAACGCCGTCGCGCTGGGTGCAGCGCCTGCAGATGATTCTTGAAACGGCAAAACTCAAGGATCGGTTCTTGAATGATGACTGGCCGCAGATGGCCCGAAGCCTCTCGCAACCGGTAAAGGTGACGCCCATCGGTATGCCGAAACCCCGGCCCCCTGTGCTGCTGCGGCCCAGTGGCCTGAGCGTTACCCGCATCGAGCGGTTGATCCGCGATCCTTATGCCATTTATGCCCGCTATGTGTTGAAGCTCGAACCGGTAAAGCCCATCTCATCCTCGCCTGATCCGGCGCGGCGCGGCATCATCTTCCATGGCGCCATCGGAGATTTTCTGTCCGATTTCCCGCAGCATCTTCCCGCCAATGTGGCGGCCGCGCTTGAAGCTGAGGGCAGCCGGCATTTCCAGCAGATCGCTGACTATCCCGGCCTCGTCAGCTTCTGGTGGCCGCGCTTCCGCCGCATAGCGCAGTGGATTGCGCAAGAGGAACCCACATGGCGCGAAGGCGTGGAACGCGTGGTGGCGGAGCGTAAGGGAAAGCTTACCTTTGATATCCGGAACGGCCAGTTCACGCTCACTTGCCGGGTGGACCGGATTGACCTGATGGCCGATGGCAAAGCCCGCATCACCGACTACAAGACGGGCGCCGTCCCCAGCAGGAAGCAGGTGGAGAGCGGGCTTACCCCACAGTTGACATTGCAGGCTGCCATTCTGGCGCGTGGCGGCTTTGAGGATGTGAACGCGAAGCAGACCGATGAAATCGCCTACGTGCATCTGACGGGCGCGGATCCTGCAGGTGTCAAGAAGATCATGGATGTTCCAGTTATGGAACTGGCGGAGAAGCACTTCGCTCAACTCCAGAAACTTCTCTCGGACTATGCCGTGGAAGCCCAGCCCTATTATCCGCGCGCCTTGATGGAGAAGGATGAGGACGAGGGTGACTATGATCACCTCTCGCGCTTTCGGGAATGGACATTGTCGGGGGATGTAGGATGATCCCGAATCCCGCCGCCAGCCGCAAGCAGCTTGAGGCTTCTGATCCATCCGCAACAGTCTGGGTCAATGCCAATGCGGGGTCTGGGAAGACGCATGTGTTGGTGGACCGCGTTGTGCGCCTGATGCTCGATGGCACAGAGCCCTCGCGCATCATGTGCCTGACCTTCACCAAGGCAGCGGCGGCGGAAATGGCCAACCGCCTGTTCGATCGATTGAGCAAGTGGATCGCGCTTGATGATGACGTGCTGCGCGCTGAGCTGACAAAGCTGGATATCCACAAGGCGGATACGAGGCAGCTTGAACGCGCCCGCCAACTCTTCACCCGTGCGCTTGAGA
>JBEIDW010000066.1:0-15464 GCA_040383265.1 Hyphomicrobiales bacterium
ACATCGGCCGGGCGAAATATGTCTCGATCACCGATGCCGAAGCGCTGGAGGCGTTCCAGCTGTGCTGCAAGCTTGAAGGCATCATCCCCGCATTGGAGCCCAGCCACGCGCTGGCGCATGTCATGAAGATCGCGCCGAAGAAGCCGAAGGACCATCTGATGGTCGTCAATCTCTGCGGCCGTGGCGACAAGGACATCTTCACGGTGGCTGACATTCTGGGAGTGAAGCTGTGAGCACCCGCATCGACCGCCGCTTTGACGCGTTGAAGAAGGAAGGCCGCGCGGCCCTGGTCACTTTTGTGACGGCAGGTGACCCGGATTACGACACGTCGCTCAAGATTCTGGCCGGCTTGCCAAAGGCTGGCGCGGATGTGATCGAGATCGGCATGCCCTTCACCGATCCGATGGCCGATGGCCCCGCCATTCAGGCCGCTGGTCTTCGCGCGCTGTCCGCAGGCCAGACGATGAAGAAGACGCTGAAGCTGGTCAAAGACTTTCGCAAGGGCGACAAGGACACGCCCATCGTGCTCATGGGATACTACAACCCGATCTATGTGTATGGGGTGGAGAAGTTTCTGAAGGACTCCAAGGCAGCCGGCGCGGACGGATACATCATCGTGGACCTGCCGCCGGAGGAGGACTCCGAGTTCTGCGTGCCAGCGCTGGCGGCCGGGATGAACTTCATCCGGCTCACCACGCCGACAACTGATGACAAGCGCGCGCCCGCCGTGTTCCGCAATACCAGCGGGTTCGTCTATTACGTCTCGGTGCTCGGCATCACGGGCACCAAGGCGCCGGACCTCAAGAGCGTGAAGGCCAATGTCAACCGGTTGCGAAAGCATACCGCGCTTCCGATCTGCGTCGGCTTTGGCGTGAAGACCGCCGAACAGGCGCGCGCCATCGCCAAGGATGCGGATGGCGTGGTGGTTGGCTCAGCTCTCGTCAGTGCCGTTGAGAAGAGCCTCAACAAGGCGGGCAAGCCGACCGCGAAAACGGCCAAGGCCGTGCACGCTCTCGTCGCTGAGATCGCGCAGGGTGTTCGGAGCTAAGCAGCATGAACTGGATCAAGAACTTCGTCCGCCCGAAAATCCGCTCGATCCTCGGCACCGATAAGCGCGAGGTGCCGGAGAATATGTGGGTGAAAGACCCCGACTCCGGCCAGATGGTCTTCTACAAGGACTTGGAAGCCAACCAGCATGTGATGCCGCAATCAGGCTATCACATGCGCATGCCGCCGGATGTGCGGCTCAAATCCATGTTCGACGATGGCGTTTACGAAAAGATCGCCATGCCGCAGGTGGCAGCGGACCCGCTGAAATTCCGCGATGAGCGTAAATATACCGACCGCATCAAGGAAGCCCGTGCCAAGAACGGCGTCGAGGACTGCATTCAGGCGGGTTATGGCGATCTCGATGGCTTCCCCGTGACGATTGCCGTGCAGGACTTCGCCTTCATGGGTGGCTCGCTTGGGCTGGCGGCTGGCGAGGCGATCGTCACCGCCATGCGCAAGGCGGTTGATAAGAAGACGCCTTTCATCTTCTTCATCTCCTCCGGGGGCGCCCGCATGCAGGAGGGGGTCCTCTCGCTGATGCAGATGCCGCGTACAACCGTTGCCGTGCAGGAACTGCGCGCCGCGAAGCTGCCCTATATCGTGGTCCTCACACATCCGACCACTGGCGGCGTCACTGCGTCTTACGCGATGCTGGGTGACGTGCATGTGTCAGAGCCCGGCGCGCTTATCGGTTTCGCCGGTCAGCGCGTCATCGAGCAGACGATCCGCGAGAAACTGCCGCCGGGCTTCCAGCGCGCCGAATATCTCGAAGAGCACGGCATGGTGGACATGGTGGTGCACCGCCACCAGATGCGTGAAATCTTGAGCCGTATGGTCCGCCTGCTGATGAAGGCGCCATCGCGCGAGGTGCCGTCCACCGCGCTTGTCACTGTCGAAGGCTGATCGATCTTGGCCCAGAGCGATGCGATCCTGACGCGGCTTCTCTCGCTGCACCCCAAGATCATCGACCTGAGTCTTGGTCGCATGCACGCCATTCTTGGAAAGCTTGGCAATCCCGAACGGAAGTTGCCGCCCGTGATCCATGTCGCGGGCACCAATGGCAAGGGCTCGACCGTCTCCTATCTCCGCCATATCATGGAAGCTGCGGGACTCAAGGTTCATGCCTACACGTCACCGCACCTTGTGAAGTTCCATGAGCGCGTCCGTGTTGCGGGGGGCCTCATTT
Source organism: Hyphomicrobiales bacterium (assembly GCA_040383265.1). GTDB lineage: Bacteria > Pseudomonadota > Alphaproteobacteria > Rhizobiales > Aestuariivirgaceae > Aestuariivirga. The sequence goes on from JBEIDW010000066.1 coordinate 2,237, forward strand.
CCGAGGCCGATCTTTCGGCGCTGCTGGAAGAATGCGAAGTGGTAAACGGCGGTGAGCCAATCACTTTTTTCGAAATCACTACGGCGGCGGCCTTTCTCGCATTCAGCCGTACGCCTGCCGATTACCTGATCCTCGAGGTAGGTCTGGGCGGGCGGCTTGACGCCACCAATGTGATCGACAACCCGGAGCTCTCCGTCATCACCGCCATCGATTACGACCATCAGCAATATCTTGGCGATACGCTGACCAAGATCGCGCATGAGAAAGCTGGCATCCTGAAGCGCGGGCGGCCTGCCGTCATCGGCATGCAGCCCGACGAGGCGCGTGCCGAGATTGAGCGTGTGGGCGAACGGGCACATGCAAAGATGCACATCGCGGGTCAGGACTGGCAGGCCTACGAGCAGCACGGCCGCCTCGTCTTTCAGGATGAGAATGGCCTGCTCGATTTGCCATTACCGCAGCTGAAGGGCCGCCATCAGATTGACAATTCCGGCAATGCCATTGCTGCCGTGCGCTGCCTGGCTGATCCGCGCATTACTGAGCAGCATATCGCCGAGGGTCTTAAAGCCACGACATGGCCCGCCCGCATGCAGAAGCTGGGGCCGGGTGCTTTGTCGGCCTTTGTTCCGGCGGAAGCGGAACTTTGGCTCGATGGCGGTCACAATCCATCCGCTGGCCGTGTGCTCTCACAGGCCTTCTCGGAGTTGAACGACCGGCATTCCCGCCCGCTTGTGATGATCTGGGGCATGCTCAACACCAAAGATGTGGGCAGCTTCATTGGCTGCTTTGCCGGTGTTGCCAGCCGCGTGGTGACGATCACCATTCCAGATGAGGAGAATGCGGTGCAGGCCGAGGTGCTGGCTGAGGCCGCGCGTGCTCATGGCCTTGCAGCGGAGACGGCGCAGTCACTTGAAGCGGCCTTGCGGCAAGCCTCTCTCACCGTTCCTGCCCCGCGCATCCTCATCTGTGGTTCGCTCTATCTCGCGGGCCGCGTGCTGGGGGCGCATGCCAACGAGGAAATGACCAAGGTTTCTGGTGCCGGGCGGCGCTAGGCAATCCCCAGCCCCTCCCACACTCATCATGCCCGGCCTCCGGGGGTGGGCATCCTTTGGTTTGGTGCGGCAAAAAAGGATCGCCGGATCCAGCCCGGCGATGATGATCCGTGTTGCATGATAAAAGGTGTGTTCAGCCCACCAACCTGAGTTCTCTCGGGAATGACGTCAGGCATTCGATGCCGGTCTCCATCACCACTACATTATCCTCGATGCGCACACCGGCCTCGCCATCGCGGTAGAGGCCGGGTTCTATGGTGAACACCATGCCGGGCTCCAGAATCTGCATGTTGCCGCGCATGATCTGCGGCGCTTCATGCACGTCCAGCCCAAGGCCGTGGCCCGTCTTATGGCGGCAGAACTGCGCGAACTGGGACTGCTCCAGAACGTTCAGCACCGCGTCATCGATATCGGAGGCTGTGATGCCGGCGCGGGAAACCTCGCGGCCCTTCGCATTTGCTGCCAGCACTGTTTCATAGAAGGCGCGATCATAGTCCGAGACCTCCTTCACGAAGAAGGTGCGCGTAATATCGGCGCTATAGCCTTGATGCGTTCCGCCGAAGTCGATGAGCAGTGCATCGCCAGGCTTGATGCGGTAATCGGGCCGCGCATGGGCATGGGGCTTTGCCGCATTGTCACCCGCTGCCACGATCGGCGCGAAGGAGAGTCCATCGGCGCCATGCGAGAACAGGTTGCGGAGCAGGATGCCCTCGATTTCCGTCTCGGTCATGCCGACCCTGATGTCCCCCAGAGTTGCTTCCAGCGCCGCCTCGGAGATCTCGATCGCCTTGCGCTGCAGGGCGACTTCGGCGGCCGTCTTGTGCAGGCGGATCGCCGAGAGTTCCGCATGAATATCCACGAACTCTGCGCCCGGCAGCGCCTTCTGCAGCGCAAAGAGATCAAACACACGCATGCGCTGGCCTTCAACGCCGATGCGCGCGCCGCTGCGCAACTGGGGCAGCGCTTCCCCCGCGCCTAGAAAGGCGCCCATATAGCCCGCCTCGTCACGCCAGGTGAAGACTTTGCCCGGGAAGTTGATTGGCTTGAAGGATTCCATCTCGAGATGCGGCACCACCGCCACCGCTTCCCGCTCGCGCGGCACGATCACCGCCAGGGGCCGTTCCATCTGGTGAAAGTCCTTGCCGAAGACACGGCGAAAGTTTGCGCCGGGCACAAGAACGACGGCATCGAGGCCGGTACGGGCAAGAACGGATTTCAGCGGTGTGAGCATGATGGAAACTTTGCCGGAAAGTTAGAACTCAAACGCAGATCAGCTTGGTCGAAATCGTTTGCCAGACTGTCAAAGGAAGAGGCAGCAGAAAATCCTGCTACCTACCTCCGTGATTGCCTCACTTGATCATATAAATGTATGCAGTGCTTACACCGTATTTTTCAGCCAGTTTTACCGCTGAAACACCCTTGGCGCGCTGGGCCAGAATGTCTTCGCGCATCTTCTGGGCCTCCACGGCCGAACGACGGTGACGTTTCAAGCCGTTGTGCGGGCCGCCTTTGCTGCCTTCAAGATGAGCGGTCGCCAGCATCTTCTGCGCGGTCGCGATGATCCTGTTGAGATAAGCGATCTGTCTGTTTGAAAGCGACATGTGTGCTCCTCTTACTGGAGTGAAGATAAACAATCCGAAGCAAGCGCTTCTTGGGTACCCACATGAGTTGCTTACATCGCAAATTCTGCAGATGCAATTCATAACTTGCTAGTAACATGTGCGAGAAGTTGTGTCGCCGATGCAATCGCGGCATGCAATCGATATATATAAGGATGCATGCCGGTCGAAAAATATGCGCCCGGTTTTCTTATTCAAATACTGCAATCGTTAGCGGGGTTATCCCCGCCTGCGGCGGCGGCGCTCTCCGCCGTCGTCGCCGGCGGAAATGATCTCCTTGGGCGGCGGAAGCGTCACCGCGGTGGAGAGATTGGGGAAGGAGGCCGTCTTGTGCGGAATGGCCATGGCCTCGACGAAGTGCTGCTGGAACATTGGCTCAACCGCCGTCTCGATCTTCTCGATGCGGCGAACCACATTTTCGATCTCATCACGCGCCTTCATGTTGAGAAGGGCGATGCGCGCGCCAGTTCCGGCGGCATTACCCGCACTCTGGACCTTTGAAAGATCGCAGTCGGGGATAAGGCCGAGGATCATCGCATATTTCACGTCGATGTGGCTGCCGAAGGCGCCGGCGAGCCTGATCTTGCCGACCTGTTCGATGCCCAGCTTGTCCATCAGCAAGCGCACCCCCGCATAGAGTGCGGCCTTGCCGAGCTGGATGGCGCGCACATCGTTCTGCGTGATGCGGATCAGCGGCTCGTTGCCACCCTCGCGCGGCGCGCGGATCACATAGTTGAAGGTGCGGTTGTTCGCTTCAATGCGCGGGCTCTTCTCAGCCAGGGATCCGTCAATCAGGCCATCCTGATTGATGACGCCAGAGAGATACATCTCGGCAATCGCCTCGATGATGCCAGAGCCGCAGATGCCGGTGACACCCGTCGCGGCAATCGCCTCTTCGAAGCCCGGTTCATCCGACCACATGTCCACGCCGATCACCTTGTAGCGGGGTTCCAGCGTCTCGGGGCTGATGCGGATGCGTTCGATGGCCCCAGGCGCGGCGCGCTGGCCGGAGGAAATCTGCGCTCCCTCGAAGGCAGGCCCGGTGGGAGAGGAACAGGCGAGAAGCCTGGCCTTGGAGCCGAGCACGATTTCGGCATTGGTGCCGACATCGACCGCCAACATGATCTCATCCTGCTCATGTGGCGCTTCTGAGAGCACGACGCCCGCCGTATCAGCACCCACATGGCCCGCGATGCAGGGCAGTACATAGGCCCATGCGCCGGGGTTCAGCTTCAAGTCCATTTCGCGCGTTGGGCAGGTAACGGCAAGCCCCGTGGCGAGAGCAAAGGGCGCGCCGCCGAGTTCCGTCGGATCGATGCCGAGGAACAAGTGATGCATCACAGGGTTGCCCACAAGCACCACTTCCAGAATGTCGCTGAGTTCGATGCCGCCCTGCTTTGCCACTTCCTCCGCCAGGGTGTTCAGTGCCTGGCGGATGGCGGCCGTCATTTCCTTCTCGCCGCCCGGATTCATCATCACATAGGAGACGCGGCTCATAAGGTCTTCGCCAAAGCGGATCTGCGGGTTCATCAGCCCGGCGGAGGCCGTGACCTCGCCGGTTGAGAGATTGGTGAGATGAGCCGCGATGGTCGTGGAGCCGACGTCGATTGCGATGCCAAAGGCCTTGTCATGAAAGCCTGGCCAGATGGCAACCAGCCGGTTGCCGCCGCCGGGCGCCCGCGAGAATACGGCGGCCGTGATCTTCCACTCGCCCTTGCGCAGCACCTTCTGCAAGTCAGCGATGATCGAGAGGTCGCAGGAGAGATCGTCAATGCCCCACTGGTCCTTGAGCGCTTTGTAGACGCGCTCAAGATCGGAGGAGGGCTTGTGCATGTCCGGCTCTTCCACCTCGATGAAGCAGACGCGGGTTGCCGGATCGAGTTCGATGGCGCGGGTATCGGCTTCCTTGCGCACGACCTGCTTGTGCACCTGGGATTCAGGCGGAACGTCGATGACGAGATCACCGAGGATCTGCGTCTGGCATGAGAGGCGGCGGCCTGTGCTGAGGCCGCGGATCTTGTCGTAACGTTCCTCGACCTTGGTGAGGCCCGAAACATGCGACGCTGTGGAGGTGATGCCGTGCTTGGCAAATTCACCTTCGCCCACATTCACCTGGCAGCGGCCACAGATGGCCCGGCCGCCGCATACCGAGTCGATATCCACGCCAAGCGCGCGGGCAGCCTGAAGGACGGGCGTGCCAACCGCGAAGCGGCCACGCTTGCCCGAGGGCGTAAAGACGATGAGGGGGTTCGTTTCGGTCATTGCGGACGTCCTGAATATTCCCCCTCATTACGCATGAGGGTGGTCTTTAGATTTAGCGGCGGCGGCGCGCGTCGCGGGCGGCGCGGCGGGCGGCAAGTTCTTCAGCCGATGGGGCTGCTTCGCCCGGTGCAAGGCCAGCGGCGGTGGGCGCGGGTGCGAGATCGCGGAACCTGTTGTTCCAGAACTTGCAGTGTGCGTCCGTTCCGTTCAGCACATTGGCGCCGAAGATGGCGTGCATGTCTTCATCATGCAGCGGATTCATGATTGCCGAGGTCATGCCGTGGCTTGCTGCCATGGCGAGGAAGTAGCCGGTGAGCGCCCGGCGGTTTGGCATGCCAAACGATATGTTGGACGCGCCGCAGGTGGTGTTGACCTTCAATTCCTCGCGCAGGCGACGCACCAGGCGGAACACCTGCTGGCCAGCAGTACCCATGGCGCCGATCGGCATAACCAGCGGGTCGACCACGATGTCATGCGGCTTGATGCCATGATCGGCGGCGCGCTCGACGATCTTCTTGGCCACCGCAAAGCGCACGTCCGGGTCTTCCGAAATGCCGGTTTCGTCGTTGGAGATGGCAACGACCGCGACGTTGTACTTGGCCACCAGTGGCAGGATGGCTTCGAGCTTTTCCTCTTCGCCCGTCACTGAATTCACCAGCGGGCGGCCCTTGGCCGTCTCGAGGCCCATCTTGAGGGCGGAGGTGACGGAGCTGTCGAGGCAGAGCGGGAGGTCGGAGACGGACTGCACGATCTCGATGGTCCTGCGCAGCAGTGGCGGCTCAGACTCGTTCGGGTTCACGGCGGTGACGCCGGCATTCACATCCAGGATGTGGGCACCCGCTTCCATCTGGGTGATGGCGTCCTTGATGACGGTGTCAAAGTTTCCCGCCTGCATCTCGGCCGCCAGTTTCTTGCGGCCGGTCGGGTTGATGCGCTCCCCGATGACGGTGAAGGGGCGATCGAAACCGATGATATGCTCGCGCGTTGCGGATGCGACGAGAGTATGGGTCATTGGGCTTTGCCTCCGTTGGCAATAAGTAACTTGAGCTTGTCCTGGGTGAAGTCGGCTTCAATCTCCGCTTTCGCCCGTTCCACTTCGGCGGCAAGATCATCGCCGACGGGCAGGGGCTCGGCCCGGCGCCAATCGGCGAGATAGCTATCGGTGTCGGAAGCGCCGCCGCGCATGGCGGCCATGTCGATCGCTTCCTGGAATCGGTCGGCGAGCATGCGCTTTTCTTCCTTGCGGCCGGCCTTGACCGAAACCGCAGAAGGAATGTCGCGCCAGTAGGTGATGATGAGATTGGCCATGATGGCCAGCTATATGCCCGGTTCGCCGGGGGGCGGATCGCCTGAAAGCGACATGGGAAAACGGCGGGACGAAGCCCGTTCCGCCATTTGGGGATGCGCCGGGCGGCGGCGGCGGCCCCCCGGCCAACCCACGGTGTCAGTCGCGGTCCTTGGCGAAGTAGCCCCAGATCGCCAGCACGATCACGGCGCCGACGATGGCGCCGATGAAGCCTGCGCCTTCACCCGGCCCGTACCAACCGATCACCTGGCCGAGCCAGGTGGCCACGAAGGCGCCGACGATTCCGAGGATGGTGGTCAGCACGAAGCCCTTGGGATCGTTGTTTCCCGGCTTCAGAAACTTGGCGATAACGCCGGCAAGGAAGCCGATGATGATCGTTCCGATAATTGACATGCGTTTCCCCTCATTTACTTTTTGTGGATATCCGGGCTGTCGTTGGCCCTGTTGCCCCCCGGCACACCCATGTTTTGGCCGTTTTGGCCATGCAGCAACCATATAACCGGGGCTTGCCATGTCAAACTGCATGTTTCGACCGTGGCCCACTTGCCTTGGTTGCCCGAAACGGCGGGCCGGCTTACACCGCCCGGCGAAGGGCTGCGCTTGCTTCAGCCGATTGCCCCGATCTTGCGGAGTGCAGCAATATCCGCCGGATCAAGGCCCAGCGTTTCACGCAGCACTTTTTCAGTGCCATCCCCCAGCCGTGGCGGAGCCTTTGCGTAGTCGATGGGTGTTGCCGAGAAATTGATCGGGTTGGCAACACCGGGCACCTGCACGCCATCCTCACGCGTGAGCCCGATCTGAAGGCCGCGGGCCAGCACCTGCTCATTGGCGAAGACCTGATCGATGGTGTTGATGGGCCCGCACGGAATGGCGGCGCTCTCGAAAGACTCCACCCATTCCGCCGTGGTGCGCGCCTTCATCGGCTCGATCAACAGCGGGATCAACTCTGCCCGGTTCACCACGCGGCCGCGGTTCAGCTTGAAGCGTTCATCCTCCGCCAGATGGGCAAGGCCAAGGATCGTACAATACTCCTTGAACTGACGATCATTCGCCACTGCCATGATGATGAACCCGTCTTTCGTTGCAAAGGTCTGGTAGGGCACGATGTTGGGGTGAGCATTGCCAAGCCGTGTGGGCGCCTTGCCGCCCACAAGGTAGTTGAGCGCCTGGTTGGCGAGAACGCCCACCTGCGTGTCCAGCAGCGCCACGTCGATATACTGCCCTTCGCCCGTGCGCTCGCGGTGGAACAACGCCGCCTGAATGGCGATGGTGCAGTAAAGCCCGGTGAAAATGTCGGCAAAGGCCACGCCGATTTTCATCGGTTCCGCGCCCGGCGCTCCATCCGGCTGGCCGGTGATCGACATGATGCCGCCCATGCCCTGGATCATGAAGTCATAGCCCGCGCGCTGCGCATAAGGCCCGTTCTGGCCGAATCCCGTAAGCGAGCAATAGACGAGGCGCGGGTTGATGACCTTGGGGCTGTCGTAATCCAGCCCGTATTTCTTCAGGCCGCCAACCTTGAAATTCTCCAGCACCACATCCGACTTCGCGGCCAGTTCGCGGATCAGTTTCTGGCCTTCTGGGGTGGCCATGTCGATTTCGACCGACCATTTGCCCCGGTTGGCGGACAGAAAGTAGGCGGCATCGCCTTTCGAGCCGTCAGCATTGGTGATGAAGGGCGGACCCCAGCCGCGCGTGTCATCGCCTTCGCCCGGTTTTTCGACCTTGATGACTTCGGCCCCGAAGTCCGCGAGGATTTGCGTGCACCAGGGGCCTGCCAGAACCCGGCTGAGATCGAGAACGCGAAGACCCGACAATGGACCAGCCATGGAAACACTCCTCATATAGCAGGAGCGCGACTCTAGCGGGTCAACTCCTTCTTCGCCAAGGGCTGTCCGGCCTGTGCTTTTGGTTTAGGCGAAAAGGGCCGCCCACAGGCTGTCATCGAGGGTGAGACCCTGCGCCGCTGCCGCCGCCAGCTTTTCGGCATATGGATTCTTCAGCCGCTCGCCGCCCAGTGCGAAGGCGGGGTCCACCGGGCAACCGATGCCGATGCCCTCACGCACGCTGAAGGGCAGAAGAAACAGGCCATGCCGCACATTGCGTAAGTAAGCCCGGCCATTGGCCTGAACCTCCCCCAGGATGGAAGGCGCCAGAAATGCGCAGGAGACGTTCCGAAGATCGATGCCCAGCGCGTCGCGGGACAGCGCGAGGCTTCGCGCCTCCTCCTGAAGGGCTTCCACAAGAATCTTCAGGCCCGGATAGCCGCAGGCTTCGAGCCACACCGTGGCCCAGGCAATCTCCGCCGCGTCGGTGGCCCCGATTTCTGTGAGGCGCGCCGCGATCTGTCTTTCAGCAGTTTCGATGTCGATGTGCATCGGGTCTTGATACGCGCTTTTCCGCCCGGTTCCAATCTTCACACGCCGCGCGCCGCCATGGAGCCGAAGCGCTGCCTGATGCGGTTTACGAGCCGGTCCCGCACGTCACGATAGCTCTCGAGGATCTGCTCACGGCTTCCCGTGGTGACGGAGGGATCGAGCGTCGGCCAGTATTCGACATCGATCGCCATGGTGCGGGTCATTTCCAATGCGCGGTGATGGGCTTCCGGCGACAGGGAGATGACTACATCAAAACTTGAATCCTCAAGATCCTCAAAGCTCTGCGGGCGGTGCTTGCCGAGGTCGATACCCATTTCATCCATCACGGCGGCCACGAATGGGTCGGGCGTACCGGGCCTCACGCCGCAAGAGGCAATGTAGACGCGTTGGCCATAGAAGTGTTTCATGATTGCTGCCGCCATCACTGAGCGGATCACGTTTTGCGTGCAGGCGAAGAGGACGGCGCTGGGAAGGTCTCCCGCCATCTGGTCCTGTCAGCCCCGCCAGTGCAGGACGCAGACGAGGGTGAACAGGCGGCGCGCCGTGTCGAAGTCAACCTCCACCTTGCCATTGAGGCGCTCGCGCAGCAGTTCGCTGCCTTCATTGTGAAGCCCGCGCCGTGCCATGTCGATGGTTTCGATCTGGCTCGGCGTGGCGGTGCGGATCGCCTCATAGTAGCTTTCACAGATCATGAAGTAATCCTTCACGATCCGCCGGAAAGGCGACATGGACAGGCCGATCAGCGAGAGGCGCTCCTCCGCTGGGTTCAGCACGTCGAAGATCAGCCGTCCGTCAGCGGTGGAGAGCCTGAGGCGATAGGGCCCCTGCGGGTTGGTGAGCAGCGTGAAGCTGTTGTCTTCCACAAGATCATATATGGCGACGCGGCGTTCATGCTCGGCCTCGGGCGATGGGCCGGGGCCGATGGTCGAATCGAGTTCCACCGCGCTCAGCCGATTGTTGGGCTTGTCCGTCATGCTAGTGACATTAGCCGCTTCGGCCATTCTGAATCCAGAGGTCCTTATTCGTCGTCCAGGGGATGGTTCGGAACGCTGCCGGCTTGCCATGCCGGCCCCAGATCGGCCATCTGGCATTCGAGGCATTCCACCATCAACCGCACGGTGACACCGCCGGAGAAGGACAGCAGCACCTCGCCGGAGGGCGCATTGAGTTCAGCAAAGCTGATTGACAGCAGCGACAGCACCTCTTCCTTTTCGCCCTGCGCAAGGTTCAGCGTCTTTACCGCCAGCACGCGGCTGAAATGCAGTCCGGTGCGGCGGCGCTGTGGCGTCTCCTGTTCGTCCCAGGCGAAGCGGTTGGCCACCAGCGCGAATTGACGTCGCTTGGGGTGATAGGTCATGTCGCCCGAAATCAGCACGGCATCCTGCATGTGAGCCGAGATGACGGCGAGATCTTCGATGTCGAGTGCCGCGAGTTTCAGCATCTCACTCAGTGACCCGAAATGCGGCTTACATCCGCGCCACAGCCGGAGAGCTTTTCTTCCAGCGTCTCAAATCCGCGATCGAGGTGGTAGACGCGGTTGATCATGGTCTCTCCTTCCGCCGCTAGCGCTGCAATGACGAGGGACACCGAGGCGCGAAGATCGGTGGCCATCACGGGGGCACCTGTCAGCTTCTTCACGCCGCGCACTTCCGCCGTATCGCCATGGAGGTGAATGTCAGCACCCAGCCGCGCCAGTTCCTGCACGTGCATGAAGCGGTTCTCGAAGATCGTCTCGCGAATCATGCTCGTGCCGTTTGCCATGCTCATCAGCGCCATCAGCTGTGCCTGGCAATCGGTCGGGAAACCCGGATAGGGCTGGGTCTCGACTTTCACCGGTTCAAGTGCTGCGCCATTGCGGTGAATGCGGACGCCTTCATTGGTTGTTTCAACGCTGATGCCCGCGTTGCGCATCACCTCGAACACCGCGCCGAGATGTTCAGCATTGGCGTCCTTCAGCAGCACATCGCCGCCCGTCATGCCAGCGCACATGGCGTAGGTTCCGGTTTCGATGCGGTCCGGAATGACGCTGTGCTCAGCGCCTGAGATGCTGGTAACGCCTTTGATTTTCAGGGTTGGCGTATGGATGCCCTCGATCTTCGCGCCCATCTTCACGAGGCATTCGGCCACATCGCCGATCTCCGGTTCTGCCGCGGCATTCTCGATGATGGTGTCGCCGTCCGCCATCACGGCGGCCATCAGCGCGGCATGTGTTGCGCCCACGGATACTTTGTCAAAAGCGATATGCGCTCCCTTCAGGCCTTTCCTTGCCCTGGCGATCACATAGCCATTCTCGATCTGAATTTCCGCGCCAAGCTTTTCCATGGCGAGGAGGTGCATGTCGACTGGCCTGGTGCCAATGGCGCAGCCGCCCGGCAGCGAAACCTTGGCTTCGCCGCAACGGGCCAGCAACGGCCCCAGCACCCAGAAGCTGGCGCGCATCTTGGAGACGAGTTCATAAGGCGCGGTGGTGTCGGCAATGCTGCGGGCGGTGAGGTGCATCACATCGCCCATCATGCCGTTCTGCCCGGCGCGCTTCCCCGCCACCATGATGTCGATTCCGTGGTTCTGCAGGATGCGCTGCAGGAGCCGAACATCGGCCAGGCGCGGCACGTTGGAGAGGGTCAGCGTTCCGGGCGTCAGCAGTGAAATGATCATCAGCGGCAGGGCTGCGTTCTTCGCGCCCGAGATCGGAATGGTTCCGTTCAGCCGGTTGCCGCCGCGGATGCGGATACGATCCATATTTTAAATTCCCCTCTGTACGGAAGACAACCCCGGGTATCACCCCGCCGGGAATCGGTCATCCGCCCCTTGCTGGGCCGCTAACAAGCACAAGTGGCTCAATTGGGGCAACCATCTTCGGTTTCTGGGGCCTCCGCCATGGGCTCAGGATCCTCGACGGCCTGCCGGTTTCGGGCCTGCATCTTCCGGCGGGAAAGATTGGCCTTGAGCGCCTTTGCAAGGCGCTCCTTACGCATGTCCGAAGCTGGCTTGTTTCCTGTCATTTTTGAATTGTCGGGCCAGCCCGCCCAATCGTCAAGCATATGGCGCGGATGGGGTTGCGCTGCGCCCCTGCCTGTGGCATGTGTCCGCCCGCTTGACGCGCCGGTGCGCTGCCGTAGCTCAGTGGTAGAGCACTCCCTTGGTAAGGGAGAGGTCGGGAGTTCAATCCTCCCTGGCAGCACCATCATTTCCCTTAGAAATATCAAGGCGTTAGAGAGTTGTAGAGAGGCGCGTGGTCTAACCCGCCTTATCTCTAAGACAGCACCCGCACAGCACCAGAAGCATGCCGCCATGTGCAGCCCGGATGGTCGAAGCCGAACTTCCCGCATGCGGGTGCAACCCCATACTGCCCCGACCCCCTGATACCTGACACCGACATCCGACCCTGTGACCATCTTCAGAAAAAAGTCATACTTTGGGGGGTCCGACCGACGGGAAGATACCCTGCAGACCCCGCAGACCCATTAAATACAGATAGTTACGAGAGGTCGCTAGAGGGGTCAAAATCGACCACAACTCGTATTACGGAGTTATTGCGAGTCAGAATGACTCTACAAGCCGTTGAGTTTAAACGGCAATATCAAGAATCATTAATTGGTAAGGGAAGGGTCGGGAGTTCAATCCTCCCTGGCAGCACCATTTATTCCAATCAGATCAGTGGCTTGATGAGGATGGCACCCCGAACGGGGTCGTCCTGAACCCATATTGCGGGAATATAACGGTATTCATTCCTAGTATCACGGGGTAGGGTACCCCCAAAGGCGGCCTCGAAGATCATCAACCAGCAGTCCTTCCATGACGGTAAGTCGAGGGAGACCTCGGCACGATGAGGGCAACGCCACAGCTTTCGTCTCTCGAGCCCTCAGGCGTCGCCTGACTGGCACTGAGGTAGCTCCTCTGGGCGGGCAGCCAGCAAAAAGTTATTGCTGACATACGTAGTTACCACCTAGGACTGACGTTGCTTGGCATTGCGGACCGATTTTGGACTCTTGGAGCAGAACTCATGTTTGATATCAGTCATTACTCTCAGAATCCTGAGCCCGTGGCATATATGGCCACCGTGAGCCTTGGCACACTCGCATCGGTGGTCGATGGCTCAGGCAAGAACCTGCTAGCTGCGTCATCGCCCAATCTAGCCGTTAGCCTGGCAGAGGGTAGTGCGATCACCGCGTATGTTAGACTTAATCGCAAACCTAAATCCGAAGTACGAATATCATTTGCCAGCAGCGGTCTTCTTGAGCTTGACGTTTACAACCAGGCGAGCTTCGGGGGTGCCTTAAAATCTTATTCCGCCCCCCCGGTTCTCATTTTCGACAGTTCCAACTGGAACGTGCCTCAGACGGTTTCAATGCAATCGATCGAGGATGGCTCAGCTGACGGGACCCGTACTTTGCCCGTGCGAGTGTCCATCTCGACCAGAGGCGCAGCGAGTGTAACAAGCCCCATCTGGGTTCGCTCCCGAGACTCAGGCACGGTCTCAAATACCGGAAGCCAGCCCTTCAAATCCACGGTAACAATAAATAAAATTTTCAAAGGCGGTCCGGACAATAACCTGGTCCGTTTATCGGACGCGACTGCATTGGCAAGCTACAACGGCACGAAAGGCACCGC
>JBEIDW010000067.1:0-15176 GCA_040383265.1 Hyphomicrobiales bacterium
AGCCGGTGCGCCCGCTGTTCCAGCGCATGTCGCGCATCGTGCGCGAGGTGGCCGATGCCACCGGCAAGGACGTGCGGCTGAGGACCGAGGGCGAGGCGACCGAAGTCGACAAGACGGTTGTGGAACTCCTTGCCGACCCGCTCACCCACATGATCCGCAACGCGGTGGACCATGGGCTTGAAAGCCCAGAACAGCGCATCGCCTCCGGCAAGTCACCGGAAGGCACGGTCCGGCTTGCTGCCGCGCACCGTTCAGGCCGCGTGATCATCGAGGTGAGTGACGATGGTGCCGGCATCAACCGCCCGCGCGTTCTGCAAAAGGCTATCGCCAGTGGGCTTGTTCAACCGGATGCGCAGCTCAGCGACAGCGAGATCGACAATCTGCTGTTCCTGCCCGGTTTTTCGACGGCGCAGGCCATTTCAAACATCTCCGGCCGCGGCGTCGGCATGGATGTGGTGAAGCGGTCGATCCAGGCGCTCGGCGGGCGTATCACCATCGCGTCTTCGCCGGGGCAGGGGTCCACCTTCACGCTCAGCCTTCCGCTCACCCTCGCTGTGCTTGATGGCATTGTTGTCACTGTCGATGAGCAAACCTATGTGATCCCGCTGACGGCGATCGTCGAGACGATCAAGCATGAGCAGTCACGTATTCATCATGTCGGTGAGTATTCCTTCGTGCTCCGGGTGCGGGACGCGCTGGTGCCGCTGATTGATGTGGGCGCCGAGCTGGGCGTCCGGCCTCCATCCTCTGAAGTGCGCCAGGGAGTCGCCATCCTGATCGAGACGGCGAATGGCACCCGCAGCGCGCTGCTGGTCGACAACATTCAGGATCAGCGCCAGGTCGTGATCAAGAGCCTCGAAACCAACTACACGCGGGTTGATGGCATCGCCGCCGCCACCATTCTGGGCGATGGCCGCGTGGCGATGATCCTTGATGTCGATGCCCTTGTCGGCCTTCGCCACCATGACTGGACCCCGGTAGAAATCCCCTTTGCAAAAGCGAGCTGAACCATGATCGAGAAGTCTCTCCACGACCTTGCCCGTGAGGCTGAATTCGTCGCCTTCCGTGCCGGCGGCCTTGAATTCTGCATCAACATCATGTCGGTGCGTGAAATCCGGGGCTGGACGCCCGCCACCGTCATTCCCCGCGCACCCTCCTACATTCGTGGCGTCATCAACTTGCGTGGCGTGGTTCTGCCGATCGTCGATCTTGGCGTGAGGCTCGGCCTGCCCGGCACCGAACCCACCGCCCGCCATGTCATCATCGTGGCGCAAGTGGGCGAGAAGGCGGCGGGCCTGCTTGTTGACTCTGTGTCCGACATTCTTTCGATCGATGACACAACGATTCAGCCAACGCCTGATGTCGCGTCCAACCTGGCGCGCACCTTCGTGCGGGGCGTCATCGCCATGGACGGCCTGTCTTTCCTCGAACGCGTCATGCGGCTCAGGCCCATGCCGGTGGTGATGGTCTCTTCCATGACTGCCAAGGGCACGGATACGGCTGTTTCGGCGCTGGCGCTCGGCGCTGTCGATTGCGTGGTCAAGCCCACGGCGGAAAACCCGGACAGCTTCGATGAACTTCCGGCCAAGGTGAAGATCGCCTCCAAGGTGCGGCGCCGTAAGTCCTCTTCTGAAACCGAACCGCGGGCGCCGTTCAGTGGTCCCTATCAACCGGCAGGTCATGTGGTGGGCATCGGCTCCTCCACCGGCGGCGTTGAGGCGCTGATCTCCATTCTGACGGGCTTTCCCGCCAATTGCCCGCCAACGCTCATCACCCAGCACATGCCGCCGGTGTTCACCCGCAATTTAGCCATGCGGCTGGACAAGATGTGTGCGCCGCGTGTGGTGGAGGCAAGCTCCGGGATGCAGATCACGCCTGGCACAATCTACATCGCTCCCGGCGGTGAATCGCATCTCGAGGTTACGGGCCGCATGGTGCTGACCTGCAGCCTGAGGCCTGGCCCGCCCGTCAACGGGCACTGCCCATCGATCGACCGGTTGTTCATGTCAATGGCGCGCACCCTTGGCCCCCGGGCGGTGGGCGTATTGCTCACCGGCATGGGCCGCGACGGCGCGCAGGGCCTCCTCGAAGTCCGCCGCGAAGGCGGGCGCACCATCGGCCAGGATGAGTCAACATCGGTGGTCTACGGCATGCCGAAGGTCGCCGCCGAGCTTGGCGCGGTTGAAGCTCAATACCCACTCGGGCGCATCGGTGACACCATCCTCGCGCTCACAGCAAGCAGGACATAGCGGAGAAACTTATGCCATTCATGCAGCATCTCAAGGTGATGGTCGTTGATGACACGTCCGTCAGCCGCATGCTCCTCGTCGACAGCCTCAACGAAATCGGCATCAAGAACATTGTGCTGGCCGGCGATGGCGAGCAAGCGCTGAACACGATGATGGCAAGTCCATGCCATATCGTATTCTCCGACATGAACATGCCGAAGCTCAACGGTCTGCAACTGCTCAAGGCGCTGCGCGAATTCGGGCCGACACGCCAGTGCTGCTTCATCCTCGTCACGGGCAAGGGCGACCGCGCCATGATCGAGGAGGGCAAGAAGTTTGGCCTCAATAATTTTCTTGCCAAGCCCTTCACCTCGGCCACGCTCAAGGCCGCGATCGAAGCCGTGGTCGGCAAGCTGGTGTAAGGAGGCACACATGGAAAGCCAGCGTATCAACATCGTCCAGGGCGAATATCACGTCACCAACGCGCCTGATGTCTCCATCACCACATTGCTCGGGTCCTGCGTTGCGGCCTGCATCAACGATCCTGCGGCGGGTGTCGGTGGCATGAACCATTTCCTGCTGCCGGGCGAGGACGTCAACTCGCCGCAGGTTGCGCGGCGGGGCGTGCATCTTATGGAATTGCTGATCAACGGCTTGCTGAAGTGCGGCGCATCGCGAAGCCGTCTCGAAGCCAAGCTCTTCGGTGGCGCACGCACCATGGCAGGACTGGGCGATTACGGCTCGGCCAATGCAAAGTTTGCCCAGGACTTCCTGAAGCGGGAAGGCATTCCCATCGTCGGCGGAAGTCTTGGCGGTGAAACGGGCCGGCGCATACAGTTCTGGCCGACCACCGGCCGTGTGCGCCAGAAACTGGTGCGCGCCGCAGAGGAACCGCCGCGCTTCGCACCCATCGGCCAGGCCGACAGTGGCGGCGAATTGGAGCTGTTCTGACATGCTGCCATCCCAATGCCAGTTCGGTGGCCCGCGGCTGGCGTCCCCCCATGATGTGGGGCTGCCCAGCCTTCTGCGCCAGTTGGCGCGCGAGCTTGAGGCCTTGCAGCTCATGGCTGCCAATATGGAAACGTCAGTGGACGACATGATCGAACGCCATGCCGAAGTGCTGGACACCAAAAGCATGCAGAACCTGCAACTGCTCGACATCATGAACCAAACATTGACGGCGCTTTCGGTCTTCGCGGATGTCACCGCCTCGCTCGCCTCGCCCCAGTGGGTGGTGGACGCGGAAGCGGCGACCGCGCAGCTGAAACTCGCGAGCCTTGCACACCGCCTGGCAAGGGGCGTGGATCATAAGACCGAGGCAGCCTCCGAGCCGGACGACTACGAACTGTTCGGAGACTGACGCAACGGCTTATGACGTGGGTTCAGTCTGGCGATGTGGATGGAGGTTCAGGCAGGCGTGTAGTGCTTGCGCACCGTTTTCGACATTTTCCGGAAGGTGTTTTCGGATTTCGGGCTGAGCGAGAGAATTTTCGCGCGGCCGTCCTCCGGGCTTTCCGTCTTCACGACCCAGCCATCCTCCACCAGGTCCGATATACGCTTGACCACGGTTGGAAGGGTTCCATGGCGCTCGCTGCGCGTGAGATCCGTCACGTGCATGGGTTTGCCATCAACCTCGGCAGCCAGGCCGATTTCCACCAGCATTTCCCGCGATGCGAAGCCAAGTTCGCTGAACCCGCTCTCCTGTTCCGCCGTGGCCATGATGGCCCTCAACTTGAGATATTCCATGTCGCTTCAGGGGCCCTCTCACGTCTTGCTGCCGTGGCGCGCAAATCAGAAGCGTGCCGCGCAAACGAAAGTAATTAAACCCACTAACTTAGTCGATATGGCTTATAAGTTGTAGTATTGGCCGAATTCTAGCTTCGGCGTGCCGTCAGCTGCGGCCGGAGCGGCCCCGCTCGGCGACCAGCTTCACGATCCTCTCGGACGTCAGTGAGATGTGCCTGGCCGCCTTCGGGGTGATGCCAACCAGCTGGGCGCGCCCATCCTGCGGATTGGGTGACGTGGACAGCCATCCCTGGTCAATCAGTTTCTGAAGTCGCTTCAGTGCTGTCGCCTGGCTGCCGAATTGCGCATCAAATCGGATGTCGGACAGTTGCAGCGCCTCGCCCCGCGATTCCTTGCTCGCTACGTGAAGAAGAATGCTGCGCGACAGTGGATCAAGCGCTGGGCTTCCGCCAAGATTATTCAGCAGGTTCTGAATGCGGAAAAGAAGATTTGCATAAGGCTTCATCATAATCTGGCCGCGTATTCAACCGAACGTAATACTGTCATTAAAGTATATCTACCGCAAGCAGTTAATCCGGCTGTCGGGTCAACAGCGGCATGCCCCACTTCGCGATCATCACCGTCATTAGGAAGCCGGTCACGTCGCCTGTGATGATTGCCGCCAGCAGCACGGTGACGTTCTGCTCCATTCCGGGCGTTTCCAGAATCGCGGTGAAGATAAACCCATTGACCACGGCTGCAGTGATTGCGGCCAGCAGCAATGCATTGAACGGCGGTGGCGTGGAGTTGGCATGGAAATAGAACGCATTGATGCCGAGTTTGCGCAGGCCCTCAAAGGCGAACCATGTGGCGCTGCCGCTCACGGCGGATACGAGAAACAAAGTGACAGGATCCAATATGCCCCAGAATACATAATTGCTCGCGAGTTCTGCGGCGACGAGGCCGGGTACCGCCTGCCTGCCCAGCAGCGATGTGGCGAGAACCTTGATGCCATGGGGCAGGAACAACAGGCTGACAGGAGGCATGACGCCGGGAAGAATGGACTGCTGCACGGGCGAAATAAGAGCCCAGACGACGAGGCATGAGAGCAGGTAAATTCCAAAAATGGATAGCGCCACCCCCACAGCTTCCGGAATGTGTCTAGAAAGTATCCATTTCATTTCCAACGCTTTGCGGAAAACCATTCCTTTCGTCAAGTAAGGTTTTAATTGGGTGCCCGCTGGCGTGTGGAGCTGCTCTTTGCTCGCGCTTTGCCATTCACCGTAGCCAACCGCGTGAAGCCGCCAGTGATCACGCGCAAATCGGGACCGGCCGCTTTCCGCCACCGGAGAATTCCGGCACGGTATTGATACTGTGCGATGATGTTGAGGAAGATGGTGGAGCCAGGCGGAATCGAACCGCCGACCTCTTGAATGCCATTCAAGCGCTCTCCCAACTGAGCTATGACCCCTTGAAACCATCGTCATGCCACATGGGGGTGGCGAAGCGGGGCGGAACCTAGTTCCGCCGCCGCGAACACGCAAGAACTATTTTCAGCCTTCTTCGTCCTCTTCCTTGCCGCCGGTATCGAGAAGGCCCGACATGTTGTCGCCTTCCTCTTCTTCCTCGACCAGGAACGTATCGTCCTCGGTTTCGCCGTCGCCAGCGTCCTCGCCGAGATCAACATCCTCGATGCCAGCGGTTTCGTCATCGCCCACGTCGGCTTCTTCCGCGTCTTCGAGGCTCACGAGTTCGACGTCATCCGCGACTTCCATGTCGTCGGCCTCGACCTCGCGTGGTTTCGGCGCGGGCGCCATGGCCGGCATGTCGCCCTTCGACGGCAGCACGGAAGCGGCCACGAAGTTGGCGTTGCACTTGGGGCACACGATCGGGTTTTTGAGAAGATCGTAGAAACGGGCGGCGCAGGACGGGCACGTCCGCTTTGTTCCGAGTTCAGCCTTGACCACGGTTGATCCTTTCGACGGCAAAATAGCGTTGATTGCCCGCTCCATGGCACTTCTCGCGGGCAATGTCAAAAGCCAAGAAACCCGGGGCTGGCAGAGGTGCGAATGATCGTGTATCGGGAACCTCCATGAGCAGCTCCCACATCGCCCAACCCCTTCCCCTCGTTTCCGCCAAGGCGCACGGCCTCAAGGGCCGCATCCGCGTACCGGGCGATAAATCCATGTCGCACCGTGCCCTCATGTTCGGGGCCATTGCAATCGGGGAAACCACGATCAGGGGCTTGCTTGAAGCCGAGGATGTGATCAACACCGCCAAAGCCATGACGGCACTGGGAGCAGACGCCAAACGCGGCACGGATGGCGTGTGGCGGGTGCAGGGCGTGGGGGTCGCTGGCCTCAAATCCCCCTCCGGGGCGCTGGATTTCGGCAATTCCGGCACCGGTGTCCGGCTCGCCATGGGGCTCATGGCAACGACGCCGCTCACGGCAAGGTGCATCGGCGATGCCTCGCTGTCCAAGCGCCCGATGGGCCGCGTCACCGTTCCGCTGTCGCAGTTCGGCACGGCTTTCGACACGGCGGAAGGCAACCGCCTGCCGCTGACGCTCACCGGCGCGAAGAATCCGGTTCCGGTCACCTATACGCTGCCTGTGGCGTCCGCCCAGGTGAAGTCGGCCGTGCTGCTTGCAGGCCTCAATACCCCGGGCAGGACGACGGTCATCGAACCGACCATGACGCGCGACCACACGGAGCGTATGCTCAAGGGCTTTGGCGCCAGGATCACCGTGGAGCAAAAGCCTGATGGCCGCCACATCACCATCGAGGGCCAGCATGAGCTGACGGCCCAGGACATCGATGTGCCGGGCGATCCGTCCTCCGCCGCCTTCCCGATGGTAGCGGCGCTGATCGCGGAAGGCTCCGATATTGTTATCGAGAACATCATGCTGAACCCCACCCGCACGGGGCTGATCGATACGCTGATCGAGATGGGTGGCAACATCGTGATCGAAAACCGCCGCTTGGCTGGCGGCGAGGAGGTGGGTGACCTACACGTCAAGTCCTCGAAGCTGAAAGGCGTTACCGTTCCTGCGACCCGCGCCCCGTCGATGATCGATGAATATCCCATTCTTTCGGTGGCGGCTTCCTTCGCTGGCGGCATCACCCGCATGGAAGGTCTTGAAGAGCTCCGCGTGAAGGAAGCGACCGTCTGGCCGCCGTGGAAGCGGGCCTCAAGGCCAATGGCGTTTCAACGCGTTCGGGCCGCGACTGGCTGGAAGTCGATGGCGGCACAGCGCCCGGCGGCGGCACGGTGGTCACCCATATGGATCATCGCATCGCCATGTCATTCCTCGTCATGGGACTTGCGTCCGCACAGCAGACGAAGGTGGATGACAGCCGCTTCATCGCCACCTCCTTCCCGGATTTCACGGGGCTGATGAATGGCATGGGCGCGAAGCTAAAGCCCGCCACATGATCATCGCGGTCGATGGCCCCGCCGCAGCCGGCAAGGGCACCATCGCCCGGGCGCTGGCGCAGCACTTCGGCTATCACTTTCTTGATACGGGCGCGCTCTACCGCATGGTGGGCTTCGCCGCGCTGAAGGCTGCAGGCCATGAGCCCATCACGCCGGAAGCCGCGATCGCCGCGGCAAAAGCCTTGAACCTTCAGGACTTTGACGATGCCGGACTGCGCACCGAAAAGGTGGGTGCCGCCGCCTCGGTGGTTGCCGCCATGCCGGAAGTCCGCGCCGTCCTTCTGGAGTTCCAGCGCGCCTTCGCCCGGAAGCCGCCCGGCGCGGTGCTGGATGGCCGCGACATCGGAACCGTGATCTGCCCCGAGGCGGAGGTGAAGCTGTTCATCACCGCGACCCCAGACGTCAGGGCCCGCCGCCGCCAGAAGGAACTGGGCGCCGCGGACTATGAAGCGATTCTGGCTGACATCCGCGCCCGCGACGCGCGCGATTCCCAGCGTGCAGCAGCCCCCCTGGTACCCGCCCAGGATGCAGTGGTGATCGACACCTCGGACCTCGCAATCGCGGCGGCCATCGCCACTGCCGTGAAGGTTGTGGAGGCGAAAGGCCGCCGGTGAGGCGGCTTTCGGCCAAGGCGGTGGAATGCCTTGCCCCACGTGCGTTTTTCACCTATACGCGCGGCCGTTACAGGACGTTCGCCTCAGCTGGGGCAGAAC
This sequence comes from Hyphomicrobiales bacterium, assembly GCA_040383265.1. GTDB lineage: Bacteria > Pseudomonadota > Alphaproteobacteria > Rhizobiales > Aestuariivirgaceae > Aestuariivirga. Next base: position 8,102 of record JBEIDW010000067.1, read on the forward strand.
GGACATGAGCCGGGGTGCAGCCGCACCTCATATTGTTTCAGGATTTCTGGGATATTTTGCCGCCTGCCTGGGCGGGGTCCTGGAGCTTGGAACGCCAGGTCGAGTTTGCCTTCCTGTGCCCCTTTTTCAGCAACCGGGGCCTTGCGGGATGTCCTAGCGGATTTTCCGCCGGGCCAGCCTCGATTTCGAACAGGATACGACACCACATGGCGAAATCCGCCGTCTCGCTTACCCCCACCCGTGAAGATTTCGAATCGCTCCTCGCCGAGAGCTATTCCGACAACCCTGCCGCCGAAGGCAGCGTCGTCAAGGGCCGCGTCGTCTCGATCGAGAATGACTTCGCCATCATCGATGTCGGTCTCAAGACCGAAGGCAAGATTGCCGTCAAGGAATTCGCCCAGCCGGGCAAGGCCTCCGAACTCAAGGTCGGAGACACCGTAGAAGTTTACCTCGAGCGCATCGAGAACGCCATGGGCGAAGCCGTGCTCTCGCGTGACAAGGCCCGCCGCGAAGAGGCGTGGACCCGCCTCGAGCAGATGGCCAATAAGAATGAGCGCGTCGATGGCGTGATCTTCGGCCGCGTCAAGGGCGGCTTTACCGTCGATCTCGGCGGCGCTGTTGCCTTCCTTCCCGGTAGCCAGGTGGACGTCCGCCCGATCCGCGATGTGGGCCCGCTGATGAACGTGTCGCAGCCCTTCCAGATCCTCAAGATGGACCGCCGCCGCGGCAACATTGTTGTCTCGCGCCGCGCCATCATGGAAGAGACCCGCGCCGAGCAGCGCTCCGAACTCGTCCAGAACCTCGCCGAAGGCCAGGTGGTCGAGGGCATGGTCAAGAACATCACCGATTACGGCGCGTTCGTTGACCTGGGCGGCATCGACGGCCTCCTCCACGTCACCGACATCGCGTGGAAGCGCGTCAACCATCCCTCCGACGTTCTCCATGTCGGCCAGTCGCTGAAGGTGCAGATCATCCGCATCAACCCCGAGACGCAGCGTATCTCGCTCGGCATGAAGCAGCTGGACAAGGATCCGTGGGAAGTCGTCACCGAGCGCTATCCGATCGGCGCCAAGGTGAAGGGCAAGGTTACCAACATCACCGACTACGGCGCCTTCGTGGAGTTGGAAGATGGCATCGAAGGCCTGATCCACGTCTCCGAAATGAGCTGGACCAAGAAGAACGTGCACCCGGGCAAGATCCTCTCCACCTCGGAAGCGGTCGAAGTGCAGGTGCTCGACATCGACTCGGCCAAGCGCCGCATCTCGCTGGGCCTCAAGCAGACCCAGAAGAACCCGTGGGAAGCCTTCGCCGACAAGTATCCCTCTGGCACAGACGTTGAGGGCGAGATCAAGAACATCACCGAGTTTGGCCTGTTCATCGGCCTCGACGGCGATGTGGACGGCATGGTCCATCTCTCCGACATCGACTGGAAGCGCTCAGGCGAAGAAGCCATCAAGGACTTCAAGAAGGGCGACCGCGTCAAGGCCCGCGTCCTCGACGTGGACCGCGAGAAGGAGCGTATTTCGCTTGGCATCAAGCAGCTGGGTTCTGACCCGCTGGCTTCCGCCGTCGGCATCAAGAAGGGTGACACCGTCACCTGCGAAGTTCTCAAGGTCGAGGACAACGGCCTCGAAGTGAAGGTCGCGGGCACCGACATGACGGCTTACGTCAAGCGCGCCGATCTGGCGCGTGACCGTGCCGAGCAGCGCCCCGAGCGTTTCGCCGTCGGCGAAAAGTTCGATGCCAAGGTCACCATCTTCGATCAGAAGGCCCGCAAGATGAACGTGTCCATCAAGGCCCTCGAGATCGCCGAAGAGAAGGAAGCCGTTGCGCAGTATGGCTCCTCCGACTCGGGTGCCTCGCTGGGCGATATCCTCGGCGCCGCGCTCAAGAAGCAGAAGAGCGAAGACTGAGACTTGTGGAACGGCCGGGGTAACCCGGCCGTTTTTTCATGAAGCTTTTCATGGCCGGGCCCGTCCCGGCCATATATATTTGTGGCGTATGTTTTCGAGGAACCGCTGATGATCTCCGAAGCTGAACTCATCGTTGACCGCCGCCGCCTTAAGCGGAAGCTCACGCTGTGGCGTGTGCTGGCGGTGCTGCTGGCCATCGCCGCCATCGCCGCCATTGTCTGGTCACAGGGCAGCAAGGGTTTCGAGGACCAGATCGCACGGGTGCGCATCGACGGGCTGATCACCGGTGACCAGCGTACCTTGGACCTGCTCCAGAAGGTTGAGGAATCCGACAAGGTGAAGGCCGTTCTGCTGCGGATCGACAGCCCCGGCGGCACGACGGCTGGGTCCGAAGCCGTCTATGATGCCGTGCGCAAGATATCGGCGAAAAAGCCCGTCGTCGCCGTCATGGACACGGTGGCGGCATCTGGCGGCTACATCACCGCGCTGGCGGCGGACCGCATCGTGGCGCGCGGCAATACCATCACAGGTTCGATCGGCGTCATTTTCTCCATGCCGGAGTTCTCGAAGCTGCTGGATACAGTGGGCGTCAAGATGGAGGAGCTGCGATCGGGAGACATGAAAGCCGAGCCTTCTCCCTACAAGCCCATGTCAGAGAGGGTGCGTACGGTGACAATGGCCATGGTGGACGATGGCTTCCAGTGGTTCATCGGCCTCGTGGCCGAGCGCCGCCAGTTGCCCATGCCGCGTGTCAAGGAACTGTCGGATGGCCGGGTCTATACCGGCCGCCAGGCGCTGGCCGACAAGCTGATCGACGAGCTGGGTGGCGAGGACAAGGCGGTGGCCTGGCTTGAGGCCGACAGGAAGATACCCGCCAAGCTGCCGGTTGTGGACTGGAAGCCGGCGAAGTCCGCCGAGACCCTGGGCCTGGGCTTTGCCGCAGCGGAGGCCGTTCTCAGGTCCCTGGGCCTGGAGGGGTTCCGCTCGGCGGCCGAACGCGCGCAGCTTGACGGGCTTCTCGCGCTTTGGCACCCTGCCCAGTAATCAGGGAAGCATCATGATCAAGTCAGAGCTCGTTCAGCAGATCGCCGAGAAGAACCCCCACCTCTATCACCGTGACATCGAGCGCATCGTGAACACTGTGCTCGATGAGATCATCAATGCGCTAAAGGAGGGCGACAGGGTGGAGCTGAGAGGCTTCGGCGCCTTCTCGGCCAAGTCGCGCAATGCCCGCACCGGCCGCAACCCGCGCACCGGTGAATCGGTTGAGGTGATCGCCAAGCGCGTGCCCTTCTTCAAGACGGGCAAGGAATTGCGCGAGCGCCTGAACGAGAAGGGCTGATGACCTTCAAAGGCATGTTCAACTGGGCCGTTGGCCTGCCCATCGCCGTGATTGGCATCGGTTTTGCCGTGGCCAACCGGGAGTGGGTTACGATCTCCTTTGATCCCATCAACCGCACGCATCCCTTCGCGACGATCAGCATGCCGCTCTGGACGCTGTTCTTTTGTGGCGTACTAGTGGGCATCTTTGTCGGTTGGTTCGTGGCCTGGCGCGGTAATGCCCGGTATCGCCGCGCAACGCGCGATGCCAAGATCGAACTGGTGCGGACGCAGCAGGCGCATGAGCGCGAAAAGCGCGAATTGCAGACCGCCGCGGGCTCCCAGGCCCCACGGCTGGAACATGACGCTTGAAGATCCTGTCTGCTGAAGACGTTGCACGGCTGGGTGGCTACCGCGACATCGTGGAGGCACTGCGTGAAGGCTTCCGGGCGGAGATCGAAACCCCCGTGCGTCACCACCATGATGTGTCCGCCGTCTCGACGCTGCTCCTCATGCCCGCCTGGTCAAAGGACTGGGCGGGCCTCAAGACGGTCATCTTCAAAACTGACAACGCCGCGCTGGGTCTGCCGACCATTCAGGCCAGTTACCTGCTGATCGACCAGAAGACGGGCGAGACGGTTGCGCTGATGGATGGCGGCGAGATCACCCGCCGCCGCACGGCGACTGCCTCCGCCCTGGCCGCGGACTATCTGGCGCGCAAGGATGCGGAGGTGATGACGCTCGTGGGCGCTGGCGCTCTCGGGCCCCATTTCGTGCGCGCCCATGCGGCGGTGCGCCCGGTGAAGCGCGTCTTCATCTACAACCGCTCCATCGCCAAGTCCGAAGCACTCGCCGCCGGGCTTGCGCAGGAGGGTTTCGAGGCCCATTCCGTATCAGACCTCGAACATGCGGTGCGCCAGTCCGATATCATCAGCTGTGTCACCACCTCCACCGCGCCCATCGTGAAGGGGGCCTGGCTCAGGCCCGGCACGCATGTGGACCTGGCAGGCGCCTTCAAGCCCGCAATGCGTGAGACCGATGCGGATGTGGTGGCGCGGTCTTCGGTCTATGTGGATACGCGCGACGGGGCCCTCGCGGAAGCGGGAGACCTGTTGCAGGCCCGCGACGAGGGCAAGTTTGACTTCGCTGCGATCAAGGGCGATCTGGCCGATCTTTGCCGTGGCACCGCGAAGGGCCGCGCCTCAGGCGATGAGATCACCCTTTTCAAGTCCGCTGGAACGGCGATTGAAGACCTTGCCACCGCCATCATGCTGTATCAAAAGGCCCGCTGAACCGCTGTACCGGCGGATTTCAGGAGCCTGACATGCCAGTCAACCCGATCTGCGTCGCCCTCGACACGCCCGACCTCGAAAAGGCGGTGTGGCTTGCCCGCACGCTGAAGCCTCATGTGGGGCTGATGAAGGTGGGCATGGAGTTCTTCTATGCGCATGGGCTCAACGGCTATGTGCGCGTGGCGGAGCAGGGGCTGCCGGTCTTCCTCGATTTGAAGCTTCATGACATTCCCAATACCGTCGCCTCCGCCATGAAGGCGCTGATGCGGATCGAGCCCCGCCCGGCCATCGTCAACCTCCATGCCACCGGGGGGCTCGACATGATGAAGGCAGCGGCAGACGCCGTTGCCGGGCAATCGAAACTCATTGCCGTCACGATCCTCACGAGCCTGTCGGATGACGATATCTGGGCCGCAGGCTTCGAAACGGCGAAGGACACCGAGGCTCACGCGCGTGCTCTTGCAGCACTCACCAAGCGTGCCGGACTCGATGGCGTGGTGTGCAGCCCGCATGACCTGACGGGCATCCGGCATGATCTGGGGCGCGATTTCCTCACCGTCGTTCCCGGCATACGCCCGGCGGATGCGGCCGTGCAGGACCAGAAGCGCGTGGCAACGCCAGACGCCACCATGAAAGCGGGGGCGGATATTCTGGTGATCGGCCGCGCCATCACCGGTGCTGCCGACCCGGCCATGGCCGCCGCAGACATTCTGGCGAGCCTCCATGAGCGTTGAGGTCAAGATCTGCGGACTGTCGACGCCCGAAACGGTGGAAGCGGCCATCGCGGCGGGGGCTGACCTGATCGGCTTTGTCTTCTTCCCGAAAAGCCCGCGCAACGTGACGCTGGAGCAGGCCAGCGGGCTGGCGGCCCTGGCGCGCGGCAGGGCCAAGTCGGTGGCGCTGGTCGTCGACGCGGATGACCAGTTGCTCAGCGCCATCGCCCGCCATGTCCAGCCCGACTTCATTCAGGCCCATGGCAGCGAAACGCCAGAGCGGGTGGCGGAGATTGAACGCCTGACGGGAAAGCCCGTCATCAAGGCCATTCGGGTCAAGGATGCGGGCGACATTGCCGCAGCGGCGGCATTTTCCACCGTCGCGAGCCTCATCCTGTATGATGCGAAGGCACCCGAGACGCTGGGGAGCGCGCTGCCGGGCGGCAATGGCCACGCCTTCGACTGGGGCCTTCTTGAGGGCGACAGCCGCCCCGCCTTCATGTTGGCGGGTGGGCTGACGCCCGGCAATGTCGCAGAGGCCATCCAGGTTACGGGCGCGCCCATGGTGGATGTCTCCTCCGGGGTCGAGACCGCTCCGGGCCTCAAGGACGAGGCCTTGATCCGGAAATTCATTGAGGCCGCCAAGCGGCCCCGCTAGAACCGTGAGCCAAGGGCCGCTGCCGGGCGTATTATCATCCGGCGAAGCGAAAACAGAAAGCACCGGAACCACATGAACGTCACAACTCTCAATTCCTTCCGCACCGGGCCTGATGAAAACGGCCTGTTCGGCATCTATGGCGGACGCTTTGTCGCCGAAACGCTGATGCCGCTCATTCTGGAACTGGAGCAGGCCTATAAGGACGCGAAGGCCGACCGGTCCTTCCAGGCGGAGCTGGATGATTTTCTGGAGCATTATGTCGGCCGCCCCAGCCCGCTCTATTTCGCGGAGCGCCTGACGGAACACCTGGGCGGCGCCAAGATCTATTTCAAGCGCGATGAACTCAATCACACCGGCGCTCACAAGATCAACAACGTGATGGGGCAGATCCTGCTGGCCCGCCGCATGGGCAAGAAGCGCATCATCGCGGAAACCGGTGCCGGCCAGCATGGCGTGGCCACCGCCACCGCCTGCGCGCGCTTTGGCCTCCAGTGCATCGTCTACATGGGTGAAGTGGATATCGAGCGGCAGAAGCCCAATGTGTTCCGCATGAAGCTGCTGGGCGCCGAAGTGGTTCCCGCCAAGTCCGGTTCTCGCACGTTGAAGGACGCGCTCAACGAAGCGCTGCGCGACTGGGTGGCGAATGTCGAAGATACGTTCTATTGCATCGGCACTGTTGCAGGCCCGCACCCCTATCCTGAAATGGTGCGCGACTTCCAGTCGGTCATCGGCCGTGAAGCCAAGGAGCAGATGCTGAAGCGCGAAGGCCGCCTGCCGGATTCGCTCGTTGCGGCCATCGGCGGCGGCTCCAATGCCATGGGCCTGTTCCATCCCTTCCTCGATGACAAGGACGTGGAGATTTACGGCGTCGAAGCAGGCGGCCATGGCCTCAAGACCAAGACGCAGCATGCCGCCTCCATCACCGGCGGCAAGCCAGGCGTTTTGCATGGCAACCGCACCTATCTGCTGATGGATGACGACGGCCAGATCATCGAAGGCCATTCGATTTCGGCGGGCCTCGACTATCCCGGCATCGGGCCGGAACATGCCTGGCTTCATGACAGGGGCCGCGTCACCTATGTGGCCGCCACCGACACGGAGGCGCTCGATGCCTTCCAGCTGTGCTGCAAGCTTGCAGGCATCATCCCCGCAATGGAGCCCAGCCACGCGCTGGCGCAT
>JBEIDW010000068.1:0-14778 GCA_040383265.1 Hyphomicrobiales bacterium
CGCCACAGGCGCTGGCGCTGGTTGAAGAGAACCAGAAAACGCCCTCCTGGGCCATTCCGCGCCAGTTGAAGCTGGCTGCGCCCGTTGATCCCAAAATGCCGCTGACGGGCGAACGCACCGTGAAGCTCGGCCCCATCTATGACCCGGCTGAGAACCGCATGGTTGGTGGCGTGATCAACACCTTCTCGACCCTCGCCTTCGCGGAAACCACCTTTGGCCTGCTGCGGGTGGAACAGAAGATTGGCGCCGTCAAGGAGATGAACCGCCGCTCCGAGCAGAACCGTGCCGCCATCAATGAGTGGATGAACCACTCGGATCTTCTTGAACTTGGCGTGAGCGCGCCCGACAACCGCGGTGCTGCCGTCACTCTTATCAAAGTGAAGGACGAGCGGATCACCGATCCCGCGATCCATGCACGTATCATTGCCCGTTCCAAGCAGCTTCTCTCCTATGAAGGCCTGACCCACCCCAATGGTGTTCATGAGGAGGGTCTCGACACCGCGCGCTACATCAACGCCTTCCCCGGCACCCCCGGCGATCATCGCGCCTGGATTGGCGGCATCCGCCCGGTGGAGGATGTGACGGCGCTCCTCGACAATCTCGCTTACGCCTATCATCGCGCCCGTATTGTGGTGATCGAAGAGGAGCTTGAAAAATCGGGCATCACCTTCCCGGCGCCGGACACCGTTGCTGGCCGTCAGCGCAAGGATGATCCCAAGCGCGCCTACAAGGTGTTGATGTGCGATCATGTCGGCCTCAAATTCGGCAAGAATGGCAAGCCTGATTTTTACGCCGTGAAGGCGCATGTGGAAGCCAAGGGTGGCGTGTTCCATGATGGCCCGATGTCAGAAACGGCGAAGCTCGACGCAGGCAAGATCCATTTCTTCTATCAGCCCAACCTGTCGAAGCCGGAGGAAATCAGGCCACTCACCGATAAGGGCCAGTATGATGCGGTGATTGCCGCCGCAACCTTTCTGCCGAAAGAGTCGGTATTCAATGAAGGTGGCGTGCGGATTGGCGCTGGCACTAGCAACATGGCGTCCGCGTCCTGGGGTGGCGGCAATGGCGAGGACGGCTCAGCACCTCTTATGAACACGCCCTCCTTCAACAGCCGCGCTACCGCTCAGATGGCGTTCAAGGCGCTGCTGAAAGTCATGCCAGACTTGCCGGTTGATGAGATGCATCGCCTTACCGCCGCCGCGAAGTTTGACACAGGGCGCGATCTGAAGGACTTCCCGACAGAAAAAATTGAAGGCAGGCGCCTCGGTATCATCGGATATGGCAACATCGGCCGCGAGATGGCGAAGATCGCACAGGCCTTCGGCATGGCCGTGGCTGTTCACGCGCGGCCCCGCCACAGGGAGTGGATCGAGTCGGAAGGCTTCATCTATGCCGCTACACCGGAAGACGCCGCGAAGGGCGCCGACGTGATTTCGGTGCACACCGGCCTTGGGCCCCTGAACGCCGCCACTGGCAAATTCGCCAACGCGAACGTGGTGAGTGCGTCGGTTCTGGCAGTGCTCAATGATGGCGCAATTGTCATCAACTATGATCGCGGAGAGTGCGTGGATACGGCGGCTCTCGATAGCGCGCTCGCCTCGGGCAAGGTGCGCTATGCGGCCATTGACGCGGATCTCTTCGTTAACGCCGAAACCGGCGCGGCATCCGGTCCGATGGTTCCATATCTTCCGCTGGCACAGAAATATCCCGGCCGGTTGGAACTGCTGCCGCACGCGGCGGCAGATACCGAGCATGTCTCGCGTGTTGAAGGTGCAAAGCAGGCGGTGGACCAGATCTTTGATGCCATCCAGTATAAGGAAGTCATCAACCTGAAGGGCGATCTTCCGGAGGGCTATTCAATGGGCGGCGCGATGACGGTTGCTGGCGTGGGCAGGTGCTCTGGCCAGACCATCGCCCGCGCGCTCACCGAAGAGGGTGCGGCTCAAAGGGCACGCGAGGGTGCTGAAGCCATGGCCGCCATCTGGGGCGCGCTTGCAATGGCGTCGACGGAAGAAAAGCGCGCAGAGTTGATCGCGCAGCATGGCGCTGTGCTGGTGAAGAGCTTCAACACCTATGCCACGCTGATGCGCAAGTTGGGCATTGAAGGCCCCTACGCCTGAGGAAGGGCCTTCTCGACGAGCCTCGCCCAAAAGGCGGGGCCCTTCACGAGCAGCGCATCATTGAAGTTGTAGCCGGGGTCGTGAAGCATCGGCCCTGGCCCCGCGCCCAGGCCGAAATAGCAGGACGGCACGACCTCCTGCATGGCCGAGAAGTCCTCGGAGAACATGAAAGGCCCGCGCATGTCGACATGTGCTGGATCCTGCCCCAGTTCCAGCGCAACCTCCCGCACCAGCGCGGCCTCCTTCTCCGTATTGAAACCGGCGGGGTAGCTCCAACTGTCCACGCCCATATCCACCTCCGCCGTGCAGCCATAGGACTTGGCATGGGCAATGGCGATGTCGCGGATGCGGGACAGAACCATGTCCCGCACAGGACTGGTAACAGTGCGGATGCCCACGAGCAGTTTTACCTGATCGGGGATGACGGTCGCCATCGAACCGCCGTTGATCGCACCCACCGTGACTACCACGGGGTCATGCGGGTCGGTGTTGCGTGACACGATGGTCTGCAAGGCCAGCACGAGGCTGGAAGCCGCAACGATTGGATCAACGGATTTATGCGGCAGCGCGCCATGGCCTGCGATGCCTTGCACGATGATCGTCAACACATCGCAGGATGCGGTGATAGGCCCCGGCCGCACAAGGATCTGACCCTCCGCCTCACCGGGAAGATTATGGAGCGCAAAGATCGAGTCGCAGGGAAAACGGGTGAAGAGTCCGTCAGCGATCATCTTCATCGCCCCGCCCTCGTCCTCCTCCGAAGGCTGGAAGATCAGATGCACCGTGCCGTCGAAGTTCATCGTCTCTGACAGGTACCGCGCGAGGCCCAGTAGCATTGTGGTGTGGCCATCATGGCCACAGGCATGCATCTTGCCGGGATACTTCGAGGCATAGGGAAGATTTGTCTGCTCGCTGATCGGCAGCGCATCCATATCCGCGCGGATGCCAATGGCCCGGGCCGAATTGCCATTACTGATGGAGCCGACAACACCGGTGATGCCGATGCCGGTGGTGACCTTGAAGCCAAGGCGCGCGAGCTCGTCCGCCACGATCTTCGCGGTCCGCTCCTCCTTGAACAGCATTTCAGGGTGGGCATGAATGTCATGCCGGATGGCGATGAGTTCCGGCAGGTGCTTCTTGATGGTGTCTTCGATCATCGCTTCTGCGGCACTTTCTTTTCAATGATGCTGAAGGCCCACACCGCAAGGAATGTGAGGCACATGTAGATCACCGCCAGCAGCATCAAGGGTTCATAGACGATGTATGTGTCCTGCGTGATGCGGTTGCGCACCACGCCCGAGAGGTCCATCACCGTCACGGTCATGGCAAGCGGGGTTGCTTTCAGCTGCAGCACAACTTCGCCTGCAAGCGTTGGAAGCACCATGCGCACGGCGCGCGGGAACCAGACACGGGTCAGAACTTTCCAGGGCGACATGCCGAAGGCCCGCGCCGCTTCCAACTCCCCACGCGGCACGCCAAGGAAGGCGCCACGCATGATCTCGCCTTCATATCCCGCAAAACTTAAGGTGAAGGCCAGCAGCGCGTACCAGAAGGCATCAAGCCTGATGAGCCACATGAAGTCTTGCCGGAAATCGGGATAGAACATCGCGATCTTCGGAAACAGCGAGCCAAGACCATAGTAAATAAGCCATAACTGCAACAGCAGAGGCGTTCCGCGAATGACGGTGCAGAACCCTCGTGCAATCGCCGCCAACCACCACGGCCCTGTGACCTGCACAAGCCCAATCGGAATGGCCAGGATGATGCCGAAAATGCAGGAGAGAACCCAAAGAAGAACCGTCAGCCACAGTCCCTTGATAAGCAGCGGCAGATACTTCGCCACCCAACCCCACTGCGATACCGCAGCAAGCCAGTAGATCAGGCCAATGGCAACGGCGGCCAGCAGCAAAAGAACAGCTGACTTTACGAGAAGCTTTATGATCCCGATATTCATGCTGCCGCCCTCACGCCAGTTTCCGCTGGCCGCGCCGGACCCGCCGTTCCAGCACGCTGAAGCCCTTTTGGGAGATCAGGGTAATCGACAGATAGATGAGGCCGGCGGCGACGAAGAACGTGAAGTACATCTTGGTATTGCCGGCAGCCTGCCGGGTTGCCAGCGCCAGTTCGGTATAACCCACCACGGCGATCAAGGCCGTATCCTTGGTGACGATCAGCCAGAGATTTGCGAGGCCCGGAATGGCGAAGGGCAACATGGCCGGAAGCGTGATGCGGCGGAAAATCAGCCAAGGCGACATGCCGTAGGCCTTCGCGGCTTCAATCTGACCAATAGGGATGGCCTGGATCGCAGCGCGTAAAACCTCGGTGGAATAAGCGCCCTGCACAAAGCCAAGCACGAGAACGGCCGCGACGAATCCGTTGATTGCGATTGCGCCAAAACCGGCACTCTCCAGCAACTGGTTGAGGGTTGCCGTGCCCGCGTAATAGAGAATGAGGATGAGGATAAGTTCAGGAACTGCCCGCACCAGCGTGGTGTAGCCCTGCGTTATTGTACGGGTTAGCGTGCTTCCGTAGAGCTTCGACAGAGCTCCGGCGATCCCGATCATCAGGCCGAGGGTATAGGCGAGCAAAGCAATCGAGACGCTCATGGCGGCGCCCCACAACAGTTCGTCGCCATAGCCTGTGGGTCCAAAGGACAGCACTTCGGGAAAGCCGGGCTTGGCCGCCATAATGAACCTCAGAAAAAACCTGCGGGGCAATCACCCCGCAGGTCTGGTTTGATTACTGCGGAAGGACCATCTTGCCGACGAGGTCCGGGTGGTTCTTGGTGATTTCCTCGAACTTCCCGGACTTGGCGAGCTCCGCGATCGCGGCGTTCAGCTTGTCCTTGAGCGCTGTGTCTTCCTTGCGGACGCCACCACCGACGCCTTCGCCCAACACTTCCGGATCATCCTTCACCTGCCCCTTCAGTTCGCAGCAGGCTGCGCCCTGTTCGGACTTGAGGAAGGCGTCGAGAGCGGATGCATCGGCCTGCACATAGTCGAGGCGGCCGGCGGCGAGGTCGTTGTTGGCTTCATCCTGCGTGGCGTAGGTCTTCACCTCGGCGCCAGCCGGGGCGTAGTACTTCTGCACGTACTTCTCGTGAATGGTCGAAACCTGCGCGCCGATGACCTTGCCCTTGAGGTGCTCCGGCGTGATGTCGAGGTCGCCGGTCTTGGCACCGATGATCACGGTGGGGGTGTTGTAGTACATGTTGGTGAAGTCGATGGTCTGCTTGCGCTCGCCGGTGATCGACATGGAAGACCAGATCACGTCGATCTGCTTGGAGGTGAGCGCGGGAATGATGCCGTCCCATGCAACTTCAACCAGTTCGCACTTTTCCTTCATCTGCTCGCAGACGGCGTTCATCAGGTCAATTTCCCAGCCGACCCATTTGCCCGACGCATCCTTCGAGGAGAAGGGCGGATAGGGCTCGGCGGCGACGCCGAACTTGATGTCGGCCATGGCGGCGGAGGAGGCTCCGGCCATCATGGCGGCGGCAGCCACCGCGAATACAAAGCGACGAGAAAGTTTCATTTGGTCTTCTCCCTATTATCCAGGGCCTTCAGCCCATGGTTTCCTACGTTAAACACTTGCAGTTACACTGCCAGATCAGCCGTGGCTTGACGACACGAACTGGCGGCAGCGATCGCTCACTGGCGAGCCGAAGACTTGCGAGGGTGGCCCCTCCTCCTCGATCACGCCCTTGTAGAGATAGATGACATGGTTAGAGACATCGCGCGCGAACTTCATTTCATGCGTCACGAGGATCATGGTGCGGCCTTCTTCGGCAAGTCCGCGGATCACGCGCAGCACTTCGCCGACGAGTTCCGGGTCGAGCGCAGATGTCGGCTCATCGAACAGCATCACTTTCGGTTCCATGCAGAGGGCACGCGCGATGGCCGCGCGCTGCTGCTGGCCGCCTGAAAGATAAGCGGGGTACTGATCCCGCTTGTCAAAGAGGCCGACCTTGTGAAGCAGTGCCTCTCCGCGCGCGATGGCCTCCTGCTTCGGAATGCCCAAAACATGCACCGGCGCTTCGATGACATTCTGCAGCACGGTCATGTGTTGCCAGAGATTGAAACTCTGGAACACCATTCCAAGCCTGGTGCGGATCCGCTCCAGCTGGCGGCGGTCCGAGGGGTGTAGGTCGCCATCCTTGTGCCGGGCGAGCGCCACCTGTTCCCCGGTGACCTCAATTTCGCCTGAAGTCGGCATTTCGAGAAAGTTGATGCAGCGCAGGAAGGTGGACTTGCCGGACCCTGAGGCACCAATCATCGACACAATGTCACCTTCACGTGCCGTAAGGGAAACGCCTTTCAGAACCTCAAGCTCGCCGAATTTCTTGTGAAGATCCGACACCCGCACGGCGACTGGTTGGCCGCTCATTCCCGTCACTGCAGCTTCCGCCACATTTTCTCTCCCCGTGGGCCGTGTAAGCCTTGTTCTTGAAGCAGACTTTAACAAGAAAACCGCCAACTGCAATTCAGCAGTTGGCGGTTCGAGAGTTTTTATCCTGAAGACACCAGGCGTGGATTAGGCCGATTTGTCGGCCGGTTTGCGCCGCGGGGGCTTCTTGGCGGGCTTGCCGCCGTCCTCTTCTGCTGCCACCGTGGCGCGCGGCAGTGCCTTTCGGGCCGGCCGTCCGGGCAGGGCCTTTTCGTCATCACGGCTCAAATAGGTGAAGGTCAGGCCATCACCCTGCAGCAGGATGCGCACCGTTCCACCCTTGGAGAGCTTGCCGAACAGAACCTCCTCCGCCAAGGGCTTCTTGACATGTTCCTGAATGACGCGGGCCAGTGGCCGTGCGCCCATCTGCTGGTCGTAACCCTTCTTGGCGAGCCAATCCGCAGCCTCGGCTGAAAGTTCAATGTTGATCTGCCGTTCTGCCAATTGGGCTTCGAGCTGCAGGACGAACTTTTCCACCACCTTGCGCACCACAGTGGCCGGCAGATGGCCGAAGGGGATGACCGCATCAAGACGGTTGCGGAATTCGGGCGTGAACATGCGCTGGATGGCCGCCGTGTCGTCACCCTCGCGTACGCTGCTGCCGAACCCGATTGCCTCGCGCGCCATGTCCTGCGCGCCCGCATTGGTGGTCATGATCAGGATGACGTTACGGAAGTCGACGGATTTGCCGTTGTGGTCCGTCAGCTTGCCGTGGTCCATCACCTGCAGGAGGATATTGTAGAGATCCGGGTGAGCCTTTTCGATCTCATCGAGCAGCAGCACCGTGTAGGGATGCTGGTCGATGCCATCCGTCAGCAAGCCGCCCTGGTCAAAACCCACATAGCCGGGAGGCGCGCCGATCAGGCGGGAAACGGAGTGCCGCTCCATATACTCCGACATGTCGAAGCGCAGCATGTTCACGCCCATCACCTCTGCCAGCCGCTTGGCGACTTCCGTCTTGCCAACGCCTGTGGGCCCGGAGAACAGATAGCAACCGATGGGCTTCTCCGGTTCGCGCAATCCGGCGCGGGCCAGCTTGATCGAAGCCGCCAGCGCTTCAATGGCCTTGTCCTGGCCGAATACCATGCGCTTCAACTCGGTTTCGAGGTTCTTAAGAACCGAGGCGTCGTCCTTCGAGACCGTCTTGGCCGGAATGCGGGCCATGGTCGCAATGGTCGCTTCGATCTCAGGCACGCCGATCACCTTGCGGCGCTTGTCTTCGGCCAGAAGCATCTGGGAAGCGCCTGTCTCGTCGATCACGTCGATCGCCTTATCCGGCAATTTTCGGTCCGCCATATAGCGGGCGGACAGCTGCACAGCGGTCTCGATCGCGTCGTCAGTGTAGCGCACCTTGTGGAACTGCTCGTAATAGGGCTTGAGGCCCTTGAGGATCGCGATGGCGTCCGGGATGGACGGCTCGTTCACGTCGATCTTTTGGAAGCGGCGGACAAGTGCCCGGTCCTTCTCGAAGTGCTGCCGGTATTCCTTATAGGTCGTCGATCCGATGCAGCGGAGAGAGCCATTGGCCAAGGCGGGCTTCAGCAGGTTGGAGGCATCCATGGAGCCGCCCGAGGTCGCGCCGGCGCCGATCACAGTATGGATCTCATCGATGAACATGATGGCACCGGGGCGGGATTCGATTTCCTTCACCACCGCCTTGAGGCGCTCTTCGAAATCGCCGCGGTAGCGGGTTCCGGCCAGCAGTGCGCCCATGTCAAGCTGGTAGACCGTGCAGTCCCGCAGAACCTCCGGCACTTCATCGTTGATGATCTTGCGGGCCAATCCTTCGGCGATGGCCGTCTTGCCCACACCCGGATCGCCCACGAATAGCGGGTTGTTCTTCTGGCGGCGGCACAGGATCTGGATGGTGCGGTTTACCTCGGGCTCACGGCCGATCAGCGGGTCGATCTTGCCCTCGCCGGCCTTCTTGTTGAGGTTGATGCAGTAGAGATCCAGCGCATCGCCTTCGCCCTTTTTCTTTGCGCCACCCTCCTCGTTGTTCTCGGAACTGGGTGCGCCCTGTTGGTCCTGGTCCACACCACGCACCGGGCGCGCTTCCGACAGACCGGTGCGCTTGGCGATGCCGTGGGAGATATAGTTCACCGCGTCATAACGCGTCATGTCCTGCTCCTGCAGGAAGAAGGCGGCATGACTTTCGCGCTCGGCGAAAATGGCAACGAGCACATTGGCGCCCGTAACCTCCTCCCGGCCCGACGACTGGACATGGATCACCGCGCGCTGGATCACGCGCTGAAAACCGGCAGTGGGCTTTGAATCCTCACGCTCGGCTGCGATCATCTGCCCCAGCTCATTGTCGATGTAGCTGGTCAGGCTGCGACGCAGGACGTCAAGGTCGACGTTGCAGGCCTTCATTACGGCCGCGGCATCCTTGTCGTCCGTCAGCGAGAGCAGAAGATGTTCCAGCGTGGCGTACTCGTGGCGGCGTTCATTGGCCAGTGCGAGGGCGCGGTGAAGCGCCTTTTCGAGACTGCGGGAGAATGTCGGCATTGGCCTATTCCTTTTCCATCGTGCACTGGAGGGGATGCTGGTTGTTGCGGGCGAAATCCATCACCTGGGTAACCTTGGTTTCCGCCACTTCGAACGTATACACCCCACATACGCCCACGCCCTTCTGATGGACGTGCAGCATGATGCGGGTCGCCTCGTCGCGTCCCTTGCCGAAGAAGCGTTCAAGCACATGCACGACGAACTCCATCGGCGTGTAGTCGTCATTGAGCAGTAGCACCTTGTACAGCGAAGGTTTCTTGGTTTTCGCTTCAGTGCGGGTGATTACCCCCGTCTGGTTTTCGTCTCTGTGATTAGGCTGCTTTGGCATGGGAGTGATTATATAGGTGCTTCGACCGGAAAGTGGAGGGGGTATTCGCGGCGAAATTCGGGCGTTCGGAAACTGCACAGCCCCATCGCTGGTACTGTGCAATGCACAATCCGCGCCCTAAACACTGGCGAGTTCGAGCAGCCGAACTGTTATCGGGTGGCTGGGCTTGCTCAAATGGTCGCAGATGCTGAAGTGGTTGTCCCCGGGTAACACAACTGAACGGCTTGGAATGCCGAGGCCTTGCCAAGCGGCGGGTAACGAGCGCGCCTGGCGGAGGAATTCAAAACTCTCGTTGCCGCCCACCCAGCTGTCGAAGGGAATGCGGTTCGGGGCCGGCCAGAGTAACGGGCTGGCCGTCACGGCCTCCACCGCCGAGAGGCGAAGGTCATCGTTCATCGGCGTGGCCAGCAAGGGCCGGAGATCAAAGAGACCGCTCACCGAAAGCCCTGCATGGACGAGGTCTGGCCGACCTCCGTACAGCTGCCAGTCAGTCGCCACCATGCAGGCCGCGAGGTGGCCCCCGGCCGAGTGCCCCGCCACCACGATCCGCCGACCATATCGCTGCGACAGAAACAGGCAGCACTGACGCATTTCATCAATGATGTCGCTGATCGTCACCTCTGGGCAAAGCGAGTAGCCCGCTACCGCCACATCGAGGCCGTGCTCATTCGCTGGCCCCGCGATATGACTGAAAATCGATTTGTCGAGGCTCCGCCAATAGCCACCGTGGATGAACAGCACCACAGGCCCTGCCCCACCACGGCCTGTTCCGTGGAACATATCCACACGGTTCCGCGGCCGCGCGCCATAGGCAACATCCAGTTCTGCCTCCGCGCTCTCGCGGTAGGCCTTGGCTTCCGCAGCCCAGCGGGCAAAATAAACCGGGTGGTCTGGCACCAGTGCCCGGTTGTTGTATTCAGAAGCGATATCCATCATCCGTCCTTGTTGTCAGAGAAAGTGGCGGGCTATCGCGCCATGCGCAGCGCGCAGTTCGGAAATGTCAATTCCGACTGGCAGTGTGTCAATCACCCGCCATTCGCCCGCTACCATGACCCGGTCAGCGCGGTGCGCGCCGCACAGTACCAATGCCGCCAGTGGATCGCCGGCTCCTGAAAAGCGAAGCTCATCGAGCGTGAACAGCGCGAGGTCCGCCTGCTTGCCGACCGCGATCTCACCAATGTCGCTTCGCCCGAGGCATGCTGCCGAACCCTTGGTCGCCCAGCGCAGCGCATCAAGATGGCTCACCGAGGCGTCATAGGTCAGGCGGTTGATCATCAGGGCATGGCGCACGCCCTCCATCAGGTTGGAGGAATCGTTCGATGCTGACCCATCGACGCCCAGCCCGACGGGTGACCCCGCCGCTTCCAGTTCACGCGTGCGGCACTGGCCCGAGGCAAGAACCATGTTGGAGGTGGGGCAATGGCACACGCCGACGCCGTGACGGCCCAGCCTCTTCACATCGCCGTCTGAAAAGTGAATGCCATGCGCCAGCCATGTGCGGGCGTTGAGCCAGCCTACATCCTCCAGATAATCGACCGGTCCCATGCCGAATGCTGCCCGGCAGAACGCGTCCTCATCATGGGTTTCCGCCAGATGGGTGTGCAGGCGGCAATCATGTTTCGCCGCCAGTTCCCCGCACGCGCACATGAGGGATTTGGTGACGCTGAAGGGTGAGCATGGCGCAAGGGCGATCTGGATCATCGCCCCGTCGCCCCGCTCGTGATATTTGCCGATCACGCGCTCACAATCAGTCAGGATGTCCTCCTCATCCTGCACCACGGAGTCGGGCGGCAAGCCGCCATCCTTCTCGGAGAGATTCATGGAGCCGCGCGTCACCGTCATCCGCATGCCAAGTCTGCGGGCCTCCGCCACTTGAATGTCCATCGCGTCTTCGAGGTTGGCGGGGAAGAGGTAATGGTGATCGGAGGTGGTGGTCACGCCTGACATGAGAAGTTCAGTCAGCGCCAGGCGTGTCGAAATCTCCACCGCTTCGGGCGTCAGCCGTGACCACACCGGGTAGAGCGCCTTCAGCCAGTCGAACAGCTTCTTGTTGATGGCCTGCGGGTGGGCACGCGTCAGTGTCTGGTAGAAGTGATGGTGGGTATTGACCAGCCCCGGCAACACGACATGGCGCGATGCATCGAAGACCGTGTCCACAGGCTGCGCCGGCATTTCATCCAGTGCCAGGAGTTGCGCGATGCGCCCGTCACGGATAACGATGCCGCCGCAAGCCGGCCCCAGCACCGCAAGCGGCGACTTGATCAACAGGCTGCCCATTTCGCCCTCACTGGTCCGCCGGGGATCAATAGAGCCCCGATCGTTCAGGCCTGTTCGCCTGCCGCAAGCTTAGCGAAAGACTCGAAGAACTGGGCGGAAAGCTGCCGCGCGGTCGGTTCGATGAAGCGCTGGGCCAGACTCGCGATCTTTCCAGTCACCTGCGCATCCACATCATAAATCAGCTTGGTGCCCTCTGGCACATCCACGAGACGCACATTGGCGCCGCCTGTAGCACCACCCATCATCGACTTGCCGGTGCCGGAAATCCGGTACCCATTCGGCGGGTCGAGATCGGAGAGCGTGACGGCGCCTTTGAACGAAGCCTTCACCGGCCCCATCTTCACCGTGACCTTGGCTTCCATCTCGGTGTCGGAGTGCTTGATGACCTCCTCGCAGCCCGGAATCGCCTGGCGCAGAATCTCGGGGTCATTCAGTGCTTCCCAAACTTTCTGGCGCGGTACCGGAATAATCACTTCATCGGACAAATGCATATCTTGTTCCTCCCAATCCGAACCGATTATGCCGCGATATCGCCGCGCGTCCAGCCTTCCTTGGTCAAAAGCCGGAATTCTTCGAAGCGGCCCTCCGAAATCGCGGCGCGGATGCCCTGCATCAGTGTCTGGTAATAGGCGATATTCGCCCAGGAGAGGAGCATCATGCCCAGCAGTTCGCCTGAGCGCATGAGATGGTGAAGATAGGCACGCGAGTATTTTGACAGCGCCGGGCACGGGTGTTCCGGGTCCAGCGGGCGTGGATCATGGGCGTGCCTGGCGTTGCGCAGGTTGATCTTGCCGAAACGGGTAAAGGCCTGGCCATGGCGGCCAGAGCGCGTCGGCAGCACGCAGTCGAACATGTCAATGCCACGGGCAACCGATTCCAGAATGTCCTCCGGCGTGCCGACGCCCATCAGGTAGCGCGGACGGTCCTGCGGCAGGTGCGGTTCGGTGTGCTCGATGGCCTGCAGCATCAGCGCATGGCCCTCGCCCACCGCCAGCCCGCCGATGGCATAGCCCTCGAAGCCGATTGACTTCAGCCCGTCCGCGCTTTCCTTCCGGAGCTTGGGGTTGATGCCCCCCTGCACGATGCCGAAATTGCCCCGGCCCGGCTGCTTGCCAAACGCGATGCGGGAGCGTTCCGCCCAGCGCAGCGACAGCTGCATGGCCTTCTCGGCATCTTTCTCGGTGTGGGGGTACTCGATGCACTGGTCGAGCTGCATCTGGATATCGGAACCCAGGAGCCGCTGGATTTCCATGGCGCGCTCGGGCGAGAGTTCATATTTCCGCCCATCGATGTGGGACTGGAACATGGCCGCCTGCTCCGTGATCTTGCGGATCTTGGAGAGCGACATGATCTGGAACCCGCCAGAGTCCGTCAGGATCGGGCGATTCCAGCCGATGAACTTATGCAGGCCACCCAGCGCAGCCACTTGCTCTGCCCCGGGCCTGAGCATCAGGTGATAGGTATTCCCAAGGATGATGTCCGCACCCGTTCCTTCCACCTGGTCGAGGTAGAGGCCCTTGACGGTGCCCACCGTGCCCACCGGCATGAAGGCGGGCGTGCGGATATCGCCATGCAGCGTATGAACGGTGCCGAGGCGGGCCGCGCCGTCCGTGCCGTGAAGGGTGAAACCGAATTGCTGTGTCATGCGGAGGGAAATAGCAGGCTCGAGTCGCCATAGGAATAGAAGCGATAGCCATTGGCGATGGCATGGGCATATGCAGCCCGCATCCGTTCGAGCCCGGAGAAGGCCGAGACCAGCATGAACAGCGTGGACTTCGGCAAGTGGAAATTGGTGATAAGAAGGTCCGTGGCACGAAACCGGTAGCCCGGCGTGATGAAGATCTCGGTTGTGCCCGAGAACGGTTCCAGCCCCGAGCTTTCGAGAAGCCGCAGCGAGGTGGTGCCTACCGCAACGATGCGCCCGCCCCGTGAGCGTACCGCCTTCAGCCGTTCGCAGGTGGCGGCGGTCACCTCGCCCCACTCGGCATGCATCTTGTGGTCTTTCGTATCTTCCGCCTTTACCGGCAGGAAGGTTCCAGCACCCACATGAAGTGTGACAAATTCATTAGTAATATCATTATCTTGCAGTTGTTTCATCACGTGAGGCGTGAAGTGGAGCCCTGCCGTCGGAGCCGCAACTGCGCCTTCCTTTTCCGCATAGATCGTCTGGTAATCGGCCTTGTCCTGCTCATCCGTTCCGCGCTTTCCCGCGATATAGGGCGGCAGCGGCATCTCCCCCACGGCGGCGATTGCCTCATCCAGTGCAGGGCCGGCACGATCAAACGCGAGGGTGACCTCCCCGGCCTCGCCCTTCACCTCAACACTGGCCTCCAGCATCCCGAAGCGCAACCGGTCGCCCGCTTCAAGCTTCTTGGCAGGCTTGACGAAAGCCTTCCAGCGCGAGGCATCCAGCCGCATGTGCAGCAGAGTTGAGATTTTGGGAGTCGTGCCAGCCCGGCCAATCCGCTGGCCTGCCAACGATGCAGGAATGACGCGGGTATTGTTGAACACCAGCACATCGCCCGCCCTCAGCAGATCAGGCAGGTCTCGGAAGATATGGTCTTCAAGCCCGCCCTGCTGCACCACCAGCAGTTTAGAACTGTCACGCGGGTTGGCCGGCCTGAGCGCGATCTGCTCAGGAGGCAAGTCAAAATCGAAATCCGATACGCGCATGGGGCCGGGTCCAATGGAATAGCCCCCTGAGGGCGTCATCCCGGCGAAGGCCAGGATCCCGCTTCAGAGGGCCGTGATAGGGAAGGCTGGACCCCGGCCTTCGCCGGGGTGACGCCAGCAATATGTTACTTTGCGTCCGCCGCGACCTGCAGCTTCGCAATCTTGTCCGGCTCGCGCACGGGTTCGCCACGCTTGATGCCGTCGACGATGTCCATGCCGTCCGTTACCTTGCCCCATACTGTGTACTGGCGGTCAAGGAAGGTGGCATCCCCGAAGCAGATGAAGAACTGGCTGTTGGCCGAATCCGGATTCTGCGAGCGCGCCATGGAGCAGACGCCCCGGACATGCGGCTCGGCCGAGAACTCTTGCTTCAGGTTCGGCTTCTTGGAGCCGCCCATGCCCGCACGGCCCGGGTTGAAGCTGGCC